>CAKXIK010000023.1 GCA_934875675.1 uncultured bacterium
GGTAACTTTATTCTAACAGATATCCCATTCACTGTGGACATTTTTATGTGTTCAATTTCATTTTACAATTAACCTGCGAAAAATAATTAACTGGTTAAGATAAAAAGAGAGCCTGCGGTCTGTAACACGCAGACCGCAGGCTCTCTGACGCAGTATTACTCGTAGAGATTACTGTTTGCCCCATTTATACGGATTACTCGATTACTCATTCGCTATCGGACAAAAAACGCATAGGACCATATTTTTGCAAATTTTTGTTCTGCCCTTGCAGCCATATTTCAAAAAAATGGGTGAGGGCAATCAAGTGATGTACAGCAGTTAATTTAATTATGATTTTGTGGTAATCCAGACGGTAACAGGTGCAGCAGCGTCCCAGTTTTGCCCACAGGAAGGATAATCGACAACCGTAATATAACCAGTATCCGTCTTAACCCGGTATTCCTGCTGAACCGCAAAATTAGCCGTATGGCACGGTTCCACCACAGCGTAACCGTCATAATCCTCCAGAGTTACTGGGGTAGAAATATTTTCTCCCAATTGAGAATCCCGCGCGAGCATCACGGGGCCTCTTTGCAGGGCAGCGTGGCAAATAGAAGCAGCATCGGCGCAGGGATCCATTGATTCCGCACGCAGAATAGCGGTTCTCATATCCAATACAAGATCGATGATATCACCGTTTTTCCACTCTCTTGTTAACTTTGCGTAACTACCGGGAACGACCGAAACGGGTATGCCGTTGACGGTAAGAGAGGTTTGTTTGCTCCACGCAGGAATTCTCACAAATATGGTAAAGATATTGTCTCGGTCCGGTGAAACGGTAATACGCACATTTCCGTCTGCAGGATAAGCGGTTTCTAAATGAAGAAGGGCATTGCCTCCATCAGGCAGTTGGATGGTGGAGTTTCCCGGCAAGTAGAGGTTGACGGCGGCTCCATCTTTAGCCTGCATTACAGCGGTCATGCCGATCAGACCGGTTCCGGCAGCCCCAATTGCAACACAGCATCCCCACCAAAAACGATCCTTAATGATATCTTTGCGTCCGCCAATTCCTCTCCCGCGGCATCCGTTGAGAAGTGGGCTATAACTGTCAAAATTAAACACTTGCCCTTCGCAGACATGACCGTTGACATTGATCGCACCCAATAAGCCGTTATAAATCGAACGTTCCATTTGATCGGCATATGCCGCATCGCCGGTCAGACACAGCAACTGATAACAGAATTTCATCCAAGTTACGGTTACACATGTTTCCTGCATAATGCCGTCATACCGCGGATCAAACTGGTGAATTCTGGAATGGTCAAAAAGCTCATGCGTTGTTCCGGCTGAACCAATTACTGTAATGTCGGAGTCAATTACAAGACGAGCAAAGTTAACTGCCATGGTCTTGTATTTTTCATCTCCGGTTACACGATAATATTCAATGATGCCTTCAAAGTTAGAAATCATCTCATATGCTTTTGAGACAGGGTATTCATAAGGATAAAGTTTTCCTTCCAGTGCGGCGTCAAAAATGTTGAAACCCTTCATACCGCCGGCATCAATAATTGTTTTGGCAAAATCAAGATATTTTTTTTCTTGAGTCAAATTATAAAGGCGGACAATTGGCTCAAGAATCGAAGAGGCGTTCAAACCCAGCCACCATTCCGAGGTGCTAGTTACCGGTATTTTACCGATTTCATCATTGCCGATTTTTTCACAGAGGTAATCGGTATGGAGACACATTGCGCGCACAATCTGCTCTGCCAATCCGTTATCTTGGCAGATTTCAAGGAAATATTGCAGTCCCAGCAAAACGTATTTTCTGCCCCAAAGATCCCACCCGTGAAATTCTTTTGTGATAGAATAGGATGCAATGCGTCCGTATTGATCCTGTGTTGTTAAAAGATCACGTACGGTATCTTCCAATACACGATAGAGCGTCTCGTTTTGCGTGTACGCATATGTAAAACAGGCACCGCGCATCATTTTGCCCCAATATTCACTTCTCCAGCCGAAGTCATGATCGTCCACGTTTCCAATGCGAAATTGTTCTACAAGCAGCGACCATAGTGCAGGATCCATCAATTGTGCTTGTTCAATGTAATGAATGGCGTCCGAAAGCTGACCGGTGTAAACCGCGCTTCCGTTTTGCGGTGTGAAAAAGGTGTCTGTTTTTTTTCGATTTTCATATGCAGAATACTTCATAAAACACGCCTCAATCTCAATTATTTTAACAAATTTCCAGATCTTAGCTCAATTATATCAAGTGCATATTTGTATTGTCAAGCGACATTGTTTTAACGTGAATCAGATACAAATTTATGCAAAATTACAATGATTAGAATTTCTGAAAAAAACATAAAAAAGGGGTTGACAAACCGCTTCCCACTTGTTATAATAATTAAGCTAAATGACGCGGGATGGAGCAGCCCGGTAGCTCGTTGGGCTCATAACCCAAAGGTCGGTGGTTCAAATCCGCCTCCCGCAACCATGATTAAGCACCAAAAAAGATGCTTACAAAAAAGCCCAGTAACCATAACGGTTTCTGGGTTTTTTTCGTGTCAAAATTTAAGTGCAAATAAAAAGATGCAAATCCCCGATTTCAGTGCCCTAGGGAGAAATGAACTAAAACCAAAGCTAATTTATTTAAAGCAAATTCAATATCTTTTCTTTGCATTCCGAATTTGAGAGCTATATGGATTAAAATTTTTTATGGATTTGTGGTAAAATATAACCGAAAGTACCAACCTTTTTAATTTTCGTTCCACTATATAGTCAAACGGTACCGGAGTAAAAAATATGAATAAACAAAAAGCAGACGAGCTTACAACTGAATATTTACCCAAAGTCTATGGTTTTGCCGTAACAAAAGCATTCAGTTACGATGAAGCTGAAGATCTTTGCGCCGAAATTATCTGTGAGCTTTATCGTTCGTTATTAAAGTCGGCTAAAATTTACAATATTGACGGATATGTCTGGCAAATCAGCATGCATGTGTACTCAAAATTCGTTTCATCAAAGAAAAAAAATGAAGGAATTTCAATTGACGGAATAGAAATACCGTTTTTTGATAATTACTTTGATGATGACAGTGAACAGTTAATGCAGCTGCGCAGAGAGATTTCTTTTTTGACAAAGCTTCGTCGTGAAATTGTTTTTTCATACTATTACGAAAACAAAAGTATTGCCGCCATTTCATCCGCGATGCAATTACCGATCGGCACGGTAAAATGGCACCTAAACAAAGCAAGGAACGAATTGAAAGAAGGTTTTATTATGGAAAGAAAAATCGGAAAATTGGGACTTAAACCGATCAAAGCAAAGAATATTGGACATAGCGGTGATCCTGGTTCAAACGGCGGTCCTGAGTTTTATTTGAACGACAGCTTAAACTTAAATATTGTTTACAGCGTTTATTTTGAGCCGAAAACGAGAGAAGAAATCGCTGAGGAGCTTGGTGTCACGCCCGTTTTTATTGAAGATAAAATAAGTTTTCTTGAGGATAATGGCTTTTTAGTCAGACAGGCAAAAAATCGCTATACAACCTACGTGCGATTCGAGCCGGAAACATTTTCTCTTGAAGAAATTGAAAACTGTCATAAAAAGCAACACGAGATTGCAGAATATCTTGCAGGTGAATATGTTGATTCCATTCGTAAAGCGGTTGCAAATTATCCGAATGTCTATATTCCGGGCGGCAATCGGGAATTATTTGAAGCTGTTGCCATATTTTACGGTGTAGCGAATAAATGCCAGCTTCCGGTCAACAAGGATTTATCGAAATATCACATAAAAACAACTGGCGGCGGTGATTTTATTACATTCATAGAACTGCCATCAAAGCAAATTGACACGGACTATGAACCAAAATTGCAACCGGAAGATTTGAGATCGTGCGGCAATATGACTCGTTGGTCAGAAAAATACCCGGTATATTCATGGTCAATGGATACAAAATTCTGCTCAAGAGAAGGGTACTGGCAAAACAATCTGACCTCAGACTACGAGTATTTATATGAGTTTATGACGGGTGCAATTTCCGAAACGTCTGCTAATGCGGAGAAATTCAAACGCTTGCGCGACCGTAAATATCTGATCGATGGTAACAAAGTTAATATTATGGTCGTCAAAGGGCAGGCAGACGATTTCTTTAAAATAATCCCCGAGCTTGATGAAGATTCAAAAAAGAAATTTGCAAATTTTGCCCTTGAAGCTGCCGAAATGAGAGCAAAAAATTATCCGCCGCAGATGAGAGATTTGATCATCAGCTGGGGCGTTGGCGGATTCGTCAGCAATACCGTTGCAGTTATGGTGATGGATATTCTCTATAAGAATGGCACATTTAAGCCGCTTACTCAAAATGAAAAGATTACATCAGATCTGATTATGTTTACTGACAGACTACCAAACAGCTAAAATCAGTTGCAAAAAGTTTTGATCATCTATTATCTTGAAATTAACGTACTAAACAATTAGTAAGTATTCAAGAAATCTTTTTAGGTGTTAAATGCCATGTAAAACCAGTAACCGAATCGGTTGCTGGTTTTTTATTTGTCTTTTAGATAGCAAGGCTTGCACGAATATTATGGTAAATTTGTTTTGTTGAAAATTAGTATTGAAACAAAATCGGAGTCTTGCATAGTGGAATTTTCAAAGTTTTATGAAAAAATATGATATTGACATATGCCGGAAACGGTGATATGCTATATCTGACATATGACGGAAAAAAGGAGACGACGATATGCCCAGGCCGCAAAAAAAAAGGTTCGTCTGCTGTATGCCAAAGAGCGGATTGTTCTTGCCGGAAAACCCCGATGAAGCACAATCCGTTTTTATGACGGTCGATGAGTATGAGACGATTCGACTCATTGATCTTGAAAAAAATACACAAGAGGAATGCGCTGCACAAATGCATATTTCCAGAACGACCGTGCAGGGGATTTATGACAGCGCAAGAACAAAAATTGCAGATTCTATTGTCAACAGCAAAAAAATGATTATTTCCGGTGGAGACTATGTGGTTTGCAAATGCTATGGAAAGCAATGTGGCAGAGGCTGTAAGCAACTTTGCCATAAACATCCATGCTATCAAAATGATGAGGAGAAAACGTAAATGAAAATTGCAGTAACGTATGAGAATGGTCAAATTTTTCAACATTTCGGACATACCGGTCAGTTCAAGCTTTATGAGGTAAACGATAATCAAGTGGTGAGTCAAACGGTAATCAGCACCAATGGAAGCGGTCACGGCGCACTTGCAGAGTTACTTTTTATGCAAAAGGTGGATGTGCTGATTTGCGGAGGAATTGGAGGAGGTGCACAGAATGCGCTCGCAGAAGCTGGAATTCAGCTTTACGGCGGAGTAAGCGGAAATGCAGATGAGGCGGTTGAGGCGTTTCTCTCCGGCACTCTGATATACAATCCCGATGTCCATTGTAATCACCATGACCAGCAACACGCAAACGATGGCCACGTTTGCGGTGCGCATGGCTGCGGACAAGGTTCCTGCGGAAATCATTAAGCAAAAGCGTATCCCGATATTGTTTGAAATCGGGATACGCTTTCATGCTTTAATAAAACTATTTTTACTTACATTCCGTGCAAATATATTCCGGTACCGCCTTTTCCTTTACGACGGATTCGTAGAGACGCCAGCCCCCTGCAAGGTTGTAACAGTCATACCCGTTGCCGGAAAGAATGCGGCATGCAATATAACTGCGCAGACCACTGTGGCAGTGGACATAAACCGGGCGGTCCTTCGGGATTTCGTCCAGATGCTCCCGCAGATTGTCAAGCGGAATGTTGATAAAACCATCGATTTTGCCGCGCGATACTTCTGTTTTGGTACGGGTATCCAAAAGTGTGACGCTGCCGTCACGCGGCAGTGCGGCAACATCATGCCAAAAGAACTGCTTGATCTTGCCGGAGACAATGTTTTCAGCAACAAATCCCAGCATGTTGACCGGGTCTTTTGCGCTTCCGAATGGAGGGGCATAGCAAAGCTCCAAAGAGGTTAAATCAGTAATTTTTGCACCAAAACGAATCGCGGTTGCCAATACATCCATACGTTTATCTACGCCATCGAAACCGACAATCTGAGCACCAATCAATTTGAGTGTCGCTTTATCCCATAAGGCCTTGATTGACATATTGGAAGCGCCGGGATAGTATGCTGCATGAGAACCCGAATAGATATAGGTTTTATCATAATCCAAGTTGTTTGCAGCAGCGGATTTTTCGTTTAACCCGGTGGTTGCAACCGTCATATCAAAAATTTTCAGCACAGAAGACCCCTGTGTTCCGTTATATTGCGTTGAAATTCCGGCGATATTGTCCGCTGCAATGCGTCCTTGCTTATTGGCAGGGCCGGCAAGCGGGATAAATGCAGGATTTCCAGTGATAAAATCCATGACTTCAACTGCGTCGCCGACGGCATAAATATCGGGGAAATTGGTTTGCATATTTGCGTTAACTATAATGGATCCGCGTTGATTGGTGTTAATTTGGCAGTCTTTAGCCAAAGCGGTTTCCGGCCGTACACCTACACATAAAATCAGCATATCCGCATGGATGATGCCATTGTTCAGCTTGACGCTCAGGTTGCTGCCATTGTCCTCAATTGCGGTGACACCATTGTTCAGAAGCAAATGAATGCCATTTTGCTTCATATACTCGTGCACATCGGCCGCCATGTCAAAATCCAATGGAGCAATCAAATGGTCCGCAAGTTCAATGATCGTTACATCGAGACCGGCGTTTTTCAGATTTTCTGCCATTTCCACGCCGATATAGCCGCCACCGACAACCACTGCCGATTGCGGATGGTTTCCTTCGATATATTTTTTGATTTTAAAGGTATCCGGGATATTTCGCAGAGTAAATACCTTGTCGTTCTGGATTCCGGCTATATTAGGCTTTATGGGTTCTGCACCGGGAGACAAAATTAAAGTGTCATAACTTTCAGTATAAACGTTATTATTTAAACAATTGGTAACAGTTACCGTTTTGTTTTTGGGATCAATAGCGGTTACTTCACTGTTAATGCGGACATCGATGCGAAATCTTTGATAAAAACTTTCGGGAGTTTGAAGCGTCAATCTGCCGGAATCTTTAATAGCACCGCCAATATAATAGGGAAGACCGCAGTTTGCAAAAGAGATATATTCGCCCCGTTCAAAAAGAATAATTTCGCTTTTTTCCTGCAGGCGTCTGAGTCTTGCGGCAGCAGATGCACCACCGGCGACACCACCGATAATAATTGTTTTCATCTGATCCATTTCCTTTCACAAGTTTTTGCGGTATGAACGAATACCGCTGATGTTTTTTACATGGGAATACATGCGCTTTGTTATCCGACTGATTTATATTGATTTCCAATGAAGACCGGAATAACAGTCGAGAAAAAATTTTGGATTCATGCCGTTTCTCAAGAATTTTGATTTCCGTTTCAACAGAAATTGGTATCAGCTGTAAAAATTGAAAGGGGCTGCGTTGTTTATGGATTATTGCAATGAACTCTATCCGAAAATATTTCCGTTTTGGGGAACACTGAATCCCGACGAACAGGAGCAAATGTGCAGATTTACAACATGGATGCGGTATCATAAGGGGGAAAATATTCATGGCGGTGACGGCAAATGTACAGGCGCAATTATTGTAAAATCGGGCTGTATACGCGCCTATATGCTGTCAGACGAGGGAAAAGAAATTACCCTGTACCGCCTGTATCCCGGAGAAGTCTGCATGCTTTCGGCCTCCTGCGTACTGAATGCAATTACCTTTGACGTTATGGTAGATGCGGAAACCGAAAGTGAATGCTTTGTATTGAATGGCAAAAGCTTTTCAGACCTTTCCGAAAGGAATTTAAACGTAAAGGTTTATGCTTTGGAAATGGCAGTGGAGAAGTTTTCCGAAGTCATGTGGGTAATGCAACAGATACTGTTTATGAGTTTTGACCGCCGCCTTGCAATTTTTTTAAGTGACGAAATTGCTAAGAGCGGCGGTAATCTCATTAAGCTTTCCAATGAACAGATTGCCAAATATATGGGCTCGGCACGTGAGGTCGTTTCCCGCATGATGAAATATTTCAAGGCAGAAGGCATTGCGGAGCGCACACACGACGGAGTGGTGATTTTAGACAAACAAAAGCTTTTGAAATTAGCTCTCTAACAGTTCAAGAATTGCGCGTTTCGGCTTTGCTCCAACAGATTTTGCAGAGAGCTTTCCGTTTTTTATCACGGCAAGTGTGGGAATGCTTGCAACCTGAAATGTTTGTGCCAGTTCCGGTTCTTCATCCACATTAATTTTGCAGATTCTATATTGCGTTTTTTCTGCTGCAATTTCATCCACGATGGGAGACATCATACGGCAAGGCCCGCACCAGTCTGCGAAGAAATCAATTAACACCGCTTTGTCGGAATTGAGAACCACCGTTTGAAAATTTTCTTTTGTTAATTTGATGACTGACATATTCAATCACCCTTTCTATCAGGATGATCATAGTATACCGTGATTTTGCGGTGATTTCCGTGACTTACTCACGCTGTTTGTTCCGACCTTACCGGTACCGTGTACTGCCTGGGTGAAGCTACAGGCGAACGGAAGTGAAAGGGTGTGCTCTAAATTTGTAAAATGTTATGCAGAAATTGCGAAATTCATCATGTCTTAGTTAGGTTATTTGCTATTGATAATTTATTAAAAATACGATATTCTATTAAAAAAGTGTTAGAAGGATATTGTAGGACAGTTCGGTGAGGTGTCAGCACAACTTGTCCCTGATAATCAGTGCGGGGGACAGGTGCAAATGGAAACTAAAACCGTGGAAGGCAGGCGGAATAGATGAATTCGCAGGGGTATTATCGCGTTCTGGATGGTACGGTCAACAATTGCAGCAACACGGAGTTGCCATTGGTGGTTAACTGCACGGGGCAGTGCATGATGAACGTCCCGTTTGAAACCATTGATAAGCGCAATGATAATTATCTGTTGTATCTCTATTCCGGAGAGCTGACCGTTTGGATTGAGGATAAGCAGGAGATATTGCATCCAGGTCAGGCAATTGTGTTTTTCAGCGGAAAACCGTACCGTTATAAAAGCAGCGGCAGTGAACCGATTTTATATTATTGGATTCATATCACCGGAACGGATGCGTACGCTCTGCTGCAGAAATGCCGGCTGGAGGATCATAAGCCGATGAGCATTGGTCTGAAGGAAGAGCTTGTGATTATGTTTCAACGCATTTTTTCCGAATTTATCCGTAGGGAAGAGTGTTTTGATCTTTGTGTGGGCGCATTAGCAACACAATTATGTGTTCTGTTTGGGCGTCTGTATGAAAAAAGTGAACACCGGGGCAATGAACGTACCGATCGACTTTCTGATTCTCTGAATTACATACACAGGAACTATTGTGACGAGATTTCCGTTGCTCAGATGGCAGAGATGGAGCACTTGAGTGAAAGTCAGTACCGGGCGGTGTTTCGAAAAGTGACGGGAATTTCGCCTCGGGGATATATTACGATGCTGAGAATGCACCGCGCACGTGAGCTCATTGTACAGACAAGCCTCCCGTTCAATGAGATTGCGGAACAAATCGGTTATCGCGATCCGCTTTATTTCAGCCGCATTTTTCGTGAAAGCTGGGGAGTTTCTCCCCGGGAATACCGCCGAACACCGCAAGATCGTTAATATGGTGGACAAACCTACCAATTTCTATTATAATCATAATAAATTTAACTTTAGACTGCAAGGGGATATTGATTTTTTATGGACAGTCACAGTATAGGAACCATATTGGCAATGGTTGCGCTTGTCATCTTTTCTGCTTTTTTTTCTGCAACAGAAACGGCATTTTCCACACTTAACCGTGTGAGAATCAAAACAATGGCAGAAAACGGCGATTTCCGGGCGCAACGTGTACTGAGTCTTTCAGACCGGTATGATAATCTGCTTTCCACAATTTTAGTGGGAAACAACATTGTCAATATTGGACTGGCATCTATTGCGACAGTCTTTTTTGTGAATTTGATCGGTTCCGAAGGCGCAACGGTTTCCACGGCAGTGATCACGGTAGTGGTATTAATTTTTGGAGAGATCTCGCCAAAGAGCCTTGCAAAGGAATCGCCGGAGCGGTTTGCAATGTTTGCTGCCCCAGTGTTACGTGTTCTGATGATATTGTTGACACCGGTTAATTTTTTGTTTGCACAGTGGAAAAAGTTTTTGAGCAGAGTGTTTGTACATCGCGACGACCGAAAAGTGACGGAAGATGAACTGCTTACCATTGTACAGGAGGCGGAAAACGAAGGTGGAATTAATGAGCAGGAGAGCGGTCTGATTCGTAATGCAATTACCTTTAATGACAGGGAAGCACGTGACGTCCTTGTGCCGCGTGTTGATTTAGAGGCCGTGGATCAAAAAGACAGCAAAGAAAAAATTGCACAGATGTTTGCAAAAACTAATTATTCCAGGCTGCCGGTCTATGAGGAAAGCATCGATCACATCAAGGGAATTTTGCTGGAAAAGGACTTCCACAACCGTGCCTATCAAACAGATGTGCCGGTAACCGCAATTTTGAAGCCGGCAGTGTTTGTTGGGGAAAGTATTAAGATTCGCAGTCTGCTCCAGCTTTTGCAGCAAAACAAGTCTCATATGGCGGTTGTGGCAGATGAATATGGCGGCACCGTGGGTATTGTTACGATGGAAGATATTTTGGAAGAATTGGTGGGCGAAATTTGGGACGAACATGATGAGGTTATTCAGGAAATTCAAAAGATAAGTGATGACTGCTATCACGTGCTTTGTACAGTAGGGTTGGATCGGCTGCTGGAATTTTTTGATGTTCACCAAGAGCCGGATGCAGCAACGGTTAATGGATGGGTGATGGAACAGCTTGGGAAAATTCCGGAGACGGGAGATAAATTTGCGTTTGACCGGCTTTTGGTCGCTGTTACACGTGTAGATGACCGACGCGCACAGGAACTTGAAATTACTCTTTTGCCCGAGGAAGAAACCGATGATTAAGATTTTTGCGTAATCTTGTTTCGTTCTTACGCGATTTAGAAAGGCATGAATGCGAGTTGGAAAATTGCATTCATGCCTTTTTGGCGTTAAGAATAATGTTTGGCGGCTTGTATGAATCCGACATGGTGGAGAAATACTTGCACTGCTCCGGAACAATTGCTCCAATTAGCCGTTAAGTGCGTAAAAACTATAAAGAAAACCCGGAAAACAGCACATTAAAATGAGGCTTTCCGAGTTTGCATTGGAAAATGGAAACGATAAAGATACCGGAGCCCATAGCAAACGACGCCGGTAAATCAAGTTTTTGAAATATGCATGTGTTAAAATGATATGACCCAACAAAAAAAGGAAGCCTCTCATAAGATATGGTATAATGAATTCACCACCAACCATTATACCATATCAACGAGAAATTTCCCGTGAACCGTATAACACAGGAAACCCGGAAACGGCCAGCGGTTGTCAAACTCTCAATGAGAAAAGGAAAAAGTTATGCAAGCCGAATTATACGGTGTGAGTCTGTCGAGCGTAAAGCGGGGTATACCCGGAGTTTCGGTGGAATGGTGTATATGTAGATCGTGTTCATCATGTTTGTTAAGAATAACATTCATCTTTAATAATTGAATATCTCATTCTATCTTTTTTATCCCTTCCAAATTTTCTTAACCTTCCTTCGTAAGTAAATCCCGTGTTAATCATAGATTGTTGTAATACTTCATCATTACACTGGCAATAAGCAAAGACGACAGATAGATTAAGCTTATTGAATCCATAATCTAATATCAGTTTATGAGCTTCTGTAACATAGTCTACATGAGCATATTTGTCACAAATATGAACCTCGATTTCTCTGTAACCCTCATATCTACCTATGTCAACAAGCCCGACAACTCCAATAAGTTTACCTGTTTCTTTGAGAATGACAGGATACATTTCCTGATACTCTTTCCAAATTTTAATGCAATCCAGGCAATCATTTATCGTGTCAAATTGCAGATAAGACATAAAATTATTTGATTTTTGTTTTATTTCAAACAAATCAGCTGCGTCATTTTCATCCCATTCTCTGACTAATAATCTTTTTGTTCAATAGTTTTCATAGTGATATTTCCTCCAACGTTGAGTAAGTAATCAACAGTTACATGAAAGTACTTGGCTAAAATTGGAAGCATAACGATATCTGGATAGGTTGTGCTTGTTTCCCATCTTGATATAGTTTGCATGCTAACGTTCAAACATTCTGCAAGATGATGCTGTGTTATGCCATTTTTTTGCCTTAAATTCTTAATGGTTGCTCCAATATCCATGTTAATCACTCCTAATCCGATTATGTAACGTTACGACATTATTATAGATAAAAAATTTTTCAATTTCTACACCACAAACCAAGAATGGATTAAACATATATATCACACTTGTACTTTTGGGCATACAATACGAAAAAAACACAATGTGATAGATACACATTGTGTTCATAACAGGTAGTTAGTATAGGTGCAGGGAACGGTCTTGTCCGATCCATCAATCGCACTTATATGTTTCCATTTGTCCTGCTAACATCATATTAAAACCAAATTTCTTATAAAATTCTTTCAATCTTTCTTCAAACAATACAGATATTGCATATATATTTTTTTCTTTAAGATATGCAATTGTTTTATTCATTAATTCTGTTCCTATCCCTTTGTTTTGATACTTGGGATTTACAATTAAATCTTGGATATATGCGTCTGTTACGCCATTACTTACAACATCGATATACCCGATTAACATATTACCATCATAGCAGGCTATGTGAAAATATGATGTCATCAATACGTTGTTATAACATTCCTTCATTCCGTTCCAACCAACCGAATTCCTTAATTCGACAATTTCATTTACAGATATTGGCTTGTTGAGCTCATAATTCATCATATTTTTCTCCACAGGGAACGTGTTTGACCGTTTCCTACATTGAATACTCGTTTAGTTTTATATCAACAATTATAGTATATCATTTTGCGTAAATAATACAATACTACTATATCATTAAATTAATCTCAATTGCTTTCAGAGCAAAGCCTGCAAAACTATTTGCGATTCATCCGCAAAGCGGGAAAAGTCTGCTCTGCAGGCAGGCCAGGCAGGCTGGCTTTGCCGCACCTATTTTAGCGGAAAAGGGTGTGGTATCGAGCATGCTTTTTCCTGTGGGTGTTTGGAAAATAAGGGACTTCGTAGGCGTTTTGTGATGGAAGACCGAAATGCTTTTCCCATAGCCGACTGCAAACCGACCGCGGTTTCGTTCAATGACAGCTATCCAACCTTTGTGCCCCGAAGCCTGCACCGGCTTGGGAGCTTTCCCTTGCGCAAGCTCGGGATAACTTACTACTCATAATGTGAAATAAGAGTCCACTTTTTCTTTTAACATTTGAAAGATTAAATCTGTAGTACAATCTGAAATCAAGGATTGCTTCTTATTGTTATAGTGATGTGCAAACTCATCATCTTCATATTTGCGACCATTTATGATGACCGGTTTCGCATATCTGGGACGCATATGGAAATGAAGATGTGGCGTTGGATAATCTGATTTATAAGAATCATTCATCAGACACGACCAATTGAACATTGTTGCACCTAATTCACATTTCAACATATTTTCAAGAGAATTTACAACTACCTTCAGAGAAATCCACTGTTCTATATTCAAATTCGACAAACTTTCACAATGCGTCTTGCAGACAACGATGCATCTGCCGATATAATCTTGTTTATCCGCAAGAAATACAATCCAATCTGAATTTTCATAAATAGTCCGTCTTTTATCTTGAACAGACAAATTGCAAAACGCACATTCTCTCATTTATATTTACACCTTCTCATTATATAAAGCTGTGTAAAAACAAAACCTCAAAATTTAGTTTCACTACTTGAAATACAAAATAAAGTGTTTTATATGCTCACTGCTACAACAACCAAAATTATTAAAAATATAGATAGTCACACCCACTTTAAAAGTGATTTAAAATCCAAAAGCCTGTTTTTACACAGCCGGACAGATAATCTCTATCTATATTTTATCAGACAAATTTTATTATTACACCCGCTTTGCATCAAGTCAATTCTTCTTTTCTCTTTTATCTCGTATCTTTGTATCTGGAAAAAGTCGCTGAAAAACGAGAGAAGAGAGAAAAGCGAAAAGAGAAAGAGCACAAAATAAATGCAATCAAGTAGAGATTATACGTGGTTGCTATAGAAAAACGGATAACGAATATTAACGATTTTGTTGACAACCGTTAATATTCGTTATATAATGTGAACAGATAAAGAAAAATCGACACTAACTTATCTAAATTTATTGAGGAAGGTGTAATTATGTTTATTGAAGAAAGACATCAAGCTATTTTAGATTTACTTGCTAAAAATGGTAGCATATTAAATTCAGAAATACAAGAAAAATTTGATGTCAGTTATGATTCAGCAAAACGTGATTTAAGGATACTAGAAGAAAAAGGGTTATTGAAAAGAACACATGGAGGAGCGATACCCATTAGACAAATTGGAAGTGGTGGTGAGTGCCATGATTTGTCGGCAAAAGAGAGGGTTCCTTATATTAAAGATAATTACCTTGCAATTGCAAAAAAAGCTGTCTCTTTAATAAAAAACAAGGATGTTGTTTATTTTTGTCCAGCGAGTATTGGATATTTAATGACACAAAATATCCCAAATGATTTAGAATGTACAGTTGTTACCAATTCAATTTCTATAGCAGATGAATTAAGAACTAAGGAAAAAATAACTACAATTGTTACCGGAGGTGAAATAAGTGCAAATGGAAATTTTTATGATTCATTCACAATTGAAACACTAAACAGGTTTAGATTCGATAAATGTTTTATTACTTCTAGTGCCATTTCAGCAGATTTTGGGCTATCAATTCAGAAAACCAGAAATATTGGCTTGATAAATTCCGTAATTGCAAATTCTAAACAAGCTATTGGATTATATCCAACAGGAAAAATAGGATTCAACTCTATTGTAAGTATATGTCCATCGTCATGTATAAACACACTTATTACAGATTGGGATGCTTCTGAAGAGGATTTAAAGAAGTTTGATGAACAAGGCATTGAGGTCATAGTAGTTGATAAACAGGAACAACCGTTAATGACAGAATAACGGACCTCATTGTACCTTAGAAATTAAAGCTCTGCTTTCAGAGCAAAGCCTGCAAAACTATTTGCGATTCATCCGCAAAGCGGAATCAGTATCTATTACGGATAAGAAAAAGCTGCAGGGAATGAATAGTGAATAATACAAAGTATAAGAAAAAAGCCGCAACTATTTGTTGCGACTTTTTTCTTCTTTGGCCCACCCGGAGGGACTCGAACCCCCGCCCTTCAGAATCGGAATCTGCTATTATATCCAACTTAACTACGGGTGGATGTAAATCGTTTTTTGCGCTTAAAGCTTATATAGTATAGCACAGTTTCCAAAGCAAATCAACGTTTTTTCTTTTTTGGTGTTATTTTTTTAGCTGCAATTACCGGTTCAGGTTTGCCATCGGCAAATAAACCCGGTAAAATGCCAAATGTGTCAAAATCCTCGTGCAAAATACGATGAAAGGTCGTATAATAAAAAATAAAATAGATCGCGAAAGGAGTTATGCATGAGAAGATCACCGATCGATTTTTCATACACGGAACTTACACCTGCGCAGTTGCCAAAAGCATTGAACGGGCTGCGCGTTTGTCATATGAGTGATTTTCATTCTGCGCGTTTTGCAGATTACGGAGAGCTGATTGCACAGCAGGTGCGGAATTTTTCGCCCGAGCTGATTTTAGTGACGGGGGATATGGCGGATTGTTCCAAAGATCGCAGTGCAAAGTATTTTTTTTCGGTTGCAGACAGGCTTTCAGATTTTCCGATTGTTTGCAGCCCCGGCAATCATGAACTGCGCATTGGAAAACAAAAAATGCCGCAGTCGATTGAGCAGGCTTGTGCCAAACGAGGGATTGCGCTGTTATATAACAATCACACAGAGCTCACCGTGCGTAAAGAGACATTGCTGCTGTTTGGTTACCTGCAAGGATTTCAATGGTTTACCGAGCGGGGTGCCAAACATGCAAGGCTGAAACAGGACATTTCCGAAAGGGATGTTGCACTGGCGCTTGGGCAGTGCCCCCGCAGCAGATTTTCAATTCTTCTCGCACATGATCCGGCTCCCTTCGCTGCCTATGCCCAATGGGGTGCACCTCTTGTGCTTTCGGGACACATCCACGGCGGACAGATCCGTTTGCCCGGGCTGGGAGGGCTTCTTTCACCGGCACATCGTTTTTTTACAGAATATTGTGCGGGGGTTTACCAAAAGAGTGAAAGCACTATGGTGGTTTCCCGCGGATTAAGCGTTTGTGAAATGCCACGCATTCTTAACCAACCGGAAGTGGGGTTTCTGGTGCTCAAAAATGCAGAAAATGCGGAAAGGTTCGATTCATGATGAAAAAACAAAGGAATGTATCGCATAGCGCTTGGAAAAATGCAGTCCGTGTGGTGATTGCAGTCATTGCTGCAGGGATGATTGTTTGGACGCTGCTTCCAACGGCTATATTTGGCATCTTTAATTATGGTACCGCGGCACTGCTGGTTGTTCTTGTTCCCGTTTTTCTGGGAGCTGTTTTTTGGCCAGTGGTGCGTCAATGGGGCTCGCGCATTTGCCGCAAATGTGCCGGCAGATGGGCAATGAGAGCGGTTGCAGCTGTTTTAGCTTTGGGAGTGGGTTATGCGGCAGCGGTGACGGGAATGATGATGGAGGCTGCGCATACAAAGGATTCCTCCCAGAATGCGTCGGTTGTCATCGTTCTGGGATGCCAGACCGATGGTTACAATCCTTCCGCAATGCTGGCGTCGCGGTTGCAGAAAGCACGGGAATATTTGGAACAGCATCCGGAAGCAGTGACAATTGTGTCGGGCGGTCTTGGTGAAACCGAAGGTGTCTCCGAGGCGGAATCCATGCGTGCGTGGCTCGAACAAAACGGAGTCAACCCCGATAAAATTATTATGGAGGATCAATCCGCCAACACGGAGGAAAATTTGCTTTATTCTGCACAGCTGATGAAGAAACATGATCTTGGGAAAAGTGCGGTTATCGTCACCGATTGGTGGCATGAGCTCCGGGGGGTGCGTTGGGCGCAGAGAGAAGGTCTTTCTGTTACCGCCGAGCCGTGTGCCACATGGCCTCTGCTGCTCCCCGTTTTTTATGTAAGAGAGCTTTGCGGTCTTACAAGGCTGCTTTTTGCCGGATATTAAGGACAAATCCGGGCTTGCGCAGGAAAATCCGACGATTGACCTTTTGCTTGTGTTGCTATAAAATAAATTGGACAGCCTGTCGCTGTATCATGTTGTTGTCGGCACTTTAGCGGCGGCAACATGCGGAAAGGAAGAACGATATGATTCAGATTGCCCCTTCAATTCTATCAGCAGATTTTGCGGTGCTTGGTGAAGAAATTCGTCGGATGGAACGTGCCGGAGCCGATGTGATCCATATTGATGTAATGGATGGCGTTTTTGTGCCGAATCTTTCGATTGGTTTGCCTGTGGTGAAATGTGCCCGGCCGGTAACAAAGCTTCCGTTTGATGTTCATCTTATGATTGTGGAACCGTGGAAATATCTTGAAGCCTTTGTAAAGTCGGGTGCTGACTGGCTGACGATTCATCTGGAAACAACGGATGATGCCGCAACGGTTGCAGCTTCTTTGCGGGAAATTCGCCGCCTTGGAATGAAGGCGGGGCTTTCCATCAAACCGGCAACACAGCCCGAGGAAATTTTTCCGTATCTGGATTTGGTTGATTTAGTTCTTGTAATGACGGTGGAACCCGGATTCGGCAACCAAAAGATGCTTTCGGACTGCCTGAACAAAGTGGAAGTAATTCGGAACAAAGCGCAGCAAAGCGGTTATTCGCCGCTGTTATCCATCGATGGCGGGGTGAATGCCGCCACGGCAGAACGTGCGCGTGCGTGCGGATGTGATGTGATGGTTGCAGGGAGTGCGGTGTTTGGGGCGGATGATCCCGCCGCAATGATCCGGCTGCTGCGCGGACAGAATACAGAACGGTAAGTGTGCGATTTACTTAGAAAGGCATGATTGTGATGATACATCTGCTGATGCATCCCGGTGTTCGGATTGACGATATGCGTGCAACCGCTTTCAAGCGTCCTTTTCTCGTTTTGCCAGAGGGAGAAAAGCTTGTTTTGCCAATTTGTTCTGCAAAGGAACGGCTGTCGGTACAGGTGGTTGCAAAGGGAGAACATGTGCGCCGCTTTGAGCCGATTGCCCGGGACATGGATAACCTTCCGCTGTGCTATGCGCCAACGGCAGGTGTGGTGGACGGTTGTGTTGCAAAGGAAATCCCCGGAAAAGGAAAGATGCTCTGCGTTTACCTGCTGACCGGAAACGAGCAGCCGAAAGCACATACGTTGTCGCGCCCAAGCAAGGCGGATGCTGCACCTGAAAAAGTGGTGAAGGCAGCAGGATTGCTGCGGCTGAGCGATGAGACAGACGGCGAACTGCTGGAGGAGAAGCTGAAACGGTATGGCAGTGAAAAGATTGATGTTTTGATCTGCGATGCGATATGTGACGACCCGTTTGCGGCGGACGGGCTTTGTGTATTGACCGAAATGACGGAAGAAGTTTTGGATGGGTTGAAATTGGCGGCAAAAGCCTGCGGCTGCAGCCAAACAATGGTCGCGGTCTTTCGTGCAAAAGCAGCGGGATCGGGTACCGTCAAGCGCTTACAGGGCAGGCTGAATGATTGTGAACTGCTGAATTTGGATGGAAAATTCCCAATTTGGCCGGCTCTGAAAAAGCTGCCCCGGTTTGCGGGAAAAAAGATTGGCAGAATCGGTGCGCAGGCGTGCCTGCAGCTGAGCAGGGCAATCCGGCTCAGCCGGCCGGTAGAACGCTGCATCGTCACCGTTTCCGGTGACGGAGTGCAGAATCCGCAAAATTTGAGTGTTGTCATCGGCACTCCTATTTCAGAGGTTCTTGCCCACTGCGTGCTCTCAGAGGACGAGGATATCCGCACCGTTGCAGTGGGGGGATCGTTTTCCGGTTATTCCGTAACAGATCTGAGTACACCGGTGCTCGCTGATACACGATGTGTTTTAGCATTTACCCGCCATGCATCCCGAAGAACAAGCAGCTGTATCGGCTGCGGGCGATGTAATGAGGTTTGTGGGGAAAACGTCTTTGTCAGCGAAGCTGCCCGTGCGGTGCGCCGCGGAAGACTGGAGGATGCGCTGTTCTACGGTGCGCAGCGCTGTATTGGTTGTCATGCATGCGACGTGGTTTGCCCCGGCGGACAAAATCCCTCGGAGCTTGTTCTCAGTGCGTTGCCGCCCAAAGCGGAAGAACGCCCGTTCTCACAGTGACCGATCTGCAGATGAGAAAGGCGAAGGAATGTGAATCTCGTGAAAAGCAGCAACTAAAATCGGGGTTCGTATTAAATCATTACAATCTTTGCAGTTCGCAGGAAAGGATTGGTCATAACAATGATTAAGCTTACCGAAAGAAGGGCACCGTTCTGGCGAGAAGGGGAGTCTGCCCGCAGTATGACGGCAGATCGCTTGATTGCCTGCGCGGTGTTGTTGGTTCTGCCGGTTGTACGGTACGGAGCAAGACCGCTGCTGATGACGCTGGCGGTGATGTTGACCGCCGTGCTGACCGAAATGCTGATGTGCCTTTTTTTGCATCGGGAGGTTCGCGTTGCAGATATGGATTCTCTCGCAATCGGTGCAATGATTGCACTTTTAATGCCGGTAAATGTGGCATATTATGTTCCGGCAGCTGCCGCGATTTTTGCCGTTGCGGTTGCCAAAATGCCTTTTGGCGGAACGGGACATGCCCCCTTTGAACCGGTTGCGGCAGGGGTTGCTTTTTCCACACTCTGTTTTCCTGCTTTGCTGTTTTCCTATTGCTCCCCTGCAGCAGGAAAGTTAAGTCTGAACATTTTTACATCCGCGACGGCAAACACGGCGCAATCTCCTGCGGCAATGCTGCGGGCAGGTGCGCGACCGGTTTTGCTGCTTTCCGAAATGTTTACCGGAAGTGTCGCCGGTCCGATTGGGGCAACCACGGTGGTGGTGGTTGCAGCAGCGGCTCTTTTTCTCTATTTCCGTCATGCGGCGCGCTGGGAGATTACCGTGTGCTTTATGGGTGCGGCGGCGCTGATTGCGGCAATGTTTCCCCGTATTTCCACCGGCCGGTTCGACGCGGTTATCATTGAGCTTTCGGCGGGATCGCTGGCTTTCTGTGCTGCGTTTTTGGCAACCAACAGTGCCAATGCACCCAAACTGCCGCTGGCACGGTGTTTTTACGGCTTTTTAGGCGGACTAATTACCATGCTTTTCCGCTATTTTGGTGCATATGAGCAAGGTGCTGTTTTTGCAATTTTGCTGATTAATGCGGTGGCGGGACCGTTGGATCGCCTGGCGTGGAAATTAACCGGAGAGGAGCGCAATACAGATGAAGACGATGAACAAACCGATGCAGCCGGTCAGTCTGCGCAGTGAGCTTGGGCAAAGCTTTCGGACGAACGGCTTCTATGCCGCACCGATTCTTTCCGGAGCCATGGGAATCAGTGTGCCGGTTATTGCAGCAACTACCCTTCGCAACGGAGTGATTATTTCGCTGATTTTTGCGCTCATGCTTATTCCGGTCTGTGTCATTTCCAGCCTATGCTTTGCTTACCTGCCAAAATATCTGCGGATTGTTGCAATTGTATTGGTTGCGTCAATCATATTTACCGGTGCGTCGGAGTTGGTACAGACATTTTTTGGGCGCGCTTCATCACTGTATCAGATTTATGCCCCGTTGCTGATTGTCAGCTCACTTTTGGTAAGCAGAGCCGACCAGTTTGCCGTTCGGCAGAAGGTTGGAGTTGCAGCTGCCGACAGCGTGGCCTGTGCAATCGGATTTGCGCTGGTGAGCTGTGCAGTGGGAGCAGTACGGGAGCTGCTTGGCAGCGGAACGATTTACGGAGCACGGGTTTTTGAAGTGTTCGGGCAGAATCGTATTGCGCAGATGCCGTTTTTTGGATTTCTTGTGCTCGGGTTTCTTGCAGCGGCAGCAAAAGGTCTCCGCCTGCACCGGGAGAAAAAGCAGCAGCGATAAAAAATCGCGGCATTCAGACGGGGAGGATGGTTCAGATGACACAATTTATGCAGTTAATGGCGTATGCACTGCTTGGGGCTTTTGCGCAGAATTTAATTTTTATTGCGGGGATTGGAGCTGATCGTGCGCTGCGAACCGCAACGAATCGGAGACAGATTTTGCCTTGCGCGGGTTTGGTCGCTCTTTTTTCGTTCATCGGGCTTTTGGGCTCGGTGGTTTCGCGTATTCTGCTGCAAAAGTTTCCATTTATGCAATCAATCCGGATGCTTCCGCCGATCTTGTTTCTTGCGTTCGCATATGGGCTGATCTTGTTGGTTGCCAATTTGTTGCACAAGCCGTTGTTTATTTATTTGAAGGAAATTCTGCCGGGATGTGCGTTCAACAGCATCGTGATGCTGTTGGGAACCGCAGGAAGCGTATACACCGTCAGTGTCATGCGCATGATCGGATTTTCGATCGGTACCGGCGTTGGATTTTTGCTTGCGACCCTGTTGATTTCAGAGGGAATCCGACGCATCGGAAATCCTGAAATGAACCGTGAATTTTTGGGGCTTCCTGCCCTGCTGATTTATATTGGAATTCTTGCAATGGCCTTTGTAGGTTTTACGGGCAACGCCGGAATTGCAATGTAATTCAAAACGAATTCCTGAAAGGATGAACGCTTCCCTGATGATTATTGATTTTCATACGCATGCTTTTCCGCAAAAAATTGCAGAGAGTGCGATTGCAGCACTGGAAGCATCCAGCAAGGTTCCGGCCTATCGACAGGGAACCGCAGAATCACTCGTTGCTTCTATGCGCAGTGCCGGTATCGACCGCTCCGTGTTGCTGCCGATTGCAACCAAGCCGTCGCAGGTGGTTTCGGTCAACCGGTTTGCGGCCGAATGGAACGGCAAACAAGGGTTGCTTTCCTTCGGCAGCGTCCATCCCGAATATCCCGATTGGCGAGAGGCACTGCATCAAATCAAGGCGATGGGGCTTTACGGTGTAAAGTTTCATCCCGATTTTCAGGGATGCTTTATCGATGACCCGCACATGATTGAAATTTTGCAGGAGGCTGCCTCTTTGGGGCTGATGATTGTGATCCACGCAGGAATGGATCCGTCATTTCCAGAAGTGCATCACGCTACACCGGAGCGAATTGCGCGGGCGATGAAGCAGATGCCGCGCGGTACAGTTTTGGTAGCGGCACATTGCGGAGGGTTTGGATATCTGGACGATGCAGAAAAATATCTGGTTGGCACGCAGGTTTATCTGGATACCAGTTTGCTGGGACATTATCCGCAAGAACAGGTGCTGCGGATTTTACGAAATCATGAACCGGAGCGTCTGCTGTTTGCTTCCGATACGCCATGGGATGACCAAAAAGAAGCATTGCAGCGTTTTTGTGAGCTTCCGCTTGAACAGGAACTCAAGAAAAAAGTTCTGGGCGAAAACGCTGCCCGGCTCCTTGGGATGGTGATGTCATGAGCGGGGTGAACCGAATTTTGGTGGATGCCGATGCTTGTCCGGTAAAGCAGATTATCGTGCGGGAGGCAAAATGGCGGCAGATCCCGGTTGTAATGGTGTGCGATACCAGTCATGAGCTGAACGACGGCTACAGCACGGTAATCGTAGTGGACAAAGCGCGGGACAGTGCGGATTTGCGTCTTGCAAACCTGATGCGTCCGGGTGACCTGACGGTGACACAGGATTATGGGGTTGCGGCAATGGCGTTGGGCAAAGGCTGCCTCGCGCTGCACCAGAACGGACTGGAATATACGGCGGAAAACATTGATCGTTTACTGCTGGAACGCCATTTGGGGCAAAAAGCACGGCGGGCAGGCAAGCGCAGTGCACCGATCAAAAAACGAACCGTTGCCGATGACGAAGCTTTCTGTGCAGCATTGTGTCGAATTCTGGAGCAGAAATAGCAGTGAATCCCCATATTTCGAAATTGTCATATTTCAGAACCGTCATCTTTGTTGCATTTTTGTCAGCAGTGCATTACAATAAAACAAGCGGAAGGCAACGGAGAATTGAAAGCCTGTAATTCCGTCGCTTTCCGTTTTTATACTAATTTCCAATTTACAGCGGGATTAAAATCAAGAAAAAGCATAAATCTATGCGTTTTTTGAAAGATTTCTATCTCTGTTTCAAGCAAAATTAGTATTATTATTCTAATTCAGAACCGTATCAAAAGGAGGAGTTAACATGGCACAGATTACACCGTTCCGCGCACTGCGCTATCAGACTGAAAACGCGGGGAAAATCGAAACGCTTACCTGCCCGCCATATGACATCATCAGTGAGGAGCAGCGCAAGGAATTTTTGCGTGAAAATCCATACAATGTGATTCGTCTGGAATTGCCGCGCGGAGAAGAACCGTATGCGCAGGCCGAAAAAACACTGGACGAGTGGCTGCAAAACGGCATCCTCAAGCAGGATGATCAGCCAGCAGTTTATATTTATGAAGAAGAATTTTCTGCACACGGAACGCGCATGAGCTTCCGCGGATTCATTTGCCGCGTTCATCTGGAGGAATTCTCCAAGGGAATTGTCCTCCCGCACGAGGAGACGCTCTCCAAAGCAAAAGCAGACCGTTTTGCGCTGATGCAGCACACCTTCTGCAATTTCAGCCAAATTTACTCTCTTTATATGGATGAAGAACGCACCAGTGCAAGCTTGATTGCACAGCTTTCCGCAGGAAAACCCGATGTGGAAATGACGGATGGCGAGGGTGTGACACATCGGCTGTGGGTTGCCGCAAAGTGCCCCGCTGTGGATGCACTTTGTGCTTCCTTTGCAGCAAAAAAGCTTTATATTGCTGATGGACATCACCGCTATGAAACGGCACTCAACTTCCGCAATTGGTGCAGAGAACAGGGAATCGCCGCAGAAGGTGACGATGTGGATTCCGTTATGATGATGCTCGTCGATATGGCGGACCCCGGACTTGTGGTGTTCCCAACGCATCGGTTGGTGCGCGGTCTGGAGCATTTTGACGCCGAGGCGGTCAAAAAAGGCTGTGCGGAGTTCTTTGATGTGACGGAAATGCAGAATGCCGCATCCATGGAATCTGAACTGGACAAGCTTTATCAGCAGGGCAAAAAGGCATTCGGATTTTATACTGGCGGGGATGCATGGACGCAGTTGGTGCTGAAGGATGTTGCTGTGATGGAAGAAATGCTTCCGGGCAAAAGCAAGGCGCTGCGTGAATTGGATGTTTCCGTGCTGCACACGTTGGTGTTAGAGCGGATTATGGGCATCGACCGCGAAAATATGGCACAGCAGATCAACCTTACCTATACCAAAATTTTTGACGAAGCACTCTCTTCGGTGCAGGAGGGTAACGCGCAGTGTTCGTTTGTTCTGAATCCAACGCGTGTCAGCGAAATTCGCGATGTGGCGGCAGCAGGGGAAAAGATGCCGCAAAAGTCTACCTATTTTTACCCCAAGCTCATCACTGGGCTTGTCATGAACCGATTGAAATGAAAAAAGCGGAGCGATCTTCGTTTCCGCAGTTATTTGCCGCGCAAACGGAGATGCCCCGCAAGAAATTAAATTGTGAAGGACGCAGGGTGTTGCGCAGCAGTCAATAAATTTTCCTGAAATTTATATTTTAGAAAAATAATGAGAGAAGGATTTTTTGATGAAGCAAAAGCTTGCAGTTCTTTTAACCGCAGCGCTCTGTGTTAGCATGTTCAGCGGATGCGATTCGCTTTTTGGTACGTCCTCAGCAGAAACGCCGAAAACAACTTCTTCCGCAACGGCAACACCGTCTTCCGGTGCGGAGGTTTCCAGCGAACCGGTTTCCAGTAAGCCGGCAGCTCCGGCAGGTGATGTGACCGATACCGCTGCAGAGGGAAATTACAATAACAATACGCCCGCCTACTATTCGCAATATGTTCTCGTGTGCGGAGATTATGCACTCGAGATTTTCGGGGCATCCGCAAATGCTTCCTATGCGAAAACCGTATCGGATTTTGCTGCAAAATACCCCAAGCTGAACGTTTCCTGTGCGATTGTGCCCAAAAGCTCCGCATTCAACATCCCCACAAGCTTCTCAAACCTGAAGGATGCTTCAAAAAAGTCGATTTCCAACCAGTTTGAGATTCAGAAAAAGTTTATCGACGGAACCTATGCGAAGATGAGCGACAGCGTGAAGAAAATCGACGTGATCGGCGAAATGACACCGCACAAGGGAGAATATATGTATTACCGCACCGATCATCACTGGACTTCACTCGGTGCGTATTATGCTTCGGCGGCTTACTGCAAGGCAAACGGAATTACGCCGCGTGATTTGAACGATTACAAGACGGTGCGCACGGATGGCTATGTTGGTTCCATGTATTCGTTTTGTGCCAACCCCAAGCCGGCCTGCCTGAAAACCAATCCGGACAGCACCATCGGCCGGCTGCCCGGTGTTGGTTACACATTGACCTATACGCGCGACGGCGTCGATTATACCGGTTCGGCAATTAATGAAAAAGCCGGCGGATATATGATGTTCATTTGCGGAGACCAGCCCTATACCAAGATTACGGCACAGAACCATACCGGCAAAAAGCTGCTCGTATTTAAGGAATCCTTCGGAAATGCGTTTGTTCCCTATATGATCGATTACTATGACGAGATTTATGTGGTGGATATCCGCGAAACAACGCCTGCAATCTCCACTGTCATTGACCAAAAGGGAATTACCGATGTTCTGTTTATCAACAATGTCTTTGCTGCAGCAGACGCATCCCAAATCAAGCGCATTTCGGATAAGGCGGTGTCCTGAACATGCTTCACATGATGGCGGCAAGCGTCATCATTTCTTCCAAACGTTCATAAATGGCATCCAGATCGGTAATCGGAAGAGGGTTTTCCCCTTTTCCGATCTCAATCGTGAAGCCGGGACGGCGAAATTCATGGATAAACCAATCCTTAAAGCCGCCATGCGAGGCAAGCCCCTCTGCCATGGAGGGAGTGTATCCGCTCGTGACTGCGAAAATCCGTGTCATCAGCAGGGAACGGTGTGGGGTAACAGTACCATATTTCCAGTAAATTTCTTCGCCCTGGCTGTGAAAAGCGAGCACGTGGCGAAACGGAATGGTGCGGCAAAGCATCGTCAGCAGCTGGGTTTCCGGCTCGCTTTCGGGCGCAGGGCCACCGTAACGTGTGGGTGCGGGTCCTTTGATGCCGCTGTCGTTTTCCAATTGGCGAAGAATGTACCAGCCTGCATCGTAATTGTGATTAAGATCTACGCCGCGTGCGTTTGCCTGCCAATGGTGGGTGTCACCGCCGGAAATTGAAAGCACACTTTCGCGCAGTTCCAGTGCGGCATCCGGCCCGTGAAGTGAAATTTCCACACCGTCCGGGTTGACGCAGGGCACGACCACCAGCCCGCGTCCCAACAACGCACGGCGCACATCAATTTCAGCAAGAGGTTCTCCCGTGTCCAGTGCATGGCAAAGCCGCGCCACAAACCGCAGCAAAAGCGAGCAGGTGAGCCATTCCATCCCGTGAAATGCCCCGCAGAACAAAACACGTTCGCGCGGTTCTCCAATCTGCAGCGCATAAATGGGTCTGCCCAGCACGCTGTGACCCAGCTCAGTAATTCGCAAAAACGGGTACTGTACCCGCAGCGAACGTAAAAAAGACGAAACGGCAGCTTCGTCCGGTGGAGAGGAAAAAAACGGTCGGTCACGATCAGCGCTCATCCGGCATCCGAACCTTTCTGCGTAAACTTGAAGCCTTGCGCCTTTTTGCACTTGATTGAAAGGCGCGCAATTCATTCATATGTTAAAACCATGAAAAAAAGCACCCAAAAGGAAGGAAACAGGCGAAATGAAGCTGATTGAAAAGACCGTTTCTCAGGAAATGATTTACCAAGGAAAAATTATCAATCTGCGCCGCGATCAGGCAGAGCTGGAAAACGGGCGGATTGCCACGCGCGAGGTGGTGGAGCATCCGGGCGGCGTCTGTGTTGCGGCACTGACCAAGGAAAATGAGCTGCTTTTTGTGCGGCAGTTCCGCTATCCGTATGGCGAGGTGCTTCTGGAACTGCCCGCCGGCAAGCGCGACCGCACCGAAGCGCCGCTGGAATGCGGCAAGCGTGAATTGCAGGAGGAAACGGGAGCAACCGGAACGGGCTACCTTTCACTCGGTAAGCTTTATCCTTCTCCCGGCTATTGCGGAGAGATTATCCATCTCTATCTTTGCCGCGTAGAATCCTTTGGAAGCCAGAATCCCGATGAGGATGAATTTTTACAGGTGGAACGGATTCCGCTCAATCGTGCTGCTGAAATGGTTCTGAATAATGAAATTCCGGACGCAAAAACGCAGGTGGCAGTTTTAAAAGCGCAGGCGCTCGTTGCTGCCGGAAAATATTAAAACGGTTAGGGACTCGTTTTTCGGAAGATAGACATTTTTACATAAAAATATAAAATGTAATGACTGAAAGGATGGGAAAACTGAATTACCGCAAATTTGGCAATACAGGCGTGGAGGTTTCTGCACTTGGATTTGGATGCATGCGCCTGCCCACTAATACCGACGGCACGATTGACCGCGCAAGAACAACCGCGATGCTCCGCAGTGCAATTGACCGCGGAATGAACTATGTGGATACCGCTTATGGATACCATAACGGAGAAAGTGAATCCGCGGTTGGTGATGCCCTGCGTGACGGCTACCGCGAGAAGGTCAATCTTGCAACGAAGATGCCGGTCTGGAAGGTGGAGAAGGCGGAGGATTTCGACACCATCTTTGCAGAACAGCTTGCGCGCCTCCAAACAGATCATGTTGATTTTTACTTGCTGCATGCGCTGGATCGCGACAGCTGGGAAAACAAGGTGCTGAAGTTTGGGCTGATTGAGAAAATGCAGCAGGCAAAGGCAGATGGACGGGCGAAACATATCGGTTTTTCCTTCCATGACGATTATGATACGTTCCAGGAAATTATCGATACTTACACCGGTTGTGAGTTCTGTCAGATTCAGTATAATTACATTAACACCGATTATCAGGCGACACAGCGCGGGCTCGATTATGCGGCTGCAAAAGGCTTGGGTGTGATTGTGATGGAGCCGCTGCTCGGCGGCAAGCTGGCAAATCCGCCAAAAATGGTCGCCGCAGCACTTTCCACCGAAAAAACACCGGTGGAGTGGGCACTCGATTTCGTCTGGAATCAGCCGGGCGTTTCTCTGTTGCTTTCCGGCATGAGCAACGAGCAGCAAACAGAGGATAATCTGGTTTATGCGTCCCGCAGCAGCGTTGGAATGCTCGGAGAAAAAGAGCTTGCCATGTTTGCCGGAGCAAAGCGCGTTTATGACAGCATGGCGCTGGTTCCCTGCACACATTGCGAATACTGCATGCCATGTCCCTTTGGTGTCAATATTCCCGATACCTTTGCCTGCTACAACAAAACCGTTTCACAGGGAATCGAATTGGCGGCGGCAGAGTATGCCGATCTGCAGGGAAAAGCAGATCTTTGCCGTGCGTGCCATCATTGCGAATCTCTTTGCCCGCAGCATATTAAAATTAGTGAAGAAATGCCTTCCATTTCCAAGCTGTTTGACGAATACAAGCAGAAAAGCAGCAAGTAATTACCTGAAAAATATGCAGTAAAAAATCCCTTGCCAAAATGATATGTACCCCCAATACTGGACACCCAGTATTGGGGGTACATATTAAACCATCGGCAAGGGATTTTTTGTGTGGATGATCAGAATCAGCAGGTTTCCGGCTCTTCAAAGGTTTCGCCGAAAGTTTCAACGGTCACCTTTGTCATGCGCTCATCCTCGTGGGGTCTGTCGCGGCGGTCGCGTTTGACAGAAACAATGCGGTCAACTTCATCCATGCCGTCAGTCACCTTGCCGAATGCAGCATATTGACCATCCAGATGCGGTGCTTTTTCCACCATGATGAAGAACTGAGAGCCGGCGCTGTCGGGGTCCATTGCGCGAGCCATGGAAAGCACGCCGCGGTCATGACTGAGATTATTCTGAAAACGGTTGGCAGTGAACTCGCCTTTGATGGAATAGCCGGGGCCGCCCATGCCGGTGCCTTTGGGGTCACCGCCCTGAATCATGAAGCCCGGAATGACGCGGTGAAAAATCACACCGTCAAAAAAGCCTTTCTGGATGAGAGAGACAAAATTGCGTACCGTGTTTGGTGCAATTTCGGGATACAGCTCCGCGGTGATTTTGTTTCCGCTTTCCATTTCGATGGTTACGACAGGGTTTTTCATTTGATTTCCTCCAATTTATAATTTTTTACTTTTATAGTACGGTCTGTATTAATGCAGCAAGCTTTCTACGGAGTGCTTACTCCAGATTCCCGGTAGCGAACATAACAGCAGAAAGTGCAGCCAGGGGTGCCGTTTCCGTGCGGAGAATCCGGCTGCCCAGTGTGACGATTTTTGCCCCCTGCGCCTGTAAAATCTCAATTTCCTGTGGGTCAAAACCACCCTCCGGACCGACAAATAATGCGATTTCCTGGGGAGCGTCCTGCAAAAGCTCGCGCAGAGGAACGCCGCCTCCCTCATAAAGAACCAGCGTCAGTCCCATTTTTTTGGCTTCGGAAAGAGCATCTTCAAACGAAACCGGTGCTTCCACCCGGGGCAAACAGCCGCGTTGAGACTGCTTGGCTGCTTCGTCGGCAATTTTTTGCCAGCGCTGTGACTTCTTTTGTGCAGCGCTGCCGTCGGGGCGGGAAATGCTGCGGGTTGCCAGATATGGAACAATCCGTGCGACGCCAAGTTCCACGGATTTCTGCACAATCCACTCCATCTTTTCCCCCTTGGGCAAGCCCTGAAATAAGGTGACTGCCACATTTGGCTCACTGCGGCTCGGCTCACTAAAATCAACACGCAGCTGAATTTCATTCGGGGAAACTGATGTTATGGTGCAATGATAATCAGTTCCGGCACCGTCGCAAAGCGTTAAAGTTTCGCCGGCGGTCATCCGCAGCGAGCGGGCAACGTGGGCTGCATCCTCTCCGATTAGAGAAACCGCATCCACAATTGTGCCGGGTACAAAAAAGCGCGGCATGCGCATCATCCTTTCCTGCTCTTTCGAATTATTGTATCAGATTTGTTTCTCCCATGCAAGGCGCAGATGATGAACCGCCTCGGGAATTTCCTCTTGCGCAATGCCGGAAAAACCAAGCATCACGCGCCCAAGACCGTCTTTTTCGTCAAAAGGAATCACCAAAACATTTTCCTGCGCGGCAAGAGAGCAAAGCTGCGCGGCAGAAATTGCGGCTCCCGGGCACAGCACAATGCGCAATGCCGTTTCCTGCATCGTGATTTGTATTTTTGAGCCGAATTCTTTCTGCAAGCAGCTGACCAGCAGCGAACCTTTGGCAGAATAGAGTTTTCTTAGCCTACGCAGCTGCTTTTCCAGCTCACCCTCTTGAATCATCCTTGCCAGAGCAAGCTGCTCAATACGCGAGGCTGTCTGGTTATATGCGGCAGACCGTTCGTGATAAATGGCAGCAAGCGACGGCGGCAAAACCATGTATCCCATGCGAACCGATGGAAGCAATACCTTGGAAAAGGTGCCGAGATACACAACGTTTTCGCCGTTTCCAATTGATTGCATGGCCGGAATCGGTCGTGCGGAATAACGCAGTTCTCCATTATAGTCGTCCTCAATAATCAGCGCGCCGCGCCGATTTGCCCAGTCAATCAGCTCTGCACGGCGTGTCATCGGAATCGGCGAGCCGGAACCAAGACGGTTGGTGGGATTTACATAAATAATCCGAACCCCGGATTCCTCCAGTGCATCCAGCCGGATTCCGCTTTCGTCTCCCGGCAGGCGGCAAATCTCCAGCCCGCAGTCGCCGAATACCTGCTCCGCCTGCGCAAAACCGGGGCTTTCCATGCCGATCATGCGGTCATTTCTGCGCAGCATCCCGCTGAGCATAAACAGAAGGGGCTGTGTACCGGCTCCCACCACAATCCGCTCCGGGGATGAAGTGACGCCGCGTACACTGTGGCTGTATTCCGTCAGGGCAGTGCGCAGCTCCGGTTCCCCCTGATGATTGCCGTACGCAGTGATAATTTCCTGATGGCTGAGCACTTCTCGAATATATTTTTGCCAAAGCTCCACCCGGAACGCGCGCCGGTCAATCGAATCGGTGGAAAAACGGTATCGCAGTTTTGGCACCGGCGGAGCGGCTTGTCGTGTGTGTGCCAGAACCGATTTTTGCGGTGCCATGGTCAGTTGCAGGGCGTAATATCCGCGCTGCGGACGGCTTTCCATATAGCCTTCCACACAAAGCTGCTGATATGCGGTTTCTACGGTGGTGCGGCTGACATTCAAATCTTCTGCCAGCCGCCGGATGGAAGGAAGATGCTCTCCCGCTGCAATTTGCCCGTTGGAAATTGCGTCGCAAAAAAAGCGGTAAAGCTGTTGATAAAGCGGTTCTTCACTGGATTCGTTCAGATTTAAATAATCCAGAAGCATCATGCATACCTCCGATGCAGGTTTCCTGCCTTTTTATCTGGCGTTTCAAGAGAAACGGATGTTGCTGCCGACCACATTCCGAAGCTGGAGCGGTTTTACACACGTTCCGGCTGAGCGGACAGACAATGTTTGTACAATCGGTAGAAAGAAAACTGTCATGATAAAAATAATCAAAACTGTGTATTTTAAAAGGTACAGTTATCTGCTATGATTGTACCACAGAATTTGAAAAACACAAGTATTTCCAGAATATTTTCCGTGTTTTTCGGTAATTCAGCAAAGCAGCTGTCCCCCAATGCCGCGGAATTTGGGATGCCAGGCTGCAATGAAAAATTTCCGGCTCTTGCGGAAGGGAGAATTCGTTATGAGTGAAAAAAACCAAAAAAATAAAGTTATCTTTATCTGCTTCGTTGGCTTGATGGCGGCACTTTGCATGGTGAGCAACTATCTGCAAATCCGCATCCCGATCGGAGGAGATGCCGGAACAAGAATCCATTTCGGCAACATCTTCTGTCTGCTTTCGGGCTATCTGCTCGGCGGAATTGGCGGCGGACTTGCCGCCGGAATCGGTGCATCCGTATTTGATCTGACAGATCCTATCTATGCACCCGAATTTTACATCACCTTTCTCTTTAAATTCCTGATGGCATTTATCTGCGGAATGATTGCTTATTCGGGTAAAAAGCAGGGCAAAAACTTTGGCCGCAATGTTGTGGCAGGAATTGTCGGTCAGCTCACTTACATTGTGCTCTATCTTTCGAAGACATTTGTAGTAAAGTACTGGATTGAGAAAAACGAGATTGCCACCGTGTGGACCATGCTTATTCCCAAGGCTGCAACCTCGCTGACCAATGGGGCTATAGCTGTTATTATTGCGGTTCCGCTTGCATTTGCGCTGCGCAAGGCACTGGATGCCGCACATTTGGAGCAGTATCTTTCCTTTCGGGATGAATAATTAACAGCCGGAATTGACGGCAAAAAGCAAAAGGAACAGAATACCCGGATCGGGTGAAATCTGTTCCTTCTTTTTTGCTTATTCTTGTCCGAATGCCGGAACCACATCATCAAATACCGCATGGTAACGGGTAGAAATTCGCTTGTTCTGGTGGATGCTGCCGAAATACCAACAGGAAAATTCCACATGGCGCGCGGTTTCGTCAAAAAAGGCCTCTAGGGTGCTGACAGAATCCACCCGGTTGTTGTGAAGCCCTTTGGCGGCAACCGGTGCCTCGTGGGTGATAATGTAATCTACTTTACGATTGGCGCGATTCAGGTTTGCCACCGCATTTTTCATTTCGGCTCCGGTAGGCATTTCATCGTCCCAAAAGCAATCCTGCTCACGACGAAACTCCTTTTCACTGCTTTCTCCGCCGCCGAATGCAAAAATCCGCTTGCCATCCAGCTCATAAATTTCTCCGCGCAGCAGATGATAAAGGTTTCCTCCCAGCGACTGGACTTTTCCGCCAAAAGCCTCGCAAATGGGATATTCGCGCAACAAATCATAATTTTCGTGCTTGCCATCCAGAAAAAGGATTGTATATTTTCGCTTTTGAAGCCATTTAAGCGTTTTCTTTTCTTTTGCGCTGCCATCCCAAACAAAGCCAAAATCTCCGCAGATAATCAGGAAATCGCCCTGACGAAGCTTGCGGATTTCTTTTTGCTGAAAACGGTTTAAATCGCCGTGTGTGTCCCCAGTGATCCAGATCATTGCTGAAAACCTCGCCTTTCCGGTATTCAGGAAGAAGAATTTTCATCCTGAAATTTTGCGTTCGCTCTTTTACTTTTTGCAGTAAGATGTTATACTGTAACCATCATACCACATCGGAGGAGAAAGTTCCATGAAAAAAACAGCAAATTTTTTACTGGTCCTTGTTTTATTAATAACGGTGATCCTTTCTCCTTTATCAGCATCGGCGGCAGATTTTACGGACGATTTTTTGCAAAAAGCGCAATCGGCGGGTTCTGCTGCAGGCTCTGAGCTGAACTCAAAAGCCGCGGTGCTTGTTAATCTGGACACCGGAGAGACCGTTTTTTCTCACAATGCCGACGACCCGATGGAACCGGCGTCAGTAACAAAAATCATGGTGGCACTGCTCCTGCTGGAGAATGTACCCAACCTTGGTACACAAATTACGGCACCGTCTTATGCGCTGGATTTGCTCGGCGGTACCAATTCCTCGCTGGCAGGGGTGTTGAAGGGTGAAACACTCACAGCTGAACAGCTGCTTTACTGCCTGATGGTTCCGTCCGGCAACGACGCTGCGATGGTGATTGCCGATTATTTGGGCGGAGGCGTGCAGGGAGAAGCAATTCCAAAGTTTGTCGAGATGATGAACCAGCGTGCACAAGAGATTGGCTGCACGAACACGCATTTTGTCAATCCGCACGGACTGCATGATCCGCAGCATTACACCACTGCAAATGATATGGCCAAAATCGTGCAATATATTCTTTCTTCGGAATATGCTGATTTGTTTATGAAGGTGTGCAAAACTACACGCTATACGGTTCCGGTGGATAATGTGCGCACCACCCCGGTCACGCTTTCCACAACCAATTACATGCAGGACAGCGTCAGCGGCGGAAGCTATTATTACAAATATGTGGAGGGAATCAAGACCGGAAGCACCGGGGAAGCTGGCTATTGCTTGGTGACCACCGCATACAATGCCTCGCAGAAGGCTCGCTATCTTTGCGTTTCGTTTGGTGCTCCGCTGAAGGACAGCGAAGGCAAAAAAGCACGCAACGGTGCAATGCTGGATGCCAAATCGCTTTACAGTTGGGCATTTTCCACTTTAAGCTATAAAACACTTGTAACCGCCGCCACTGCGGTGAAACAGATTGATTTGGAGTTTGCATGGAATAAAGACAAGCTGCTTCTGGTGCCGGAAAAAGATTTTTCCACCATGGTCCCAACGGAAATCAGTGCAGCAAGTGTGCTGATTACTCCCAATGACGATGTGCCCACAACGGTTGAGGCTCCCGTTAAAAAGGGTGATGTGCTCGGTACGGCAACGGTTTCCTATGGTTACGGTGAAAACAAAATTGTGCTTGGAACCGTGAATCTGGTTTCCGACGAAACCGTGGAAAGCTCCAAATTGCTCGTGGTGCTGGCGCGGGTAAAAACAGTTCTCAGTTCAAAATGGATTAAGATCGGTGCAGTTTTGCTTGGTGTGTTGATTGTGTTTTACATCATCGTATCCATTGCTTATAATATTAAAAAGAAAAAACTTAAGAGCAAAAACGGCGGCTCCAATCAAAAAAATTATAAAAATTACCGTTGATTTTTTGCGTCACCTCATGAATAGCATCCTCTATTTTGTGCATTCTACTTCTGTACGAATTTCAAATTGACGCAGCAGCACTTAGAAAAAACGTTACATTCGTTTTTTCAGGAATTTTGTTTTGCGTTGATCAGAAATTCGTATGCTGCACCATACAGCAAACGGTTGGTGAGCACAAAAACATGCTTATTCATGAAAGGAGCTGTCTTTAACATGGGATGTAACTGCCAAGCGAACCACAGCATTAAATGCACCGTCGAACAGTGCAAAAATCATTGCGCTTCTGAGGATTACTGCAGTCTGAGCTGCATCACCGTCGGCACACATGAAGCAAACCCGACGATGGATCAGTGCACCGATTGCCAGTCTTTTGTGGCGAAATAATTAAAATAACCTGTTTTTCAAGAAAAGTTCGCTTCGGTTTCATTCCCGGAGCGGACTTTTCTTAATTTTTTTTCCGAATGACAATTTAGTTATTGAGAAATGATGTGTTTGCGGTTATAATAAAGAAATGGCAGTTTGTAAGATTGTGCATCCCGCCCCGGCGGAGATGCTGGAAAGGCGTTATCCGCCGATATTGGAAAGGAGTCAAAAAGGATGTTCACGAAAGAGATCGGAATAGACCTCGGCACCGCAAACACACTCGTTTATATGAAAGGAAAAGGAATTGTCATCCGCGAACCATCGGTTGTTGCGGTAGACGTTCGTACCGATAATGTTCTTGCTGTGGGTGCGCAGGCCAAGGAAATGATCGGCCGTACCCCGGGTTCCATCGTTGCAGTCCGCCCGCTGAAGGACGGCGTTATTGCGGATTTTGACATTACCGCAACGATGCTCAAGCATTTCATTACCAAGGCAGTCAAGAGCGGTCCGTTTCACCGTGCGAAGGTTGTCATCTGCATTCCCTCTGGTGTTACCGAGGTGGAACGCCGTGCCGTGCGTGATGCCGCAACAAAAGCAGGTGCAGTGGAGGTTGACCTGATTGAAGAGCCGATGGCCGCTGCAATTGGTGCAGGACTTCCCGTGGACGAACCGACCGGCAGCATGGTTGTCGATATCGGCGGAGGAACCTCCGAAGTTGCCGTCATTTCGCTCGGCGACATTGTTACTGCGGTTTCCGCGCGTGTTGCGGGCGATAAGTTTGACGAGTCCATTATTTCTTATGTGAAAAAGAAATTCAACCTTCTGATCGGTGAACGCACCGCAGAAGATATTAAGGTGCGGATTGGCTCTGCAATGCCGTATGAAGAAGAAGGCACGTTTGAAATCAAGGGCCGCAACCTGGTGGACGGATTGCCTAAGAACGTTGTTCTTTCCGCGGCAGAAGTGCGCGAAGCACTTTCAGATCCGCTGCAGACCATTGTGGAAGTCGTCAAGAGCACGCTGGAAAAAACTCCGCCGGAGCTCTCTGCTGATATTATTGATCACGGAATTATGCTGACAGGCGGCGGTGCGCTGTTGCGCGGCCTTGATACGCTCATTTCCCAAGAAACCGGTATGCCGGTGCATGTGGCAGAACGCCCGCTCGATTGCGTTGCAGACGGAACCGGCAAGCGTCTGGACATCAGCCTGCCCAGCTCTTATTACAAAGCACGCCGCTGAGCCGCGGTTTGACCGATTGAAATAATAGGCTTTTACCGGTCTGGTTTTTTCGGAAAATTTCCGGGTAAGCCAGACCTGATTTTGTTTATAACCATTCGGAATCGCTGCAATCAAAAGGATTCGGATCGATAAACAGAACGGCCGTATCATTTAAAAACCGGGAAAGGAGCAGGCGTATGAAGGATTTTTTTCGCACCCGTGGATTTAAGATGCTCACTGTAGCTGTCATTGTGCTGCTCGGTGCAATTGGTTATACTGCAAGCATTGGCGGCTTTTCCTCGATTACTTCTTCAATTATCGGGTTATTTTCAACGCCGATGCAGGATCTTGCAGGAGAAGGCGGGGACAAGGTTCAAGATGTTATTGACCAAAATGACCCCAGGACACTGCAGGAACTCCGGGATCAGATTGCAGAACTGGAAAAACAGGTTGCAGAAAAAAACACACAGCTGGTTGATTATTATTCGATCAAAAAAGAAAACGAACAGCTGAAAAAATATCTTGACCTTAAAGATTTGAATCCGGATTGGGAGTTCGTTTCGGCTTCGGTGGTGGGGCGCGATCCCAACGAAGAATTCTATGGATTTACAATCAACAAAGGCACGCTTGCCGGTGTGCAGGCGGGAGATCCGGTCATTACCGAAAGCGGACTGGTGGGCCGTGTAATCAAGGTGGGAGCCACCTATGCCAAGGTTGCTACAATCTTCAGTCCAGAGGTCCGTGTGGCTGCAATCAGTGCACAGACAGGAGATACGGGAATTCTGGTGGGAGATAAGAAAATGGCAGACCAGAACCTGGTACAGTTGACTGCGCTTGACCCGAAAGCTACCGTGCAGCAGGGCGAATTGATTGTTACGTCCGGCATGGGCGGCGTTTTCCCTGCCAATATTGTGATTGGCACCGTGCAGAGTGTTGCCACCGGAACGCTGGATATTTCGCTGACGGCAGTGCTGGATCCGGCATCTGAAATTCAGTCTGTGAAGGACGTTTTTGTGATTACGTCCTTTTTGGGACAAGGCGAAACCATGGATTCGCTCAATGATGACTAAACAAATTGTGCAGTCCCATCCGGACTGAAAAAGGAGGGGGAGCGGTTGCCGACCAGGCGAATTTTCCGATGGATATTGTATTTTTTGGAGCTGGTGGTATTCTATGTGCTCCAGACAACGCCGGGCATTATTCCGGCGGTTTATGGCGCGCGCCCCGTTCTGCTGATTCCCATTGCGTTGACGATTGCCATGTTTGAAGGCGATGTGGGGGGAATGGTGGTTGGAATTGCAGCAGGATTGCTGATTGATATGGGCGGTTCCGATTTGCTTGGATTTCATGCTATTTTGTTAGCAGTTCTATGCTTTGTAATCGGCTCGATGACGATGCAGATTTTCCGTACCAATCTTTTGGTGGCGCTGCTTTCCTCATTGGTGGCAGTTCCGCTTGTGATTGTGCTGCAGTGGGTGTTTTTTTACATTGTGCCGGGATACGGCGATGTGCAGTATGTGTTTATGACAAGCATTCTGCCGAAAATGATCTATACGTTTGCCGTAACACCATTGTTTTATTTGTTCAACCGAGTGATTGCACTGCGGCTTAGTGATGCTGCGTAAATCGATTGTGCCGTTATCGGCTGGGGGATCCTGAAATGAAAAAACGATTCAAATTTCCGCGGACTGTCGTGATGATGGCATTGACGTTGACAATTTTTGTTGCGTATGCAGGGGAACTGTTTAATCTGCAAATTGTGAATGGTGAATATTATCGCGATTATGCCGAAAAAACGGGTACCCGTACGGTTGCCATTCAGGCAGCGCGCGGCGAGATTCTGGACAGAAACGGCGTTGAACTTGCTGTCAATGAGCTTGGCCGCAACATTGTGTTCGACAAGGCGTCGATGCGCGATGGAAACGAAAATGAGATTATTGTCAAGCTGTGCCGACTTCTGGAAACGAACGGCGAAACGTGGACGGACAATTTGCCGATTGTGGTGGATGAAAACGGACAATATCAGTTTGAAGAGGGCAAGGATGCTGAAATCGCTTCCATTATCAAGGAGTGCCGTCTGCAGCAGTACGCTACGGCGAAAAACTGCATGGATGCGCTCATTGAAAAATATGAATGTCAGAATTACGAGCCGCAGGATGCGCGCATGATTGTGAGTGTGCGGAACGAAATGCGCCGCAAGAATTATTCCTTTGCTTATCCATATACATTTGCGCAGGATATTTCGGACAAAACGGTTGCGGTCATTATGGAAAACCGTGATGCCTTCGGTGGGGTTTCAGTGCAGAACAACACCGTGCGCAATTATGTTTCCGGAGAACTCGCGCCCCATGTGATTGGCCGCGTGGGTGCCATTACGGAAGATCAGTATAAAGCGAATAAGGAAAACGGCTATAAGCTGACCGATCAATTCGGACAGTTTGGTGTGGAAAACTCCATGGAAACGTATCTTCACGGAACAGATGGTATCCGTACAATTGAGATTGACAAAAACGGCAATGCCATTGCGGTGGAGGATACCTCGCTCCCCCAAAACGGCAATACCGTTTACCTTACCATTGATTCCGATCTGCAAAAGGTTGCACAGGAAGCGTTGAAGACCAATGTGGAAACGGTGCTTGCCAATGCATCCAGTGATCCCAAATATAATTTGGGAGATTGCAGCGGCGGCGCTGCCGTGGTGATGAATGTGAATACCGGAGAAATTCTTGCGATGGCAACGTATCCGTCCTATGATCTTTCCACCTATGTGGAGGATCTTTCGCAGTTGGCTTCCGATGCAGTTGGAACACCGCTGGTCAACCGCTGCACCACGGGTGTTTACCCCCCCGGCTCGGTAATGAAACCGGTGGTGGCGCTGGCAGGTCTTCAAGAGGGAAAGATTACGGCAAATGAAACGATCACATGTAATCATATCTACTCTCGTTTTCTGCCGTGGAAATTCCAGTGCCTGGGTTGGCACGGTGCAACCAATGTGCGTTATGGATTGCAGGTTTCCTGTAATATCTTCTTTTATGAAACCGGTTTCCGTGTTGGAATCGATAAGATGAATCAATATCAGACAGCTTGCGGTCTGGGAGAGAAAACCGGGATTGAGTTGCCGGAAGCCACCGGTGTTCTTGCAGGAAGAAAAGAACGCGAGGCCGCGGGCGGAACCTGGGAATCGGGCGATACCATTCAGGCTGCAATCGGTCAATCCGACAATTTGTTTACACCAATTCAAATTGCAAGCTATATTTCCACCGTTGCCAATGGAGGAACACGTTATCAGGCGCATGTGGTGAAAAAGGTGACGGATTATACACGAAACAGCGTTGTGGTTAACGATGTAGCAGAAGATCCCGATGTATTGGGAACATTGGATGTGAGCGAGGCGAACCTTGCGGTTGTGCAGCAAGGTATGCGTCAGGCAATTATCGGCGGTTCGGTCAGTTCGACGCTTGGAAATTACCCGATTGCTTTGGCAGGTAAAACAGGTACGGCAACCACACAAACCGGATCTGCTCACGGTGTATTTGCCTGCTATGCGCCTTATGAGGATCCTCAAATTGCTATCGTGGTGGTTTTGGAGCATGGTGCGCACGGTTACTCGGGTGCATCCACCGCAAAAGCAATTCTGGATCAGTACTTTGGAATCAACACCCAACCGGTGGAAGACACCCCTCAAGGGGATGCGGCGGCAGATTAATTCAATTTTTTGCATAATTCACAAGAATTAAACCATGCTTTTGTTGGTGTTTTATTGGAAAATCTTTTGACGAATTTTCTTTTTTATGATAACATTATAAACAGGAATTCCAGCGGCATTTTGCCGTTGCGTGACCACATCCGTCATTTGATGATGCAATATTGCACGGATAACGGTTGATGACAATCGGGAGGTTGTTTGCATGGCAAAGGTTACGGTAGTTGTGTCCGGCAAAGGCGGCGTTGGAAAATCGACGCTTTGTGCAGGGCTTGGCACGTCGCTTTGCCACCTTGGAAAACGTGTTCTGCTGGTAGATGCAGATGCAGGGCTGCGCAGCTTGGACGTACTGCTCGGTGTAACCGAACGGCTGGCTTACGATTTGGGAGATATTGCGCGCGGCAGATGCAATGCGCAGGAGGCAATTTACCGCACCTCGATATCAAGCTTGTACTTGTTGCCGGCACCGCAGGGAAAGCCTTTTGCACCGCGGGTGATGTGTGCGTTGATTGAATCTCTTGCGCCGCATTTTGACCATGTTTTGATTGACGGACCGGCGGGTTTGGGTGCAGGATTTCTTTCCGCATGTGCTCCGGCACAGCAGGCCATCATTGCAGCAACGGCTGATTCAGTGAGTATTCGGGCGGCATCTACGGTTCGGCGAACACTCGACGAATACCACATGGGAAACCGGCTTGTTCTGACCCGTTTTCGTGAAGATATTTTTCGAAAAGCGGGCGCCTTTGCAGATTTGGATGAGGTCATTGACCGTGTAGGTGCACAATTGCTCGGAATTATTCCCGAGGACGATCAGATTGCAATTCGTGCGGCAAACGGTCATCCTCTGGCCGAAAAAGGAGCTGCTGCCGCGGCATTCGGCAGGCTTGCACGCCGCTTGGAGGGCGATGCGGTTCCGCTTGCAATCGGCTGATTTTAAAATATGTCGTTATTCCATTGCTTTGAAAGGATTGATAATAAATGAATATTGGACTTATCGCGCATGACGCCAAAAAGGAATTGATGGTACAGTTTTGCATCGCATATTGCGGCATACTGAGCCGACATAATCTTTGCGCAACGGGTACTACCGGCAAACTGGTTTCGGAGGCAACAGGACTTACTATCAAACGTTTTCTGGCAGGTCCCCAAGGTGGAGATCAGCAGCTTGCAGCGTTGATTGGCTGTGAGGAAATCGATTTGCTGCTCTTCTTCCGTGATCCGCTTACCGCCAAGCCGGATGAACCGAATGACATGAACCTGCTTCGTCTTTGTGATTCACACAATATTCCGGTCGCGACGAATATTGCCACGGGTGAAGTGCTGATTCATGGCTTGGAGCGTGGAGATCTGGATTGGAGAAATATTCTTCGTGCCGGCGGTTCCTTTTGATTTTTTAAAACAAACAAAAGCAGTATCTCGTTTTGAATGAGATACTGCTTTTTGTTTCGCAAGTAATTGTTAAGGTTGACGGCGCTTAGCTTTGCAAAATCGCCATCAGCTTTTCAAACGACTCCGCTGCCAATTCATCGGTGGAGTTATAATATAGAATTAAATCATCCTGTACACTGGGATCGTTGAGCGCTTCCGGAACGTCGAAATTTACGGTTTTGATGTATTCGTCCCAATTGGCAAGCTTCCAGGTGTCCCGGTCGGAATTGCGGTGAATCATTCGTTGATGACAAACCTCGGGATCCGTCACAATCCAAACAATCGAAAGCCGTGCATCGGCTTCTGCCAGCTTTGCACGCAGATTAGCGATATACGCCGGGTCTCGGATTTCGCGGGTAAACGGGGCATTAATCAACACCACATTGTCGTACTTGAGCGCTTCCAACCCCATATCTACAATGACTTCGTATTCATAATTGCGTATGTTATGCTCAAAAAAGTCGGAGCTGCGGTTATAAGGTTCACCGGCAACCGCAAAGATTTGCTTGGAAAGCGGAATCAAACTGTCCTTATCCAGATAGACAACATGTTCCAGCTGCGTGGCGAGTTTTTTGGAAAGCTTTGTTTTTCCGCAAGCCGGGGGAGAAGTAACAAGAATCATACGCTTTGTAGTCATTGCTGCATCCGACCTTCCGTTTTGAATTCTGTTTTTTGTTTTTTCGTATGGACAGAAATTACGAAAACACATTTTATATACTCATTTCTCTTGAAACAGCGGATAGAAAGCTGCAGAAACCCGAATAAACCCAAGATTTTTTCTGGATTTCGATGCCGTTTTTTATTCGAAATTAGCATAACAAAACGATATTTCCGTTTATCTGTCAAATTATAATGGGTTTTATTTACTTTTATCATAGCATACGAGTGTGAAGAAATCTATAAAAAATCAAAGACTTTGTGTTGCGGAACATAAATTATTTTCCCGGCAATTTGTGCAGATTGATACGGATCGAACCCATATTTTTATGTTGACGGAAGAGCATCGGCATATTGCCAAAATTCATCTTCATCGTCAAATACGATACCCCATTCATAATGATCCTTATAGCCGATAAAATCATAATAAAAGTAAGCGCTTCCGAGTGCTCCTTTACCGACAGAAAGCTCAATGGAGTCTCCCACCTCACAAGCACGGGACTGTTCGTAGGTAACATTCATGCGAATCACACCATAGGAAGCAGTCTGCACATCTAAAAGAAATTGCTGCCGATTTCTTCCGGAAGACACAAGTTTTTGTTTGACGGTTCCTGTCACCGGAATAATCGGATTCGGGTCGAGCTCTACATTTGCAAAACTCAGGATGCCTGCAGCGGAAACAGAGAAAATGAAGAAACAAACCAGAATACCTGCAATCTGTCTTTTGAGCGAAGCACCGTAATAAGCAATGTCGGTGCACAACATACCCAGGCAAAGTGCAATCGGTAAATACGCATATGGTTCAAACACTTCGTAAGTTCCGTAGCTGTAACACGCACAGAATAACGGGATCAGTAAAAAAGCAGTATAATCATAAAAATGAAATTCATATTTTTTTCTTTTCAGCAAGGCAAACAGTATCATCAGAAAGGGAGCACAAATCACAGAAATCCAAATTGGAATTTTGGAAGAGGTGGTAATGCCAAGAACAATCAGCAGCAATGAAATTGCGCTAAAAGTAATGCAAAATATATGGAACGACTTACTCTTCATAAAAAGTTCCTTTCTCCAAAACGCTGAGCTGAAAATACAATTTTATGATAATGCGCGGGAAGGGTTGTGTCAATGTACCAAAAGCAAAAAAAGAGTGCACACCAAGGGAGACACTTCGTAAGGAAGTTGTCTCCCTTCGGCTTTTGTAATCAGCCAGAATGATTGAATTGTAAGGATAATTCAATTCATAACGGAGGATTACACAATGGCAAACTTTATTGAAGAATTTTTCTACGGAAATCTTGATCCACAGGCACGCAGTACAAAGCAAAACAAGACTGTTCAAAAGCAGATGGAAATTCTGATGAACAACGAGGAAAAGCTGACGGCTGCATTGGATGATGAAAACAAAAAGTTATTTCTTAATTTTGCGAACGCTTGGAGTGTTGTAAACGGCGAATCAACATTAGACAGTTTCATAATGGGTTTTCGGTTGGGTGCAAAATTTACATACGACACCTTTATCGGAACGGATGCTCCGTTCGAGGGTCTCTTGAAGGAGTGATGATAATGAAAAAGTATTACATAGTATTTGACGAATACGAAAGAGGCATTATCATCAACGCTCTTAATGTC
>CAKXIK010000024.1 GCA_934875675.1 uncultured bacterium
CGTGTTGGGCGGGATTTACTCGGAGGGAATTGACCTGACCGGAGACCGGTTGATTGGCGCGGCAATTATCGGCGTTGGCTTGCCGCAGGTCGGTCTGGAACCAAACACGCTGCGTGCATATTTCGATAAAGTCAACGGAGCAGGATATGAATTTGCGTATCAATATCCGGGCATGAATAAGGTTTTGCAGGCAGCGGGGCGGGTGATCCGCACAGAGCGGGATGTTGGCGCAGTTTTGCTGATTGATGACCGTTTTTTGTCAGAGAGGTACCGCAGGCTGCTCCCTGGCCACTGGAATCCGCTGCAGCGAACGTCGGTGCAGGCATTGCCCGATCAATTAAAAGCTTTTTGGGATCGGTTTGAAAATCACGACGAATGAATGTGGCGGTTATCACAACGATCCGCTGTTCACCGTTTTAAGGAACGATGGATCTTGACATTGCACTGCAATCAGAGTATTATAATTTTTATAAATCATACTTTTCATACTTATGACACCGGAACAGGGGCAGAAAGGAGTGATTATAATCATGAAGCATGGACCAAAGGGTAAGTGTGCCTGGACGGTTAAAATCGGCGAAAAGGGGCAGTTTGTCATCCCAAAGGAAGCAAGAGAACTGTTCGATTTGAATCCCGGAGATTCGATTATTGTTTTGGCAGACCCCAAGCGTGGAATCGCCATCCCGCCCAAATCTGTCTTTTCCAAGCTTGCGGATACTATTTTTGATGGTGATTTGGATTTGCAGGAGGACACCACAACCTCCTCAGCCAATCAGGAGGAGTGATTCGATGAAAACGCTCACAGTACAAGGGCTTTGCAAAAACTATCCGGCGTTTGCGCTGAACGATGTTTCTTTCTCTCTGGAAAAAGGGAAAATTACGGGTTTTATCGGTAGAAACGGCGCAGGTAAAACAACTACACTGAAATCTCTTTTTGATTTTGTCCATCCAGATTCCGGCAATATCCGTTTCTTTGATCTGGATTTTAAAGAGCATGAGTTTGAAATCAAGCAGCGTGTCGGTTTTGTTTCGGGCGGTGTCGATTTTTACCCTAACAAGAAGCTGCGCACCATTACGGCTGTTACAAAATCCTTTTACCCGCAGTGGGATGATTGCGCCTATCGAAAATACCTTGCCCTGTTTAAGCTGGATGAAAGCAAAACACCGGCGCAGCTTTCTGCCGGCATGAAGGTGAAATATGCATTGGCACTTGCGCTTTCGCACCATGCGGAGCTGCTGATTCTGGACGAACCCACCAGCGGGCTTGACCCGGTGTCGCGTGATGAGCTGCTCGATATTTTTATGGACTTGTGTGCAGAGGGTGTTACCATCCTGTTTTCTACCCATATTACATCCGATCTTGATAAGTGTGCCGATCAGATCATTTATATTAAAAACGGTCGAATAATTGCGCAGAACGAATTAAGTGCCTTTGTTGCGGGTTATCGAATTTATGCGGTTCCCAAGGAGACGTTTCGACCAGAGATGGCGGAGCATGCCTTCGGTGTTGCCCGCAGTAAGAACGGTTTTTCCGTTTTAATGAAAGCAGACGAGCCATTTGCCATTCCGGCAGAGCAACAGGAGGTCAATCTGGAGGAAATCATGGTTCATATCGAAAAAACGAATCTCTGAGTAGGATGAATCGATTGATACTGTTTTTCAGTTAGAAACGGTATAACGTTCGAAAAAAAGCTTGAATATATGCCGGTCTTTCCGAAGATTTTATCTGTTTTAAGAGAAATTGGTATGATGCCGTATGAAAGGAAGAATGTTCGGTGAAAGAGCTCCTCAAAAAGGAATTTGTCTTGGCAATGCACCCAACAGCACCTATTTTTCTTGTGCTTTCCGCGATGCTGCTGATTCCGAATTATCCGTATTATGTCGTCTTTTTTTACACGGGGCTTGCCATTTTTTTCACCTGTCTCAATGGCAGGGAAAATCATGATATCGCGTATACCGTGCAGTTACCGGTAAAAAAGAGCGATGTTGTCAAATCGCGTTTTTTATTTGTTCTCGTGCTGGAAGGGCTACAGATGCTCATTGCCATTCCATTCGCAATTTTGCGCCAAAGTTTTTCCATGCCGGGAAATATGGTCGGGATGGATGCAAATATTTCTCTGTTTGCATTTTCTTTGGTTTTGCTTGGCTTGTTCAATCTCATTTTCTTTTCCATCTATTATAAAAATGTCAATCAGGTGGGAAAGGCATTTGTGGTTGCCAGCATCGCGGTATTTGTTTATATGGCATTTGCGGAGGTTTGTGCACACGCAATTCCGTTTGTGCGCAATCAGCTTGATACCCCGGATCCTCAGTTTTTGGCAGCCAAGCTCGCAGCGTTGGCAGTAGGTCTGGTGGTCTTTGCGCTTTTGACGGTGATCGCCTATCGAAGGTCTGTTCGCTCATTCGAACAGTTTGATTTATAATTCACAAGCAATATAAAAACGGAGTAACAGCTTGCATTAAAGCTGTTACTCCGTTTTTATTGCTTTTCTCGCTGATTAAATTACACCTTCAGAGATCATTGCGTTGGCAACTTTGCTGAAACCGGCAATATTTGCACCGATGACAAAGTTGTTGCGGAATCCATATTGCTCAGAAGCGGCGGAAATCTGTTCGCAGATGTTAACCATAATCTGTTTCAAGCGTGTATCCACCTCTTCAAAGCTCCAGGAAAGACGCATGCTGCCCTGGCTCATTTCCAAAGCAGAAACAGCAACGCCGCCGGCGTTTGCAGCCTTGCCCGGAGCAAAGAGAACGCCGCTGTCCAGGAAGAAGTGCGTTGCTTCCAGTGTGGACGGCATATTGGCGCCTTCTGCAACGGCAATACAGCCATTCTTAATCAGAATTTTGGCATCCTCGGCACCCAATTCGTTCTGTGTTGCACAAGGAAGTGCAATGTCAACCGGAACATTCCAAACACCCTTACCGGCGTGATATTCACTGTTCGGACGGTAATTTTTGTATTCTGTTAAGCGCTGACGGTTTACTTCCTTGATTTGTTTGATTGCAGCGATATCAATGCCGTCCTTATCGTAGACCCATCCGCTGGAATCGCTCATCGTCAAGACTTTAGCGCCAAGGGTAATTGCTTTTTCGGCAGCATAGATTGCAACGTTTCCGGAGCCGGAAATGGCGCATTTCATGCCGCAGATATCTCTTCCGTTGCGGCGGAGCATCTCCTGCGTTAAATAAAGCAGACCGTAGCCGGTGGCTTCGGTACGAGCCAAAGAACCGCCGAATGTGATTCCCTTGCCGGTCAGAACACCTTCAAAACGGTTTGTAATGCGCTTGTACTGACCGAACATGTAGCCGATTTCGCGGCCGCCAACACCGATATCACCGGCGGGAACATCTGTGGAAGCGCCGATATGGCGATAAAGCTCTGTCATAAAGCTCTGGCAGAATGCCATGATTTCACGGTCAGATTTTCCTTTCGGATCAAAATCCGATCCGCCCTTGCCGCCGCCGATGGGCAGCCCGGTGAGGGAGTTTTTAAAAATCTGTTCAAAGCCCAGAAATTTAATGATGCCAAGGTTAACAGAGGGATGCAACCGAAGGCCGCCTTTATAAGGACCGATGGCACTGCTGAATTCCACACGGTAACCACGGTTCACGTGCACCTTGCCGTTGTCGTCTACCCATGGGACGCGGAACATCAATTGACGCTCCGGCTCCACCAGGCGTTCCAGAATACCGGCTTGCTCGTATTGCGGATTGGCATCAAAGACAGGAGATAATGACTCCAAAACTTCGGTTGCGGCTTGAATAAATTCGGGCTCATGAGGACTTTTCTTCACAAGCTCATCTAGTGTTCGGCTGACATAGGACATCTGCGTAATTCCTCCTTGAATTGCAGCGGGAATTCCATGCAAAATGCATCACACACAAAACCAAACTGCATATTTTGAGTCTGACAGGTTCATCATGAGTTGCGACAAAACCTATAAATGGTCGCTGTTTTGTGTTTCCCCAAACCCCAAATTCTGCGACGGCGAGGCAATTCCGTAAGGCAAAAAATCGCATCCGTTTCCCCATAATTATAACGAATACCAGACATAAAGCCAAATTTTAATCAGAAAAGCCCCTTAAAACCAGTTTTTCAAAATACATCATGACGAAAATATCAGCTGTTAGCATTGTAGCACCAATGAATTACTGATGCAAGAGAAAAATTATCAATTTTCAATAATCTTGCAAGTCGACAAAGAAAAATTGCAAATATCACTTGCATTTTGTGATTTAGTTGCTATAATAGTATCAACAGAGAAACGAGGTTGCACAATGTGAAGCATAAAGCTGAATTTTCAAGTTATGAAAGTTGCATTCGCGTTTCCGTCAATTTGATGCTTTAGAACGAAGACGTTCTCCAAGGGGGATGTCTTCGTTTTTTTGCGGTTAAATAGGTAATATTATTTATGGAGGGAATTATTCATGAGCAAGTATACCAGAGAAGACATCATCCGGCTTGTCAAGGAAAATGACGTCAGCTTTATCCGCCTCCAGTTTACCGATATCCTCGGTACTCTTAAAAATGTGGCGATCACCCCCAGCCAGCTGGAAAAAGCGCTCGACAACAAATGCATGTTTGACGGTTCTTCCATCGAAGGCTTTGTTCGTATCGAAGAATCCGACATGTATCTTCGTCCGGACTACGATACCTTCGCAATCATTCCATGGCGCCCGCAGCAGGATCGTGTCGCCCGTTTGATCTGCGATGTTTACAAGCCCGATGGCAATCCGTTTGAGGGCGACCCGCGTTACGTTCTGAAAAAGACAATTCAGGAAGCAGCAGACATGGGATTCTCCTTTAACGTTGGTCCGGAATGTGAATTTTTCCTTTTCCACACCGATGATACGGGTCATGCCACTACAGAAACATATGACGAAGCCGGATATTTTGATCTTGGCGGAACAGAAAACGGCGAAAATGCCCGTCGTGACATGGTTTTGGCACTTGAGGATATGGGCTTTGAAATCGAAGCTTCCCATCATGAGGTTGCCGTTGCACAACATGAAATCGACTTCAAATACAGCGATGCTCTGACTGCTGCTGATAATATTATGACCTTTAAAATGGCCGTTAAAGCAATTGCCCGTCAGCACGGCATGTGCGCAACCTTTATGCCGAAGCCTGTTTTTGGAATTAATGGTTCCGGCATGCATACCAATATGTCTCTCTTCACCAAGGAGGGTAAAAATGCATTCTATGATGCTGACGATTCCCTTGGCTTGAGCCAGATGGCTTACAGCTTTATTGCCGGTATCATGGAGCACATGAAGAGCATTACCGCAATTACCAATCCTTTGGTTAACTCCTATAAACGTCTGGTTCCCGGATACGAAGCTCCCTGCTATATTGCATGGACTGCAAGCAACCGCAGTGCGCTGATTCGCGTTCCTGCCACCCGCGGCATGGGCACTCGTGTGGAACTGCGCTGCCCGGATCCCGCCTGTAACCCATATCTGGAGCTGGCAGTTCTGTTGGCTGCCGGTCTGGATGGTATCAAACGTAACTTGCATCCGGTAGATTCTGTGTCTGCCAATATTTTCCACATGACGCCAGATGAGCGTGAAGCCCGCGGTATTGAAAGTCTGCCGGGCAACCTGCATGAGGCTATTCGTGAGATGAGAACCAGTGATTTTGTTAAGAATGTTCTCGGCGATCACGTATTTTCCAAATACTTGGAAGCCAAGCGTGCAGAGTGGGATTCCTTCCGTACCGTTGTTACCGAATGGGAACTCAATGAATATCTTGAAAAGTATTAATTGATTTGGCAGCCCGGCAATGTGAATTGTCGGGCTGTTTGTTAAAAATAGATGGCAGTCGGCACAAAACGAGACTGAAAGGGGAGAACTACAATGCAAAATGTAATCATCGCCTATTCAAATCTGCAGGCTGCGCAAAAAATCCGAACCGTTTTGACGGCAAATGGGTTTACGGTGAACGGTGTGTGTGGTTCTGCCGCGCAGGCTCTTGCGCGTGCCAGTCAGCAGGAAGAGGGCGGGGTTGTAGTCAGCGGATTCCGTTTTCCGGATATGACAGCAATTACGATGGCATCCATGCTGCCGCCAAGCTATACGGTACTGCTGCTTCTGACGCCTTCACAATCAGATGTTCGCTCTTCCACACGTCTTCCTTGCGTAGATCTTCCTGTCAACAAGGAAGAACTTGTCTCTCAATTGCGCCGGGTGATGGATGCACATCGTCACAAAACGGCGGAACGGCCAACCCGTGAGGAACGCAAGCCGGTGGAAAAAAGTGAAGAAGCGCGTGCTCTGATTGCTAAGGCAAAAGAAGTGCTGATGGAGCGTGACCACCTTTCGGAAGCGCAGGCCCACCGCTATATTCAGAAAAAGAGTATGGATGCGGGACGCAAAATGGAGGATACTGCGCGAGAAATTATTGACCGGATAGAAAGTGCCTTGAAATCTTCATAAAAAAATTTTGTATTTTTTTTCATTTTCCTCTTTAAAAACTCGAAGATATGTATTATAATATTCTCGAAAACAAGTGAGCCCGATGATTCGCTTTTAGGAGTTTACAGGAAAAGTTTTTTAGAAAAGTATTAAAAAATAGACCGGAATTTAAGAATTTGGCGTACTTTAGCTTTTGTTTTGCATGAAAAACGAAGATGTGGAATAAAGTAAAAAGGGCAATCGGTGCGCCGGTGTGGTTTTCTGGAATATGTATGAATAAAAATTCATACAATATGCAATAAAATTAAATTTGGAAGGATGAAGTTCCGTGCAGTTTACAAAGATGCAGGCCGCAGGCAACGACTATATTTATATCGATTGTTTTCAGCAACCGGTTTCTTCTCCGTCCGAGCTTTCCATTCAACTCAGTGATCGACATTTCGGCATTGGTTCTGACGGCATCATTTTGATTGGCCCGTCGGATCATGCCGATTTTTCTATGCGCATTTATAATGCGGATGGTTCTCAGGCTCAGATGTGTGGTAATGGCATCCGCTGCGTGGGTAAATATGTTTATGAAAAAGGTCTCACGACAAAAAAACTGATTACAGTGGATACGCTTGCCGGGGTGAAAACCTTGGAGCTGGTTGTGGACGATGAAAATCATGTTACAGCAATTTCGGTTGTGATGGGGTCTCCTCATCTGGAACCCGAAAAAATTCCGTATCGTCCCGAGTTATTAGCAGAGCTGGAACGTCAGGTGCAGCAGGAAGGCGTTGCGGAAAGCATTTGCCCGGTTTCAATGGGAAATCCGCACTGCATTCTGTTTGTTAAAGATGCATTTCATGCGCCGGTTGAAAGCATCGGGCCGCGGGTAGAACAACATCCCGCCTTTCCGGAACGTGCCAATGTGGAATTTGTTGAAGTGGTGGACGAAACCCATCTCAAGGTGAGGGTTTGGGAACGCGGTTCGGGTGAAACGCTTGCTTGCGGAACCGGAGCCTGTGCTTCGGCGGTTGCCGCAATACTCAAAAAAGGCGCGGCGGAATCCCTTTTTGTCACTCTGCCGGGCGGTACACTTCATGTTACTTATTATCACAGCGCTCAACAGGTTATTTTGCAGGGCGGCGCCGAATTTGTGTTCGACGGCACACTGCTTTAAATATTAGAATATATAGGAGGAAAACTTATGTTTCGCATCAATCAGAATTTCGTAAAACTCCCGCCGAGCTACCTGTTTGTGGATATTAACCACCGGGTTCAGCGTTTTACAGAACAAAATCCAGACAAACCGATTATTCGCCTTGGTATCGGCGATGTAACCCGTCCGCTGCCGAAATCGGTGGTTGCCGCAATGGTGCGCGCAACAGAAGAAATGGGCAGCAGTGAAACCTTCCGCGGTTACGGTCCGGAACAGGGCTACGAATTTTTGCGTAATGCAATCGCTAAGAATGACTATGCCTCGCGAGGTGTCTCAATTGACCCGGATGAGATTTTTGTCAGCGATGGTTCCAAATGCGACTGTGGCAATATTGGCGATATCTTTGACCGTGACAATGTGGTTGCGGTGTGCGATCCGGTTTATCCGGTCTATGTAGATACCAATGTGATGGCAGGTCGTGCAGGAGAGTATGTTGAGGGCAAGGGCTGGAATAATATCGTATATATGTCCTGCCGTAAAGAAAATGGATTTTTGCCGGAACTGCCCACGCAGCCGGTTGATTTAATCTATCTTTGCTTCCCGAATAATCCCATGGGCAACACCGCAACAAAAGAGCAACTCACAGTTTGGGTGGACTACGCTCGCAAAAACGGCTCGATTATTCTCTTCGACGCTGCATATGAAGCGTTTATCACGGAAGAAAATATTCCTCACTCCATTTATGAGATTGACGGCGCAAAGGAATGCGCAATCGAATTCCGAAGTTTTTCCAAAACGGCAGGCTTTACCGGAACCCGCTGTGCATTTACGGTTGTTCCGAAGGAACTCAAAAGCGGAGATGTTTCACTCAACCAATTGTGGAACCGCCGCCAGTCCACCAAATTTAACGGAGTTTCCTATCCCGTGCAGCGCGCAGCCGAAGCAATTTATTCCCCAGAAGGACAAAGTGAAATCAAAGCAAATATTGCATACTACCTCAATAATGCAAAAATAATTCGCGAAGGGCTTGCACAGGCGGGCTTCGAAGTATACGGCGGTATTAATTCACCATATATCTGGCTGAAGACACCGGGCAACATGAGTTCATGGGAATTCTTTGATGAGTTGCTCAACCGTGTGCAGGTGGTTGGAACGCCGGGCTCCGGTTTCGGTCCGTGCGGCGAAGGCTATTTCCGCCTGACTGCATTCGGTACCACCGAAAACACCAAAACAGCATTGGAACGCATTGTGCATGAATTTTAAGCAGAAAAACAAAAATTAAGGCAGTGATTGATTTTTGTACTGCTTTTCAGTCGGAATTGGGATAAAAACGTCGGCAAGGCCGTCGACAGAGAGAACAGGGTTGGTGATTTGCAAATGAAAGCATTATTAATGTTAGAGGATGGCACAAAATACGAAGGCACCGGAATTGGTGAGTGCCGCAACGTTGTTTGCGAGGTTGTATTCAATACCGGTATGTGCGGATACCCCGAACTGCTGACAGACCCCTCCTATTGCGGTCAGGCAGTAGTCATGACTTACCCGCTCATCGGCAATTATGGTGTTTGCTATGATGATGCAGAATCCTCCCGTCCGTGGGTGGGCGCCTATATTGTTCATTCACTGACCCGTCGCGGCAGCAATTTTCGCCGGGACATGGATCTTGATCGTTATCTGCTTGTCAATCATATTCCGGGTATCGAGGGGATTGACACCCGAATGCTGACCCGTCATTTGAGGGAACGCGGAACGATGCGCGGTGCGATTTATTTCGGTGATTCCATTAATGAAGCCGAAATGTTGGCAGCAGCCCGCGGCTATCAGCTGACAACACACGTGCCGCTGGTCAGTCGCAGAGACAATCGCTTTTATGCCGGAGAAGGCGCCAAGGTTGCAATGATTGATTTCGGCGTCAAGCAAAGCATCATCACTTCGCTCCATAAGCGCGGATGCTCGGTGCAATGCTTCCCGCATGATGTGGATTTTGAAACAATCAAGCAGTATGCACCGGATGGCGTGATGCTTTCCAACGGTCCCGATGATCCCCAGGATTGTGTCCATGCAATTGAGGAGATCAAAAAGATGCTGCAGTACGGAATGCCGACCTTTGCCATTTGCCTGGGACATCAGCTGATGGCGCTGGCAACCGGAGCACAGACCGAACGCTTGAAATACGGTCATCGCGGCATTAATCATCCTGTGAAGGAGCTCGCCGCAGACCGTGTCTATATCACCTCGCAAAATCACGGCTATGTGGTCAAGGGCGAAACGGTAGACCCCAAAATTGCCGAAGTTTCGTTTGTCAGCATGAACGACGGCAGCGTGGAAGGCTTGAAATATCAAAATGGACGTGCTTTCTCGGTGCAGTTCCACCCCGAAGCAGCACCGGGCCCCAAGGATACAGGATTTTTGTTTGACCGTTTTGTTTCGCTGATGGGAGGAAACCGCGAATGAGTAAGGATCAGAGCATCAAAAAAGTAGTTATCATCGGTTCCGGCCCGATTATTATCGGTCAGGCTGCGGAATTTGACTATGCAGGAACACAGGCATGCCGTGCGCTCAAGGAAGAGGGCGTGCAGGTAGTGCTGGTCAACTCCAACCCGGCAACAATCATGACGGATAAAATGATTGCCGACCATGTTTATATTGAGCCGCTCAACCTGACGACGCTCAAGCGTGTCATTGAAATTGAAAAGCCGGATTGCATTCTGCCGACTCTCGGCGGACAAAATGCATTGAATCTGGGCATTGAGCTTGAGGAATCCGGGTTCCTCAAGGAGCACAATGTGCGCATCATCGGTACCTCGGCACTGACGATTAAGCGTGCGGAGGATCGTGAGCTTTTCAAAGAGGCAATGGAAAAAATTCATCAGCCTTGCGCAGAAAGCCGCATTGCCGAAACGCTGGAGGATTGTATTGCAGATGCAGACGAAATCGGATATCCTGTGATTGTCCGTCCTGCTTACACGCTTGGCGGCACAGGCGGCGGCATCGCAAGCAATCAGGAAGAGCTTGTGGAAATCGCTTCCCAGGGGCTTCATCTCAGCCGCGTTGGTCAGGTGCTCATTGAGCGCAGTATTGCCGGTTGGAAGGAAATCGAATATGAAGTGATGCGCGATTCCAAGGGAAACTGCATCACCGTTTGTAATATGGAAAACCTTGATCCGGTCGGTGTTCATACGGGAGATTCCATCGTTGTTGCGCCGTGTCAGACATTGGCGGATAAGGAAAATCAGATGCTTCGTACCGCGGCGCTTGACATTATCACCGAGCTGGGTATTGAGGGTGGCTGCAACGTGCAGTATGCCTTGAATCCTGACAGCTTTGAGTATGTCGTCATCGAGGTTAACCCGCGTGTGAGCCGTTCCTCTGCGCTTGCTTCCAAGGCAACCGGCTATCCGATTGCCAAGGTTGCCTCTAAAATTGCATTAGGCTATTCGCTGGATGAAATTGAAAACGCCATTACGAAGAAGACTTTTGCTTGCTTTGAGCCGACACTTGATTACTGTGTCGTTAAAATCCCGAAATGGCCGTTTGACAAATTCACCTATGCCACCCGTAAGCTAGGTACACAGATGAAGGCAACCGGTGAAGTAATGGGCATTGCACCCTGCTTTGAGGCCGCATTGATGAAATCGATCCGTTCTCTGGAACAGCATATGGACGATTTGATTCTGCCGAGCTTGGAAAGCCTGAGCGATGAGGAGGTCAAAACCCGTCTTTATGAAGTGGATGACCGCCGCATCTTTGTAGTAGCCGAAGCTTTGCGCCGCGGAATTTCCACCGAGCGTATCCATAAGATTACAAAGATTGACTGCTGGTTTATTGACCGTATTGAAGCAATTGTCAATATGGAGAAATCTCTGCGTACGGCACCTGCGCTTTCCGGAGAACTCCTGCGGCAGGCGAAGGAATTTGGCTTCCCGGACAAAACGATTGCCAAGCTGATCGGCAAAACCGAGACTTCCATCCGTTCCTTGCGCGAGGGTTTCGGCATCAAGGCTGTGTTCAAGATGGTTGATACCTGTGCCGCGGAATTTGACGCAGAGACACCCTATTACTACTCCTGCTACGGCGAAACAACGGAAGCGGTGGACAGCGGCAAAAAGAAGGTTCTCGTTATTGGCTCCGGTCCCATCCGGATCGGTCAGGGTATCGAATTTGACTTCTGTTCCGTACACAGTGTGTGGGCATTCCATGACCTGGGCTATGAAACGATCATCGTCAACAATAACCCGGAAACGGTTAGTACCGACTTTGATATTTCCGATAAGCTTTATTTTGAACCGCTCACTCCAGAGGATGTGCGCAATATTGTTGAGCTGGAGCATCCGGACGGCGCAGTGGTGCAGTTCGGCGGGCAAACAGGCATCAAGCTTGCCAAGGATTTGGAAGCGATGGGTGTACCGGTGCTCGGAACCTCTCCCGATTCCATTGATGAAGCGGAGGATCGTGAGCGTTTTGATGTTATCCTGAACAAGTGCGCTATTCCGCGTGCTGCCGGCACGACGATTTTTACCGTGGAAGAGGGCATCGAAGCGGCAAACAAAATCGGCTACCCCGTTCTGGTGCGCCCGTCCTATGTTTTGGGCGGACAGGGGATGCATATCGCAATGGCAGATGAAGATTTGGCGGAATATATCACAGCCATCAACCAGACTACGCAGGAACACCCAATTTTGATTGATAAATATATCATGGGTACAGAAGCAGAAGTGGATGCTGTTTGTGATGGCACCGGCGTTGTGATTCCGGGCATCATGGAGCATATTGAGCGCGCAGGCGTTCACTCCGGCGATAGTATCTCGGTTTATCCTCCGCAGACCATCAGCGAAGCAATGCAGCAAAAAATTATTCGCTATACAGTCGACCTTTGCCGCGAACTGCACGTTATCGGCTTGATGAACATTCAGTTTATCGTCAAGGACAACGAGGTTTACGTCATCGAAGCCAACCCGCGGTCCTCCCGTACTGTACCGTATATCAGCAAGATTACCGGTATTCCGATCGTTCCGCTGGCGGTTGCTGCCATTGAGGGCAAAAAGCTGCCGGAGCTTGGCTATGAATACGGTTTGCAGCCTTCCAAGGAAACCATTGCTGTCAAAATGCCGGTTTTTTCGTTTGAAAAGATTTATGGTGCCGATATTAACCTCGGGCCGGAAATGAAATCTACAGGAGAGGTACTTGGCATCGCAACAAGATACGAGGAAGCGCTCACAAAAGCGTTCATCGGTTCCGGCACCAAGCTGCCCAAGACCGGTCGTGCAATTATCACGGTCAGCGATGCCGATAAGAGAGAGGCACTGCCGATTGCCAAGCGTTTGCAGGCACTCGGATGGGAGCTGCTCACCACTGGCGGAACCGGGCGTTTCTTTGCCGAGAACGGTGTCAAAACCACTTCTCTGCGCAAGCTGAGTGAAGACCATCCAAACATTCTGGATGAAATTCTTTCGGGTAAGGTGGATGTGGTCATCAATACGCCAAGCAAGGGTTCCGAACATCATCGCGACGGATTCCATATTCGCCGTACCGCGATTGAAGCGCGTATTCCCTGCCTTACTTCATTAGATACGGCTGCAGCGTATATCCGCTGTATTGAGATGCTCGATAGCCATGAAATCTCAGTGATCGATATCACTAAAATTTAATGAAAATTTCCGTATAAATTGAATAATCAGGCAGGCGAAGGTGTCTCCTCGACTTTGAGGAGGCGCCTTCCTTTTTTTTACCGAATAAAATAATTGTCTTTCGTAGAAAAACAGTTGATTTTTGCTGCGGGACATATTAAAATATCTTATAGAGTATTATATAGATATACGATTTACTTATACCTATCCAAACAAATCAAGGGGGCAAAACAAATGATGCAACAGGAAGGCCAAGTCAGAATCCCATCCGGCTGCGCAATTAGTGCAGTGATCAATAAAAAGGGAGTCTGTTTTTCAGGAGAACGAATCATCAAGTCAATTGCATTGATGCACGACCGTTCCAACGGACTCGGCGGCGGTTTTGCCGCTTACGGAATTTATCCGCAGTTTAAGGAGCTTTACGCACTTCATATTTTTTATGAAACAACGGAAGCGAAGGCAAAAACGGAACAGTTTTTGAATGAACATTTTGAAATTGAGATGGCGGGACGTATGCCAACCCGCAAAACAGAGAATATTCGTAATTCTCCGATGATCTGGCGTTATTTTGTTCAGCCGGACAAAGCGCGTCTGGTGGAGTCGGAGTTGGATGAGGAAGAATTTACCACGCAGTGCGTTTTTTGCGTCAATACTACGATTGGCGGCGCATTCGTTTTTTCCAGCGGTAAGAATATGGGTGCCTTCAAAGCGGTTGGCTATCCGGAGGATGTCGGCGAGTTTTACATGCTTGATGACTACAAGGGTTATCTCTGGACAGCACATGGACGTTTTCCGACCAACACACCCGGATGGTGGGGCGGCGCACATCCCTTCACATTGCTTGACTGGTCAATTGTTCATAATGGTGAAATCTCTTCTTATGATGCGAACCGACGCTATATTGAAATGTTCGGTTACAAATGCACGCTTCAAACCGATACAGAGGTTATCACATATTTATTCGACTTGCTCGTGCGAAAGCACAAGCTGCCGCTGGAAACGGCAGCAAATATTATCGCGGCTCCCATGTGGGAAGAGATTGCCGCAATGCCAAAGGCAGAGCGCGAATACTTTACCACACTGCGCAAAACTTATTCCAGCGCACTGGTCAACGGACCATTTTCCATTATTCTCGGCTATAACAATGGCTTGCTTGCGCTCAACGACCGGCTGAAGCTCCGTGCACTGATGGCAGCCAAGCAAGGCGATGAGGTGTTTTTTGCCAGTGAAGAAGCCGCCATCCGCACCATTTGCCCCGAGCCGGACAAAATCTGGTCTGTTGAAGGCGGCAAACCCATCATTGTTACACTCGACCCCACCGTCTGAAAGGAATGATGCAAAATGAGATACTATTCTTCTGATTATATCGTGATGCGCAATGAAGACCGCTGCATTGCCTGCGGTGTTTGCGAACGCCAATGTGCCAACGGGGTACATAAAAAGGATGTGGATACCGGCAAAATGCTCGCGGACGAAAGCAAGTGCGTTAACTGTCAGCGCTGTGTCTGTATGTGCCCGACCAGTGCGCTTGCCATCCGCAAGAATCCGAACGAGTTCCGTGCAAATGCAAACTGGACCATGCAGGCAATTGAAGAGGTACAAAAACAGGCAGCGACCGGTGGTGTGCTTCTTTCCAGCATGGGAAACCCGCAGCCGTATCCGATTTATTGGGATCACATCCTGCTCAACGCCAGCCAGGTGACGAACCCCTCTATTGATCCGCTGCGTGAGCCGATGGAAACGAAAACCTTTCTCGGTTCCAAGCCGGATCAGCTCGAGTTCAGCAAAACAGGGAAGCTGTTGACGCACATTCCTCCCACCGTGGAACTCAATTCGCCCATTATGTTTTCCGCAATGTCGTTCGGTTCCATCTCGCTCAATGCGCAGAAATCCATTGCGATGGCAGCAAAAGAATGCAACACATTTTTTAACACCGGCGAAGGTGGCTTGCACAAGGATCTCGAGCAATATGCCGACCATGCAATTGTTCAGGTGGCGTCCGGTCGTTTTGGCGTACACAAGGATTATCTGGATAAAGGTCAGATTGTTGAAATTAAAATCGGTCAGGGCGCAAAACCGGGTATTGGCGGTCATCTGCCGGGCGAAAAAGTAAACTATGAGGTCAGCCAGACCCGTATGATTCCCGAAGGCACCGACGCGATTTCGCCCGCTCCGCATCATGATATTTATTCGATTGAGGATCTTCGTCAGCTGATTTATTCGCTTAAGGAAACGACGCATTATAAAAAGCCGATTTCCGTCAAGATTGCAGCCGTGCACAACATCGCGGCAATTGCATCCGGTGCTGTGCGTGCCGGTGCAGATATTATTGCGATTGACGGATTCCGCGGCGGCACCGGTTCCACCCCGACGCGCTTCCGCGATACGGTTGGTATTCCGGTGGAGCTTGCACTTGCAGCTGTTGACCAGCGCCTGCGCGATGAAGGAATCCGCCAGCAGGTTTCGGTGGTGGTTGCAGGCAGTGTGCGCAACAGCTCCGATGTCGTCAAAGCGATTGCCCTTGGTGCCGATGCCGTTTATATTGCGTCTGCGGCATTGATTGCCATGGGATGTCACATGTGCCGCACCTGCTACACCGGCAATTGCAACTGGGGTATTGCAACCCAGAAGGAAGAACTTACCCGCCGTCTGAATCCGGAAATCATGTCCGAGCGGGTAGCAAATGTGTTCCGCGCATGGGATCACGAGATTAAAGAACTGATGGGCGGCATGGGAATTAACGCGATTGACAGCCTGCGCGGCAACCGCCTGATGCTGCGTGGTATCGGCTTGACCCAGAAGGAGCTTGATATTCTCGGCATTCGTTATGCAGGTGAATAAGAAGGGAGAACCATACCATGAAAAAGGTTTATGCCATTGAAAAGCTTTGCCTCAATTGCCGCCTTTGCGAGGTTTATTGCAAAACGGCACATTCTCAGTCAAAGGACATTGTCAAAGCATATAAATTTGAACAGCCCTCTCCGGTTGCCCGCATTTTTGTTGAAGGCGACAACCATCGTTCCTTCGCGCTGCAGTGCCGTCATTGTGCAAAGCCAAAATGCGTGGAGGCCTGCATCACCGGCGCAATGCAGAAAGATCCGGTCACCGGGATTGTCAGCAACGATGCCGAACGCTGCGTTGGCTGCATGACCTGCCTTGCTGTATGCCCCTTTGGTGCGCTGAAGGAGGGCTCGGTTGCCTATAAATGCGATCTCTGTCAGGGCGAGGAAGAACCGGCGTGTGTCAAAAACTGCCCGAATCACGCGCTTATTTATGTTGATGAAAACGACATGAAAAAGTAAAAATGCAGAAAACAGTGCATTTTAATCATAACAAGGAGGAAGCATCATGATGAATTATGTGATTGTCGGCAACAGCGCAGCCGGGCTTTCCGCTGCAGAAGCAATCCGCCAAAACGATGCAGCAGGCAATATCACAATCGTGTCGGATGAAAAATATGAGGCATATTCCCGCCCGCTGATTTCGTATTATCTGAAAAATAAAGTAACCAAACAGCAAATGCTGCTGCGTACCCCTGATTGGTGTAAGGAGCAGAACGTAACGCTTCTGTATGAAACCACTGCAGAAAAAATTGACCCCAAATCAAAAAAAGTCAAGCTTTCCGACGGGAAATCCTTGTCTTATGACAAGTTGCTGCTGGCAAACGGCAGTATACCGTTTGTTCCGCCGGTGGAAGGTCTGAACGGACAGGACAATGTGTTCACATTCATGGATCTGAAAAGCTCCGAAGAAATCCGCACCTTTGCCAAGCCGGAGATGAAGGCGGTTGTAATTGGCGGCGGGCTGATTGGCATGAAGGCAGCAGAGGGACTTTCCAAAATCTGCGCTTCTGTGACGGTGCTGGAGCTTGCCCCGCGAATTTTACCCACGATTCTGGATGATGACGGCAGCCGCCTGGTGGAACAGACGCTGGAGCAGCATTCTATCATTTGCCGGGTGGGAGATACGGCAGCGACAGTGAACGGCGAAAAAACAGTGCAGAGTCTCACGCTCAAGAGCGGTGAAACGATTCCGTGCGATCTGCTTGTGATGGCAGTGGGCGTGCGGCCAAACACAGCTCTTGCCAAATCAGCCGGATGTCAGATTGACCGCGGTGTTCTGATCGGAGAGTGTGCCGAAACCTCGGTGGAGAATATCTATGCTGCCGGAGATGTGGCACAGGGTTGTGACGTGCTGGATGGAAAGAAGAAAATCCTTGCACTGTGGCCGATGGCTGTCATGCAGGGTAAGACGGCAGGCTGCGCCATAGCAGGGGCAGATGCGTGCTATAAGGGTGCGTTCGCTGTTAATGCCATCGACTTTTTTGGTCTGCGGATTTCCACCTGCGGAATTACCGACACGGAGGAAGACGGATTCACCGTCCTGAAAAAGCGGGATGACAAGACATATCGCAAGTTTTTCTGCAAGGATGGCTTGCTCAAAGGATACATTTTAATCGGTGATATCAGCCGCGCGGGAATTTATACAACGCTTGTGCGTGAGGGGATTGCGATTGAAAAGCTGGGTGGAACGGCAATTTTCGATTCGCCGGAAATGATTCAGCTGCCCGCTGATGTACGAGATGATCTGCTTAACGGAGGTGTTTCCTGATGAATATTTCGGCAAAGGGAAAAGGGTTCAAGGAACTCAATGAGGAACTTGCAGCATGCCTGCACAAGGAGCCAACGGTAGAAGTATCCGACGTGGAAGGTCACCGCTATATTGGTGCGGGAGTAGGCAAGGGGTGTGAAATCAAGATTTACGGCACACCGGGTAATGATTTGGGATGTTATATGGATGGCGCCGCCGTGGAGGTGTTCGGCAACGGACAGGATGCCGTGGGCAATACAATGAACTGCGGGCGGATTGTGGTTCACGGTCATGCCGGTGATGCGCTTGGCTATGCAATGCGCGGGGGTGAAATTTTTGTTCAGGAGAACGTTGGCTACCGTTGCGGCATCCATATGAAGGAATTTGGAGAGGCAAGACCGGTTATTGTCATCGGAGGAACCGCCGGAGCCTTCCTAGGTGAATATATGGCGGGCGGAGTTATCATAGTTTTTGGCCAAAGTGACGAAGAAATTAAATCACATGCTGCTGGCTATTGCGCAACCGGAATGCATGGTGGTATAATGTATCTGCGAGGTAAAATTCCGTCGAAAAATTTCTCTTCCACGGTGTTGGTGGAGGAGTGCACGGAGGAGGACCTGGCGTTTGTGCAGAAGTATGCGGATGCTTTTACTGAGCTGTTCGGTGAGGGACCCGGTGAGCTGCATCGGGAGGATTTTGTGAAGGTGCGTCCGGCATCTGCAAGACCTTACGGCAATATGTATGTGCGCAACTAATCAGAGTAATCCCGGCGTCGCTCTTTGGACGGTCGGCGGTTCAATATTTTTTGTCATCGTTGGGGGCGTTAACCCCCTTCAAGGTATGAAAGGATGGTACAAAATGGTCAAAGGCGAGCAGATGTATGAGGGTAAAGCAAAAAAGGTTTTCGCAGTAGCAGATGATCCCACGCTTTGCATCGTAGATTACAAAGATGATGCAACGGCATTCAATGGTCTTAAAAAGGGTACGATTGTCGGCAAAGGTGTCGTTAATAACCGTATGTCCAACATGATGTTCCAGTTGCTTGAAAAGAAGGGCATTCCGACCCACTTCGTTAAGGAACTCAGCGACCGCGAAACCCTCGTGAAAAAAGTGCAGATTGTTCCGCTGGAAGTTATTGTGCGCAACATTGCCGCCGGCAGCCTTTCTAAAAAGCTTGGCATCCCGGAAGGTACCGCAATGAAGTCTACCGTGCTGGAGTTTTGCTATAAGAACGATGAACTCGGCGATCCCATGGTGAATGAATATCACATTCTTGCCGCAGGGTATGCAACGAAGGAAGAAGTAGATACCATTGCCGATATGGCACTGCGCATCAATGAATTGATGATTGAGTTCTTCAAGAGCATCAATATTGATCTGGTGGATTTCAAGCTGGAGTTTGGTCGTTGTGACGGCAAAATTATTCTGGCGGATGAAATTTCTCCCGATACCTGCCGCCTATGGGACAGCAAAACCCACGAAAAGCTTGATAAGGATCGTTTCCGTCGTGATATGGGCGGCGTGGAAGATGCTTACAAAGAAGTTTTTGCCCGCCTTGGACTGTAATTGAATCAGAAGCAGACAGCCTGCCTTTTCGGAGCGGGCTGTTTGTGTTCTTATAACGGTCCCGCATTAAAACGGAATGAAAATTAAGGAAAAGGACAAAAATACGCTCATGAATGAAGCTTATACAACCGAAATTACAACTTCGGACAAGCCGCACGATGAATGCGGCGTTTTTGGCGTATACACAAAGGATGGTGCAGAGGTTTCCTATCTCGTGTACAACGGTCTGTTGGCATTGCAGCATCGCGGGCAGGAAAGCTGCGGCATTGCAGTCAATGACCGCGGTGTAATCTGCTACCACAAGGATATGGGATTAGTCACCGAAGTGTTCAATCCGTCCATTCTGCAGCAGCTGCAAGGACAGATTGCGGTCGGTCATGTGCGCTATTCCACCGCAGGAGCCAGTGTGCGTGAAAATGCACAGCCGCTTGCCCTGCGCTATGTCAAGGGCAGCATTGCGATTGCACATAACGGCAATCTGATTAATGCAACAGAGTTGCGTACGGAGCTGGAACATCGCGGTGCAATTTTTCAAACGACGATCGACTCCGAGGTTATTGCGTATCTGATTGCGCGGGAGCGTGTGACCACCCGTTCCATCGAGGAAGCGGTCGGCAGAACAATGGAGCAGATTGAAGGTTCTTACTCCCTTGTAGTGATGAGTCCCCGCAAGTTGATTGCTGCGCGTGACCCGCTTGGAATCCGCCCATTGTGCATCGGAAAACTGCCGGATGACGAGGGTTATGTTTTTGCTTCCGAAAGCTGTGCACTCGATGCAGCCGGTGCAGAATTTGTGCGGGATGTGGAGCCCGGAGAGATTGTTGTTGCAGATGAAAACGGCCTGCGCAGCGACAAATTCCATTGCAAAAAGGACGGCAAGGGCGCCCTCTGCATTTTTGAATACATCTATTTTGCTCGTCCGGATAGTTGGATTGACGGTGTTAGCGCCTATGAAGCACATAAGGAAGCCGGCAGAATGCTTGCCCGTCAGCATCCGGTGGAAGCAGACGTAGTGATTGGTGTTCCGGAATCCGGAATTGATGCAGCCATTGGCTATAGCGAGGAATCTGGAATTCCGTATGAAAAGGGTATCATAAAAAACAGCTATATTGGCCGCACCTTTATCAAACCGACGCAGAAAGAGCGGGAACGCAGTGTGCGAATTAAGCTGAATGCACTTTCCAGCGCAGTAAAAGGCAAGCGTGTGGTTATGATTGACGATTCTATCGTTCGCGGAACCACCTGCGGCCGAATTGTCAAAATGCTGCGAGCTGCAGGGGCAAAAGAGGTTCATCTTCGTATCAGCTCCCCGCCGTTCCTTTATCCGTGCTACTATGGCACCGATGTTCCCGCAAGGGAACAGCTTGCGGCGGTTAAATATACCATTGATGAGCTGTGTGCACTGAATTTTGCCGATTCGCTCGGATTTTTGGACTGCACAACGCTGTCGCAAATGCTCAAGGAGAATGCCTGCAAGGGATTTTGTGATGCCTGTTTCACCGGCAATTACCCTGCCGGTATTCCCAAAACGCTTCCCGACGGCGACAAAACGTGCGGATGCTAAGCACCGATAGTAATGAATATTTGGAGGATTATGCTGTGAACGATTGCTACGAATCTCCGCTTTCTTCCCGTTATGCGGATCAAAAAATGAAATACCTCTTTTCACCGGATATGAAATTCCGCACCTGGCGCCGCCTTTGGATTGCGCTGGCGGAATCGGAAAAAGAGCTCGGTCTGCCTGTAACACAGGAACAGATTGATGAATTGAAGGCGCATGTGGACGACATCAACTACGACGTTGCCGAGCAGCGGGAAAAAGAGGTTCGCCACGACGTGATGTCGCATGTCTATGCATATGGCGTGCAGTGCCCCAAGGCAAAGCCGATTATTCACCTGGGCGCAACGTCTTGCTATGTGGGCGATAACACCGATCTGATTGTGATGTATCAGGCACTGGAGCTTGTGCGAGACAAGCTGGTGGCAACCGTGCGCAAGCTCTCGGATTTTGCCGCAAAATATGCAGATTTGCCGACTTTGGCATTTACGCATTTTCAGCCGGCACAGCCAACCACCGTCGGCAAACGTGCCACTCTGTGGACGCAGGAATTGCTGATGGATCTGGAGGATGTCGAGTATCTGCTTTCCGGTGCAAAGCTGCTCGGCTCCAAAGGAACCACCGGTACACAGGCAAGCTTTTTGGAGCTTTTTGACGGTGATCATGCAAAAGCGCGCCGTCTGGACGATTTAATTGCACAGAAGATGGGCTTTTCAGCCTGCTATCCTGTTTCGGGGCAGACCTACTCCCGCAAACAGGACAGCCGCATGCTGGCAGTGCTCAGTGGAATTGCACAGAGTGCAGCAAAGTTTTCAAACGACATTCGGCTTCTGCAGCACCTCAAGGAAGTGGAGGAGCCGTTTGAGAAAAATCAGATTGGTTCTTCTGCCATGGCATACAAGCGCAATCCGATGCGCAGCGAACGAATGGCATCCCTTGCACGGTATGTAATGGTTGATTCGCTGAATCCGGCGATCACCGCTGCGACGCAATGGTTTGAGCGTACGTTGGACGATTCCGCCAACAAGCGTATCAGCGTACCGGAAGCGTTTCTTGCAGTCGATGCCATTTTGAATTTGTATCAGAATGTTGCCGATGGTCTGGTGGTTTATCCCAAGGTTATCGAACAGCGTCTGCGCCGCGAGCTTCCGTTTATGGCAACTGAAAATATCATGATGGATGCAGTTAAGCGCGGTGCTGACCGTCAGGAACTGCACGAGCGCATCCGTGTTCATTCTATGGCAGCCTCTCGCGTTGTCAAAGAAGAGGGCGGAGAAAATGACCTGTTGGAGCGCATTGCAGCAGATTCCGTTTTTGGAGTCACGCTGCCGGAGTTGGAAGCGATTCTGGAGCCTTCCCGCTATGTGGGGCGCGCGCCGGAGCAAACTCGCGAGTTCCTCGCGGAAACCGTTGCTCCTGTGCTGAAAAAATACAGTACACTTGCAGAAGATACTGTAGAAATCAATGTTTAATCCGGAAAAACCGGAGCAATATAATTTCAGGTCCGGCATAAACCGGGCGAAAGGATTGATAAAATCATGGTCAAAGCCATCGTGGGTGCCAACTGGGGCGACGAGGGAAAGGGCAAGATTACAGATGTCTTCGCCGCGCAATCCGATATCGTAATCCGTTTTCAGGGCGGCAGCAATGCCGGTCACACAATCATCAACAACTATGGTAAATTTGCACTGCACCAGCTTCCTTCCGGTGTATTCAACCAACGTGTAACCAACATCATTGGAAACGGTGTTGCGTTGAATATCGATAATCTGATCAGGGAGATCAAAGAGGTTACCGATCGTGGGGTGCCGCAGCCAAAGATTCTTGTTTCCGACCGTGTGCAGATTGTGATGCCGTATCACATTCTCTTCGATCAGTGTGAAGAAGAGCGTCTGGGCAAAAACTCATTCGGTTCCACCAAGTCAGGTATCGCGCCGTTTTATGCAGATAAGTTTGCAAAGGTCGGCTTTGAGCTTTGCGAGTTTTATGGCAGTGATGCAGATATCAAAGAAAAAATTGAGCGCGTTCTGGTGCAAAAGAACGCACTGCTTCGCGATCTCTATCATAAGCCGGAGCTTACCGTTGATGAAATCTTTAAGCAGATCTGTGAGTGGCGCGACAAGATGAAGCCTTATGTGGCAGACACCTTTACGTTCCTGCACAATGCAATCAAAGAAAAGAAGACGATCCTTCTGGAGGGCCAGCTTGGTGCATTAAAGGATCCCGATTTTGGAATTTATCCAATGGTTACGTCATCTTCCACGTTGGCGGGATACGGTTCCGTCGGTGCAGGCATTCCGCCCTACGAAATCAAGGAAATTGTTACGGTCGTCAAGGCATACTCCAGTGCGGTTGGTGCCGGAGAGTTTGTCAGCGAAATTTTTGGCGATGAAGCGGATGAATTGCGTCGTCGCGGCGGTGATGGTGGCGAATATGGCGCAACAACGGGTCGTCCCAGAAGAATGGGATGGTTTGACTGCGTTGCAACACGCTATGGTTGTGCGGCTCAGGGTGCTACCACGGTTGCGCTGACGGTTCTGGACGTGCTTGGTTATCTGGATGAAATCCCTGTTTGTGTGGCATATGAGCTGGACGGCAAACGGATCGATTACTTCCCCAACACCAATGAACTCAAGCGCTGCAAACCGATTGTTGAAAAATTGCCTGGTTGGAAATGTGATATTCGCGGCATCCGTCGGTATGAAGATTTGCCGGCAAATGTACGCAATTATGTTGAGTATATTGAAAAAGCAATCGGTGTGCCGGTGGGAATTGTGTCCAATGGTCCGGCGCGTGAAGATATTATTTACCGCTAAACAAAACATGAGCCGCGTAAGGAGTGAATTGCTTGGAAAATGCAAGAGAGACCGTGCTGGTCATGGATTTCGGCGGACAATACAGCCAGCTGATTGCACGCCGTGTACGTGAATGCAATGTCTATTGCGAAATTAAATCATACAAAACCCCTGTCGAAGAACTGAAGAAAAATCACTATAAAGGCATTATTTTTTCCGGTGGGCCAAATTCAGTTTATCTGCAGAATGCACCACATTGCAGTGCGGATGTTTTTGAACTGGGCGTACCGGTGTTTGGAATCTGTTATGGCGCACAGCTGATGGCTTACCTGTTAGGCGGAAAGGTGCAGACCTCCGAGGTTCGGGAATATGGTAAAACCGATGTGCACTTTAACCAGGACGCTGCATTATTTAAAAAGGTGGATAAGAATTCGGTTTGTTGGATGAGCCACACCGATTATATTGCAGAGCCGCCGGTTGGTTTTCGTTCGGTTGCAACTTCTGGTGCATGTCCGGTAGCAGCAATGGAAAACAGTGAAAAGCATCTGTACGCAACGCAGTTTCATCCGGAAGTGAATCATACCGTACAGGGAATGGATATGTTGCGCTCATTTTTATTCGATGTGTGCGGCTGCAAGGGAGACTGGAAAATGTCCTCTTATGTAAACGATGCAATTGAACGCATCCGTGCAAAGGTGGGGGATAAGAAGGTTCTCTGTGCGCTTTCCGGTGGTGTGGATTCTTCCGTTGCTGCCGTTATGGTGCATCGTGCAATCGGAAAAAATCTGACCTGCATTTTTGTCGATCATGGTCTGCTTCGCAAAAATGAGGGCGATGAGGTGGAAACAGTTTTCCGCCGTCAATTCGATATGAATCTGATTCGTGTAAATGCGCAGGAACGTTTTCTCGGCAAACTGGCAGGGATCAGTGAGCCGGAACGTAAGCGTAAAATTATTGGCGAAGAGTTTATCCGCGTGTTTGAAGAAGAATCCCAAAAACTTGGTAAAATGGAATTTCTTTGTCAAGGTACCATTTATCCTGACGTGATTGAAAGCGGTGCGGGAGAAGCTGCCGTGATTAAGAGCCATCATAATGTGGGCGGTCTGCCGGACGACGTTGATTTCCGCGAAATTATCGAACCGCTTCGTGATCTGTTCAAGGATGAGGTTCGCCAGTGCGGTCTTGAGCTTGGCATTCCAGAGAAACTTGTTTGGCGGCAGCCGTTCCCGGGTCCCGGTCTCGCAATCCGCGTGATGGGTGAGATTACGCCGGAAAAACTCGACATTCTCAAGGATGCGGACGCAGTTTTCCGCGAGGAAATCGCCGAGGCAGGTCTTGAACGATCCATCAGTCAATATTTTGCGGTGCTGACCGGCATTCGCAGTGTGGGTGTAATGGGTGATGGTCGCACCTATGATTATACCATTGCCCTGCGCGGCGTTACAACGACGGATTTCATGACTGCCGATTGGGCACGCATCCCGTATGATGTACTCGAGAAAGCCTCCAGCAGAATCGTAAATGAAGTCAAAAATGTTAACCGTATTGTCTATGACATCACAAGCAAGCCTCCGGCAACAATTGAGTGGGAATGATTTCAGAGGCCTGAAAAAGCCCGTAAACACTGGACTTTTTGAGGATTAAAGCCGTTCGTGGCAACGAAATGGCAACATTTTTTCATTATTCATATAAAAAGAGCTAACTGATTTTGATTAAGTCAGTTAGCTCTTTTTTGCGTTACAGTTCAGTGGCCCTCCGCCCACCTTGAACAAAAGTTACATTCTCATAATATTCTTCTAATTTAATATACTTACCGTTTTCTTCAGCAAACTTCTTTAATTGCCCATGGCATGCTGCGTCCCATGAATACACTTCAAATTTCCATCCCCGTGAAGCCAATCTAATTGCATCGGCCAAAAAACCTTCACCAGCGTTTATGCCTGCACCATCTCCTGTCAGCAAGGCAACAGTACTTGGCTCTGGATGATCCATGGCTAAACGAAGCAATGCCAATTGCAATACATGGTCAGTAGAATCTGCTTCACCGTCGCTCAGGCTTCTAGGTAATAAAGATGGAGTAATTCCAGCGTTCCTTACCGCATTCCACAAAGCATCCCCTTTGGGAGGAACACTGCCTGCAAAGAAAATATTGTCAATATGTCTGCCGGAAGCGACCAAAGCAAGGAGCCCTTTGAAGTATGTGCGATACTGCTCCTTAGCTATGGCTGGTTCTTTTACAGGCCTTACATGGTTAAGGCCTGCATAATGAATATTTGAATTGTCCCAGAAAATGTACATATTACCTCTCCTTATCTGTTTCGTTAACCATCATATTGCTTAATTTTTGCAACGGAACTTTCACCCACTTCTCAGAGGTATCAAACTCAGGATAGTGATAACGCCAGCGGTCATATTCCTCCTGCGTGATCTCTCCGGCTTTCATCATTGCAGCAACCTGACACCACGCACACAGCATCTTGTGAAGTTCAGCAGCGTCCTTGCCTTTGCGTACATCTACTTTCAGGCAAATTTCGTCGCCAACTTCGTCGATCTGTAGACCGTACCTGTCCTCAAGAGTAAACAGAGTGTGCATCAGACCGATATAGGAGTCTATGTCCGGCACAGCCAATGCCTGCGGAGATACATCAAGTACCTGAGCAAGAGAAGCGGTCAAATCCGCTTTCGGGGCTCTTGTCCCTGTTTCGTACTGAGCCAAACGCACATCAGCAGATTTCTCTGGGAAACCCACAGACTGACCCAGATATTTCTGCGTCATACCGCGCAATATGCGAAAAAAGTGAATGCGTTCTCCAATCGCCATAATTATCAACTCCTGTGTCACATGTCTTTGAGAATGAGTATAGCTTATATGTTTAATATTGTCAAGAGGAATGGAAACATATTTGTTTAATATTTTTTTTGCAAACCGCCTTGACTTAAACATAATAGTATAGTACAATAGCAATACACTTAGCAAATAAGCTTAGTGTAAACAGAATGACTGTCGCACACCGCAGGCCTGGTGTGTCCGCCCGGGCAAATCGGATGGCGGCCAGAAAGTATCCGACACTAAATAAGTATTACTATGCAAAAAAGGAGGAGCGTCTATGGAGAACAACAATTTTATGAGAGTGGAAGATGTGGCAAAAGAGCTGGGCATCTCAAAGTCCTATGCCTACAAGATCGTGCAAAAACTCAATGCAGATCTCCGGGCAAAAGGATTTCTGACCATCTCGGGCCGAATCAACCGCAAGTATTTTTTAGAGAAATTTTGCTACGGCGGAACCGAAAGGAGAGAGTCATAATGGCTGTCTACAAGGAGGAAAAAACCAACACATGGCGGGTGCTCTACCGCTATGTCGATTGGACTGGCGAAAAGAAGCAAACGCAAAAACGCGGTTTCAAGACCAAGCGTGAAGCACAGGCGTGGGAGCGTGAGCAGCTTAACAAAGCGTCCAGCGATCTGGACATGACCTTCAATAGCTTTGTGGAGCAGTACACGGCGGATATGAAAACCCGCATTAAGGAAAACACTTGGGCAACAAAAGATCATATCATCCGCACCAAGCTGCTGCCGTACTTCGGCAAGCTGAAAATGAGCAGCATTACCGCCCAGCAGATCATCACATGGCAAAACGAATTATTGAACCACAAGGACGAGAATGGTAAGCCTTATTCGCCGGTCTATCTGAAAACCGTCCACAATCAGCTCAGCGCCATCTTTAATCACGCTGTCAGATATTACAACCTCAGAGAGAATCCATGTAAAAAGGCCGGCAGTATGGGCAAGAAGAAAAACCGCGAGATGCTGTTCTGGACAAAAGAAGAATATCTCAAATTTGCTGATGCCATGATGGACAAGCCGTTATCATTCTACGCTTTTGAGATGCTCTACTGGTGCGGTATCCGCGAAGGTGAGCTGCTGGCACTCACTCCGGCAGATTTCGATTTCAAAAAAGGCACGGTCACAATCAATAAATCCTATCAGCGGCTCAACCGGCAGAATGTCATTACGACACCTAAGACGGAGAAAAGCAATCGCACCATCAAAATGCCGCAGTTTCTAACGGATGAGATTCAGGACTATCTGAAAATGCTCTATGACATCGGAGACAATGACCGGATGTTTACCGTCACAAAAAGTTATCTTCATCGGGAAATGGACAGAGGCGCAAAAGAGGCTGGTGTCAAGCGCATCAGAATACACGATATTCGTCACAGCGCGGTTTCGCTCCTGATTGATATGGGATTTTCGGCAACTGCCATTGCTGACCGGGTAGGTCATGAGAGCATTGACATTACCTACAACTATGCGCACCTGTTTCCGTCCAAGCAGACGGAGATGGCAGATAAGTTAAATATGGAAAGGGGCAAGTAATATGTCACTGAAAAATCGAGATGAACACAATCGTTGGAGGAACAAAACAGTTGCGTTTCGGGTATCGCCGGAGGAGGATGCACAAATTGAAGTTGCCGTGAAGCTCACGGGCCTGACCAAACAGGACTACATCACCCGTCGGCTACTGTGCAAGGATGTAGTAGTTCAGGGCAATCCGAGAGTATACAAGGCGCTCCGCGATCAACTTGTCGCTGTTCTGGACGAGCTGCGGCGCATTGAAGCTGGTAGCAGCGTGGATGATGAGTTGATGGACACAATCCAGATGATTGCTTCCATCATGGACGGAATGAAGGAGGATAGTGCCTATGATGAATGAAACAGAAAAAACGACCGCCCTCGTCCCATCTGTTAGCGCAGATGGAGGGCAGCCGCTTCACAATTCAACTGAGCAAAGTATACCAGACGGAAACGGCGAAATCAATCCCCCTGAGGAAGATTTGCGGGAGCTTTACCGTCGCATGCAGCGCATGACTGACCCCCACTACCTGCATACGGTCTCCATGACGGAACTGTACCAGACTTCCTACAAAAGCAGGCCGCCTGTTGTTGACGGCTTGCTCTATGCCGGGGCGTATATCCTTGCCGGAGCACCGAAAATCGGTAAATCATTTCTTGTGGCACAGCTCGCCTATCATGTCAGCACCGGTCAAAAGCTTTGGGAATATGATGTCCGTCAGGGTACGGTGTTATACCTTGCCCTTGAAGATGATTTCGGACGCATCCAGAACCGTATGTTCATGATGTACGGCGTAGAGGATACGAACAAGCTCCACTTTGCAACCGTTGCCGGAAAGATCGGGAACGGATTGGATGAGCAGCTGGAAAACTTTATGCGTGAACATCCTGACACCAAGCTCATTATCATCGATACCATGCAGAAAATTCGTGAGGCAGGCGGCGAGGCATACAGCTATGCCAGCGACTATGAAATAATCGGAAAGCTGAAACAGTTTGCGGATAAATATTGTATTTGCGTGCTGACCGTTCACCATACCCGAAAGCAGCCTGCCGGGGACAGCTTTGAAATGATCTCCGGGACGACAGGCTTGCTGGGCTGTGCGGACGGCTCGCTCCTGATGCAAAAGAAAAAGCGCACTGATCTGGATGCCACTATCGATGTTGTCGGGCGTGACCAGCAGGATCAAATCCTCTACTTAAGGAAAGACCCAGAAACGCAAATCTGGCAGTTGGAAAAAACAGAAAATGAGCTGCACAAGGAGCAACCGGATAGCATTCTGGAAGCAGTATCAAAACTCGTTTCCTCCAATCAGCGCGAATGGACAGGCTCTCCGTCCGAACTTGCCGATGCAGCCAATGTTGGCATGGCGGCAAATACGCTCACCAAATATCTGAATGTCAAGTCCGGCAGACTTCTGGACGAATACCATGTCCGCTATGAGAACAAGGCCAAGCACACCGGGCGGCAGGTCAAGCTCGCCTATATGATAATCGACGCAGTTGACTATGAAGTGATCTCTTAAACTCAGGCGCGACGGTTGCGACGGTCGCAACGGTGAATATGACACCGCCAAAACAACCGTCGCCATCGTCGCGACCGTCGCGGATAGGATTGGATAGGAAACGATATGAAAAATGTACAGATTCCGTATGAGCTGTTTGTGGACTTGGTTTTACATCATTTGAGAGGCGAAGATGATTTTGATGAGGATATCCGGCAGGGCTTGGAGCAAAAAATAGATGCCATGTTGAATAGGCAGCTCTACTCTCAGTACAAGACCGCCCCCACCGATGAGCAGCGAGAGCAGGCAAGGCAGGATTATCTTGACCGCCGTGGAGTTCCGCAAAGTTACCGATGGACTACTCCTCCTTGGGAGCTATGACAGGAGCGTGCCACGCTCCTGTTTCTGGCAGACAAGAGAAATAATTGACTGTCAGCAGCCCCACACCGCATTCGCCTCCGTTGAGAAATCCGCAGATTTTGAAACAGAAAGGCAGGGAGATTTTCAAAAATCTCTCTGTCAGTGGGCGGCAAATATGAGCAGAAATGTGTTGCGAATAGATTGCTGTCCACACCGAATTTTGAGGCTGTGGGTACCACCCACAAGCCCAAAAAGGCGGAGAGGCTTCCGCAGAAGCCGCATACCCCCTCGGAGAGCCCACGGCACTTTGCAGCCGCAGGATGAAAGTGTCATAGTGGGTTATTACACTTCCGCAGAAGTGCATCTCCGTGGCTTGCAGTGTCCATACAAACTAAAAATTGGAGGTATTTTGCTTATGGCAAGAGGCGATGGTGTTAACCGTACCAGCGCAAGAAATATGAATATGACAGCTAAAGACATTAGCAATGCGCAGCGCCATAATGAGCGCGAAAAGGAATCCTACACAAACCAAGATATTGTACCTGATCGTACCGGCATGAATGTTCACTTTAAGACGCCAACCAGAAGCTATACAGAAATGTTTGAGCAGATGGCGGCTGATGGCGTGATCTCCACCCGTGGGTTGAAGGAAGATGCCAATCTTTACGGTGAACTGATCTTCGATGTAAACTCCGCCTACTTCCATAATCACGGTGGATATGACTTTGCAAAACAATTCTACACCGATGCCTACAAAGCTGCAATCAAAATCGTAGGCGGCGAGCAATATATCCTGTCAGCGGTCATGCACGCCGATGAACGCAATCGGGCGATGTCCGAGGCGTTGGGGCAGGATGTATATCACTATCATCTGCATGCTGTATATGTCCCTGTTGTGGAAAAACAAATCAAGTGGTCAACAAGATGCAAGGATAAATCACTGGTCGGGACAGTCAAGGAAACGATCATGCAGGTCAGCTCCAGCAAAAAGTGGTTATCCAAACCGGCGGTCGATGAAACAGGAGCCCCATTACTTACGAAAGGCGGCAAGCCTGTTCTGAGAAAATCTTACTCTGTGCTGCAAGATGATTTCTATAATGCTATGCGACAAGCTGGGTATAACGATGTAGAACGCGGCGAGCGTGGCAGCTCCGAGGAACATTTGACCGTAACGCAGTTCAAGGTGGAACAGGAGAAAGCACGGCTGACGGAGTTGGCGGAACGCTCTGATCAGAAGGAGCAACAGGCATCAGCCTTGGATAAAAAGATTGCAAAAGTTCAAAAGCAGCAGGTTGCGATGCGGGCTGTCGATCAGATTGAAGCAAAACCTGTGCCGTTGTCATCAAAGGTGATTTTGGAACGATCCGAATATGAAAGCCTTGCGGTTGCGGCCAAAAAATATATCGCTCAAGAAAAGAAAGAATCAATATTGCAAAAGGCACTGGACGCAGCCCACAAGATGATCGCAGGCTTAGAAGCTAAGGTTGCAGCGCTTACTAAAGAGTTGTCCGAATATAAGTCCATCCGAAATAAACTCAATACAGCAGGGCTGGAACAGGAGAACGAAGCTCTCCGTGGCAAACTACGCAGCTATGAATCCGTCATTGAGCGAAATGGCCTTTGGCATTTATTTGGCAGAAATAGGGTCAAAACGCACACAAGGGAAGATGTCCGGTAATTCCTGTGTAGAGCCGAGAAAAGCGACTTTTATCCGTTAGGGGTGGTCCGAATGAGCACTGCATCATTTGGGCTCTCTCCGATGGGAAATTCGTCAAGTTTTACGGCTGTTGAGCCGACAAAAACTCATCAAAAATGGAGGTATTTATGAAAACAGGTCTTTCCAAGAAACAAAAGGCAACAAACATCTATTTTAATGAGGACAGCTCGATGATTGAGGTCTGTACTTACAACACTAATCTCAAAAACAGGCTCACCAAATATGCTGGGCAATATCCCGGTGAGTGCAGGCTGATTGATGATGACGAAAACGGCTGCCTGACTTTTGAAATCTATAAAGGACGCTTCAGCTTCAAGCTGACAGCACCATACAGCGAAGAACGCCGCAAGGCTGCCGGCGAGCTGGCAAAGAAAGAAAATCTAAGAAGGAGCGGAACATGAAAGTTATATCCTGTGAGTTCAATATGGATACTGCCTGTGTGGAACTGCGGCTGGAGGATGGGACGCTGATTACATTTGATACCATCGCCGTGGAAAACGAAGTTGCGGAGAATATGTACCAGCGTTCAGAACTAGATTGGCTGATTTACAACGCTCCATTAGATTATGCAGCCTTGGTCTTGAATGAAGACCCGGAAAAATATTTGAAAGCAGTGACTGAGTATAAGCCACTGGATAGTTAATAGTGTTGCCGCCCGTAGGAACAATCCTATGGGCGGCACTTTTTTGCATCAACATGAGATATTTACATTTAACTCATTGAAGCGCATCTTCAAATATGCTATACTATCTTTAAATTCAGCGAAAGCTGATTTGTAATCAATAAAGCATGAAGCTGAGACTTGCTAATGGAGTGAAATGTATGGCTGTGAGTTATAAGAAATTATGGAAGCTGCTGATTGATAAAGATATGAAAAAGAAAGATTTATGCGCGGCAGCAGGAATCAGTCATGCTTCAATGGCCAAACTTGGAAAAAGTGAAAATGTTACCACGGATGTGCTCGTAAAGATTTGTACAGCCCTCCAATGTGATATTGGTGATATTATGGAGCTCACACAAGACAGCAATAGTTAAAGGAGGCGAGTACAGTGGCAGAACAAGCAGTAAGAAAAGCTGAGCCTATTTCAGCTAAGCCTATTTTGAAATGGGCAGGCGGCAAAACACAGATGTTAGGAGATCTTTTGCCGAAAGTACCGGCCTCTTATGGTCGATATATCGAGCCGTTTTTTGGTGGCGGAGCGATGTTTTTTGCCTTGCAGCCTGAAAATGCCGTTATCGCAGATAGCAATCCTGAACTGATTAATATGTACCGTGAGGTAGCTAATCATGTCGAGGATGTTATCGGTTTCTTAACAAAATATGAAAACACCTCTGAAAAATTTTATGCTGTCCGTAGCCAAGAGTGGACAACACTCTCCAAAGCGGAAGCTGCAGCAAGGACGATCTTCTTAAACAGGACTTGCTTTAATGGATTGTATCGTGTTAATAAGCAAGGACAATTTAATGTTCCCTACGGTAAATATAAAAATCCGAAGATTTGTGACGTGGCCGGGCTGAGAGTAGCGTCTGCCGCATTAAAGAAAGCAGAAATTATATGTGGTGACTATCTATTGGTTCTGGAGCATTATGCTCAGCCGGGCGACTTCGTTTTCCTGGACCCTCCATATTTGCCCGTTTCTGAATATGCAGATTTTAAGCGATACACTAAAGAGCAATTCTATGAGGAAGATCATGTTGAGCTTGCAAAAATGATTATGACCTTGCATGAACGCGGCTGTCATGTGATTTTAACAAATTCCAACCATCCGCTGGTGCATGAGTTATATGCTCCGTTCAATATTGATGTAATTCAAACGAAGCGGCATATTTCATGTAACGGGAGCACGCGAAAAGGCGAGGATGTTATTGTCGATATTCCCCCAAAACAGCGTATTCTTGTTAAGCTGCTTCCCCGACCTCTGCCAGAGCAGGTTACAGCTTATCCATCTACTCGCTTTATGGGCTCAAAGAGCAAGTTGCTCTCTGAAATATGGTCGGTTGCTTCACAATTTGAGATAAATACCGTGGTTGATCTTTTCTCCGGCTCCGGTATAGTTGGTTATATGTTCAAGGCTCAGGGTAAAGCGGTAGTAAGTAACGACTATATGGCGATGTCTGCAACATTCACTAAGGCAATGGTCGAAAATAATTCTATTACCTTGCCATTAGCGGAAGCAAATGAACTTCTAGTAGCGCATAAAGAGTCAGATCATTTTGTCAGATCAACCTTTAAGGATTTGTACTATACGGATGAAGAAAATGATTTGATTGACACGCTGCGTACTAATATTGCAGCAATCAAAGATCAATACAAACGTGCGATTGCTATGGCTGCCTTAATTCGCGCTTGTACAAAGAAGCGCCCCCGAGGCATCTTTACCTATACAGGACAGCGGTATAATGACGGACGTAAGGATCTGCAAAAGACACTTGCGCAACAGTTTATGGAAGCTGTTGAAGCGGTCAATAAAGCGGTATTTAATAACGGTCAGGTTAATCGCTCCAAGCGGGGTGATGCAATGGCTCTGAAGGTGGATAAGGCGGATTTGGTTTATATTGATCCACCATATTACTCCCCCTTGTCAGACAATGAATATGTTCGAAGATACCATTTTGTAGAAGGTCTTGCCCGAGATTGGAAGGGTGTTGAAATACAGCAGCATACCCAGACAAAAAAATTCAAGTCATATCCCACACCTTTTTCTACTCGAAAAGGAGCATCAGATGCCTTTGATCATTTGTTCAAGAAATTCGCAAATAGCATTTTGATTGTATCTTATTCCTCAAATAGCTTACCTACGCAAGATGAGATGGTCGCGATCATGGCAAAGTATAAGGAGCATGTAGAGGTTGTCCCTGTCGACTACAAATATTCGTTTGGAAACCAGAGCGAAGCAAAGACGCATAGAAATGCGGTACAAGAATACCTTTTTGTTGGATATTGATTGGAGGTTGCACGATGGCTGAGCAGATAAATATATGGTTGGTAGGAAATACCGGCTTACGCAATCCCAATCGAATTCAAGAGGGATTCTCTGTTTTTGCTAACTCTGCATTTGTGGGACATCTTCATGGTCGCGGCAATGAGCTTGGATTTATGAATTTGCTGGATGAAAAGGGCATTATTCACAATGAAGAAGGCAAGGATAGTTCCGGAAGCCATGCTCGAAAATGGCGATTGATGTTTGCAAAAAACGGCTTGATTTATCCGCAGATTCAGAAGAATGATGGTCAACAGGAAGAGCTTGGAGCACTGGACGATATTACGCCTTTTGGGAGATCATTCTTAAAAGCAGATACATACCCTGCAGTGCAGGAATGCTATCTCCGGGCAATGAGCGTGGAGCAATTTGCTATGCCGGATGGAGCGCACTATTTTTCTCCCTTAAGATGGCTGCTGTCTATTATGTTGGAACTCGAAAAGCGTACAGGATCCTCTGAATTGAGCAGAATTGAATTTGCTCTGTGGGGACACACCACCAATCCGAGTTACAACTTGGAAGAAGTGGTTGACAATATCCTTGATCTGAGACAGCGCAGATCTGCCGCTCCGGCGAAGCGTCCCTTCGACAAAGGAGAGATTGCCAGGAGAGGTGAAAACTACGATAAAAAAGCTGATAATTTCTTGGATTACAGCGATATGAATATGAGATACCTCCGCATTTCCGGTGTGCTTCAACGCAAAGGCAGAGGCCTGATTATCGTACCCACAAAGCATATCCTGGCAGAAAAGCTTGCCAAAGCCACCGCAAGCGCAGAGCCTATTATAGAGCAGTATAAGCTGCTCTGTGCAGGTGCGCCCCTGCCGACCGATAATATGGATGTCGCCAAATCACTTCTTGATGATCTGATTAAGCAGATGAAGGAGCGTCATATCCTGTTTGATATTTCTGATCTTCCACTGGATACTCCAGCAGAAATCAACATCGCAAGACAAAGACTTGAAAATATTCTCGCTCAGACCGATGAAATCCAGTACGCCTATGACCAATGTAATCAATGGAAAGAAATCAGAGACTATATGACGTTGCTCATAAAGGGTGGCGGTAAGTTAGTCTACGATGAAGATAATGCCATAGAAATACCCAAGGACGAAACCCCTGCTTATTTGGAGTGGACTCTCTGGCGAGCGGCATTGGCGATTGATCATATGGTCAATAAACCTTATGAAGTCCGGGGCTTCAAGTTGGATTCGGATTTCCTACCTGTAACGGCTGCTGGTGGCGGTAAAGGTGATCTATATTGTGAATTCGATGATTTCACCATTTTGACCGAAGTTACCATGTCCACATCATCTCGTCAGGAAGCGATGGAAGGTGAGCCTGTCAGACGGCATGTTTCTGATGCTGTCCTCAAATATGATAAACCCGTCTATGGGATGTTTATTGCTGTTCGCATCGACACCAACACGGCAGAGACTTTCAGACACGGCACTTGGTATGCAAAAGGCGATGTGAAGCAACGTCTTGACATTGTTCCGCTGACATTAGGACAGTTCCAGAAATATTTTACAGCCATGTTTGAAGCAAACAAGGCGAAGCCCGAAGAGCTGCGAGAATTGATTTTGAAATGCGAGTCCCGGAGAGATATTTTGGAGGCTCCTGCTTGGAAACAGTATATTGATGCAACGGTTTCTGAAAAGGCAAATGAGATTGTAAATGGAATTATTGTACGCAAACATGATGAAGCACCTCTCGTTCCTGCCGGTGCCATCGTTCACCATGCAACATTTGGTGAGGGACAGGTTGTTGCGATTGAGGCAAGTTTTCCTGAATGCCCTGCAAAAATTATCGAATTGCCGTATCTCAGATCGTTACCGGATGAGGTTAGCTTCTGTCCGGATGGGAAAAGTCTACTACATGATCGTTTTGGTGAGGGAATCGTATATGCGTATATGATTGTTTTTCCCAAAGCCATAATGAAGTTGTCATATCCGTCAGCTTTTTTTGATGGAAATCTTAGCATCAATTTATAAATACTAATCGTACAGATATGCAAGAAAGGTGGAAATACCATGAAAATTGCTCTGCGAGTACCGGAAGTTCGTGACATGACAACTAATGCGGTTGATATTGTTTCCACTTCTTCTGTAACGGCAGATGCTTCTCCAATCGTTCTGAACCAAACTGATATGCTCAGGTTCAAATTTCTCCCAACTCTAGTGTCTAACGAGAGCGAGCCATGTAAATCTGTTTCTGGCAAGCTTCAATATGAAAAGAAGAGAAAGAAGGAAGACCTCTTCCCCACTGACAGTGTGGACTCATCCAACAAGGTTTCTCGTGGCACTGTTAAAGTAGGGGATTGGATGGAAATCAAGTTAGATACGACCGAAACATACGAGTTATACCAAGGACTTAAACAGCTATATGCTCTATATGATAATATGGGTGAAATACCGTATGGCTCAGCTACTTACGCCAGAGTGGATAGTAGCTTTCGGCAGTTTTTGTCTATAATTCAAAACGACCCATCAGCTGCACGGATGATAGGCAACGAAGAAAACTATGATCTTGTCAAAACATTGCTTCGCCTAATTACTCAAACAGGCTCGCTTGATTCTTTGAAAAAGGGCCTCATGGAATTACAAGATGAGAATTTACAGCATCTGACAACATCGCTAAACATTGAAAAGCTTCAACGGATTGCTGCGCTCATGAAGGAGAATCTCGATAACGATAATGAAGAATTCTGGCAGACAACAGTTTTTAAGGAAAATCAATGGGTTTTAGCGCAGATATTTGCCTGCCCCTGCACGATATTTGCGGATAAAGCGTATGTCGGTGGAAAAGGAATTAGCAATAGTGGAGGAAACCTGTGTGACTTCATTTATCAGAATAGCTTGTCTCAAAATGTGACCTTGATAGAGATTAAAACGCCATGCACTGAGCTTATTGGCAGCCAATATAGAGGCACATATAGCTTTAGTTATGAACTAAGTGGTGCTGTAAATCAGGTGCTTAATTACAGAGATAAACTTACAAAAGAATACTATTCTTTGTGCCATCAAGGTATAGATCCATTTGAAGTAATGGCTCCACGGTGTGTTGTAATTATTGGGAAAATGGCTTCTCTAAATCCGGGACAAGTTGCAGCATTTGAGAACTTCCGCAATAGTCTAAGCAATCTTCTGATACTAACCTTTGACGAGCTTTATCAGCGTATAGTGGACTTAATTGCACTTCTTTCGGAATCGCCAGCTCAAGATAATAATACTGCCGAGCCAACTGACAGCACAGATGACTGGCCGTTCTAAGGAATACTGTTTTTTAGCAATAAGTAAGTAATTTTAGGCATCGGTGATACGGAGGCGAAAAAATGGAGCAACACGAAAATCCTATCGTATTTATAAGTTATTCACAAGATTCTATTGCTTTCGCAGATCAAGTGCTTTCATTTTCAAACAGACTGAGAAGCGAAGGTATTAATGCCATTTTGGATCAATATGAGGAGGCACCTCCTGAAGGGTGGCCCCGATGGATGGAAAACAACATAAATAAAGCTGATTATGTTATCGTGATTGGCTCCAAAGGGTATTATAACAAAATATACGGAAAGGTAGAACAAGGCAAAGGGCGTGGAGTTAAGTGGGAAGGAAACCTGATTTACCAAAAGCTCTATATATCCGATTCAATAAATGCAAAGTACATTCCGGTTGTTTTTAGCGAAAAAGACTTAGAATATATTCCAGCACCACTACAAGGAGGCACATACTACAATGTAAGTGATAATGACAGATTTGACAGATTATATTGGAGGTTGCGTGGTGTTACTGCAAAAGAAAAACCACCTCTTGGCAAGTTAAGACCGTTGCCAGAGAAGGAACGAAAAACTTTGTTTGTTACCTCAATGATTGATCTTGATGCGTGGGATAAAGCTGTCTGGCGTGGTGCTGGGTTTGTATTAGGATATATGCCGCTACCAGCTTTGCTGTTGCCGTTTGTCAATGAAAAGTATGCCACTAAGATTTTTGAGGATTGGATTGCTACGGTAGGAAAAGACGACAAAAACGAGGATATTAGAATTGCTTTAGTAGAAGGAGATGTGCCAGGAGAAGCTCCGGGATATTATGTAGTGGTGGGTAATAATATTGATGAGGCGGTAAAACGTGCAGAAGCAAGTGGCTCATTTATTGACGAGCTTATGATACTTAATGTCTCTCGTATAATCCGTGCAAACCCCAGTGATAATTTCCAAGTATTCAATTATTTCAAAGAAGCATACCATGAATATTGTGAGTATATTTTAATGCCTGCAGTATTAGACGAGCAAACCGGACAAATCAAACCTCTTCCCCAATATGGAATACATAAAAAGCAGTTGACGTACCGACAGATTTCAGATATAACCGAAAATGACCAAGATGCCATATTGCTTCAAAAGAACAAGCCATATAAGCCATACAAAGCAAAGTAATAGTGGCAACGCTATGGCAACAAAAAATCAGATAGCCCAAACTATCTGGATAATGGAAACAATGTAAATAATCTGAGCTAAATCCCATAAGCAAAACTGTTTAGAACACTCTTAACAGGAGCGAGTGGGAATAATCAGAATATAAAAATGGCTTTTTACCGCGATTTTTAAAGGTTTTATGAGTTGAAAAAGTGTTTTGGATTTATCCTAAAAAGGGGGTAATATCTAAAACACTTTTTTATATAATTTAATTTTACAATCTACCATAAATGTAAATCATACCAAAAAAACTTGCGGCTGCTTTTAACAGCAGCCGCAAGTTTTTGCATATATATATCAGATTGCGATGGCTTGTTCCTTTTGTGCAGGAGGGGAGGAGGACAAATTAATTTACACCATCCTCGGTAAATAACACCGCGTAGGCTTTATTTGCAGCTGTCAAACAGATGCGTAAAATCAAAAGTGGCGAAATAATCTGCGGGTGTTTCTGCGCGACGGATCATACGGAAGGAGCCATCTTCCTGCAACAGAATTTCTGATGACCGGAGTTTTCCATTATAATTATATCCCATTGAAAAACCATGCGCTCCGGCATCGTGCAAAACAAGAAGATCTCCCTTGTCAATTTTGGGCAGCATACGGTCAATCGCGAATTTATCATTGTTTTCACACAGTCCACCAGTGACATCATATTTATGATCACAAGGAGCATTTTCCTTGCCCATTACGGTAATGTGGTGGTATGCACCGTAAATGGCTGGACGCATCAAGTTTGCAGCGCAGGCATCCAGACCAATATATTCTTTGTAAATGTGTTTTTCGTGAATCGCTTTTGCAACCAGAACGCCATTGGGTGCCAGCATCCATCTGCCAAGTTCCGTGAAGATTTTGATATGTCCCATTCCGGCAGGAACAAGAACCTGCTCGAAGGCCTCTCGAACTCCTTCGCCGATCGCAAAAATGTCATTTTCCTTTTGTTCCGGACGATATGCCACACCAACGCCACCGGAAAGATCGATAAAGTCAATCTGTGCTCCGGTCAACTCTTGCAGCTTAACGGCAGTTTCAAACAAAATGCGGGCAAGCTTGGGGTAATATTCGTTTGCGACGGTGTTGCTTGCCAAAAAAGCATGCAGCCCAAAGGACTTTGCGCCCTTTGCTTTCAAAATACGGAAGCCTTCCACCAGCTGATCGTAGGTGAATCCATATTTTGCATCACCGGGTGTGTCCATAATCGCATTATTGATGGCAAAATCTCCGCCTGGATTATATCGGCAGCAAATCTTTTCGGGAATGCTTCCGGTAACCTTTTCCAGAAAATCGATGTGTGTAAAGTCGTCCAGATTAATGATTGCACCAAGCTCACGAGCCAGCTTGAAATCCTCTGCAGGTGTGTCGTTGGAAGAAAACATTATATTTTCTCCGTTAATTCCCACCGCGTTGCTCATCATCAATTCTGTTAAGGAAGAGCAGTCGCAGCCGCAACCTTCCTCCTTCAAAATCTGCAAAATGGTGGGGTTAGGTGTTGCTTTCACTGCAAAATATTCCTGAAAACCTTTGTTCCAAGCAAACGCTTTATTCAGGCTGCGCGCGGTTTTGCGAATCCCCGCTTCATCATAGAGATAAAATGGTGTTGGATACTGTGTGTTAATTTCACGCAGCTTTTCCAGTGTGACAAATGGTTTTTTCATGGTAGTTCCTTTCCGCTCCGGCTGTGTGTTTGCGGCCAAAGCATTAACATATGATTTAGCGAAAATAAAAATAACAAAGTGTACCAACGGCGAGCAGCTGTAAAACAAAAATTACAGGCAATCCAATCATAAAGCGCTTGTGTTGCGTTTTATGACGAATTTTTTTCATACAAAGATAAACGCCGGGACATCCGCCCAGCGCAGCAATCAAAAAGAGCGTCCGTTCCCGAATTCTCCAGCGATTTTGCTTTGCGCGTTTTTTGTCAGAAATCACCAGACAGACCCCTGTCAGGTTAATCGCAATAAAATAAACAATTCCGGCAATCCACCAACCCCGCAAGAAAAGCTCACCTCCAGCATATATATTGGAAAACCGCACGGTTGTCACAGCGCACGGATTCTGTAGATTTCTGTCCTTTATCATACTAAAATTCAATCGTGCTGTCAATAAGCACCGCAACAAATGAGGCAACTCAAAAAAGAAATGTATACGCGGCTTGGTGTTATCAGGAAAGGATGATGCAAAAATGAATAAGATGCTCCGCGCAGTGCCGATCATTGTATTAATTCTGGTGGTGATATTAGCAGCAACAGCACCGCAGAATCCAAAAAAGGAATCTCCGCAGGCAGTGAGCAGCCAACCTGAGCCATATCATGTGGATCATGTATTCGAATCATCGGACTTCAAAGCAGTTTGGATTCCGTATATGGATTTAAATATGAGCAGCGAGGACGAGCAGCATTTTGGGACCTTTAAAGAAAAATTTGATTCGATTATTGAGAATGCAAAGGAGGCGGGGATGAATACATTGATTGTCCACATCCGGCCATTTGCAGATGCATTTTACCGCTCACAGTATCTGCCTTGGAGCCATCTGCTTACTGGAACCCAGGGGCAGGATCCCGGTTATGATGCGCTGGCCTATATGGTGCAAGCGACACATAATGCAGGTCTTTCCTTTCACGCGTGGATTAATCCCCTGCGTATTCGTTCCAACAGTACACCGGAAACACTCGCTTCGTCCAATTTGCATTCTATCTGGCGCAGTGACGGTGATTCTTCGAATGACAACTGGACCGTGGAACTGGAAAACGGAATCTATTTCAACCCGTGCTATGAAGAGGTGCGAAACCTGATTATTGACAGTGTAAAGGAAATGGTAAAGCGGTATGATGTCGATGCAGTACATATGGATGATTATTTTTATCCTACGCAGGAGGAAAGTTTCGATCAGCAGGCATATGACGATTATCGAGCCACTGTAACCGGAACAGAGCCGCTTTCCCTTTCCAACTGGAGAATGAAGCAAATCAATTTGCTGGTCAGCGGGTTATACTATGCTATCAAAGAGACCAAAAGCAGTGTGTTGTTTGGCATATCACCGCAGGCCAACCTGGAAAACTGTCAGGAGATGTATGCCGATATTGAAACATGGTGTTCACAACCGGGATATGTGGACTATATCTGCCCGCAACTCTATTATCATTTTGATAATAAAACAAAACCCTTTACCCGTACTGCAGAAGAGTGGAAAACACTGGTCACCTGCCCGGAGGTAAAATTATATGCAGGGCTTGCGCTGTACAAAGCAAATGATCCCCAAGCCGATGACGGAATCTGGGTGGGGCAGGGGGATATTATTCGTCGCCAGCTGGAAACAGCCGAGGAGCAAGGGTATGAGGGCTTTGCGCTGTATTCCTATGATTATCTATTTACGCAGCAAACCAGCGTCGAAATGCAACAGGTGAAGCAATGTCTTGGTGCGGTAGAATCTCAGCCGGAAAAGGAAGCTTCCTCTTCGTTGGAGAAATAAGAATCGATGGTACTGTTTTCAGCTTACCTACCATTTAATTATCATTCTGCGAAATATCCCAAATGATGCTTCCGAATCCGATTACGCTATAAGCAGAAATGAAGTACAAAAAGAATGAGGAAAGGTTGTTGATTTTAAAAATGATATCCAGAATAGCAAGAGCAATGATTGCAACCAGATTACACGATTGAATGATCAGCAAAACAATTGATATTCTTCTTTTATAGGGAAACAGAAAAAGTAAAGCATTGATTATTCTTGGTAAGTGGATAGATAAAGAAGCTTCATTGCGTGATAACCCGTTTTTGAGTCCACTCGCGAATACTAACGAAATTAACCAACTACAAGCGACAGCAAAGCGAAAGTAACTGATAGGCATACAC
>CAKXIK010000025.1:0-2504 GCA_934875675.1 uncultured bacterium
TCTCGATTGCATCTATGCCCTGCGCTAATGTGTACCTTTATCTTTCAGAGTGTTCAGTTTGTTATTGCAATTTTCAAATAAAAAATATTCTGATTGTGCAAGTTTCTGCATTTTTATATTTTGCTTACAGATATAATCCGGTGCATACGGAAGCAAACGATGAAGGATCCCAATTTTTAATCAAACTTTGCGTGATATGCTTTGTTTAAAATATCTACGGCTTCTTTTGCTCCGCAGGTCTCCAGAACCTCTTTCTGGAATTTTGCATATTCTTCCTCTGTTAACGGACGGCTTCCATCAATGAATTTTGGAGCCTGCTCCTCAATATAAGTTCTCGTAGCTGTAGAAATTTCTGCAATTCTTGAATTTTCGTCATCTGTCAGTTGATCTGTGACAACCGGGTCAACCTTCATAATCCAATCGTTCTCATGATACAACTGATACCCCTCATAAGAATTCTGTCCATAGGAAATCATTGCATAGACATCTGTTTTTGTAATCATATTGAACAATTGAATATTACCAGCACGATATTCGTTTACATCCAGGGTTCCCGTTGGGTTTGTAGCAATTTTTGTGTCTGCTGAGAATTGTGGTTTTCCATCCTTCTGTTCCCAGGTCACGCCTTCTTTTCCGTAGTTATTCATTAGCATGATCTCATCGGAAAAACAATAATCCAGCACTTTTACTGCGGCTTCAGGAGCTTTTGTATCGGCACTGACTCCCCAACTGTTATAATCGGTTACACGGTTGTTCGTCCAGAGAAACGGCTTATATTCCGATTTCCAGGTGGGCAGTGAAATTGCGACCAAATTAAATGGTGAATTTGCATCCTCACTTCGCACCGCATCATTAAAAAATTCACAGCGAACAAGATAATCGGTAGTAACAAATCCTTTGGAGGTTGTCATTTTTTCCTGCCACATCTCACCCGTCGTAATGTTATACTCTGGATCCATCAATCCTTCATCATAAAGCTTTTTCAGCCATTTCAACATCTCAAAAAAGCGTTCATCCTGGCATGCCACCATAAATTCATTTGTTTTGTTGTAATCAAATGGCAGTGTTCCGGCATTCAGACCAAAGACGCCATCCCAATTCTGCAGCAGTGTACCGATCTGATTTCGAATCGTGTAGGGATAGATGGAAGGATACGCTTTTTTCATTGCTACCAGATTGTTATAGAACCCCTCAAGAGTTGGTTCATCTTTCAAATTCAGTTCATCCATGATATCTTTGCGCGCCAACAACCCGAACCAGTAGAATGGTTCTGTATAGAGCGCACAGACAGAATACAGTTTTTTATCCGATGTATAGGTAATTAAAGAACGGACATCTTTATTATCCATATACTTTTTTAAATTTGGTGTGTCTTTTTCATTCATATAGTCGTCGATGCACAGACAACTGCCGCTGCGGGCATACTTTGCAATCGTCGGGGTTCCACAGTAGAAAATATCCGGTGTTTCGCCGCCGCTGACAGCAACACCTAATTTCTCGGCATAACCGGCAGAGTCTCCCGCTCCCCAGTCTAACCATTCAATCTTGACATTGCAGTTCTTTTCCAATAATGCGACCGCAGTGCTGTCTTGCGGTTCTACTGGATGAAGTGAATCATGAATATAAGAAATACGCAGTTGTGCAGGTTCTTCCGCTTGAGATGTTTCTGAGTTTCCGGCATCTGTTTTGGATTCAGTTGGTGCGGAGGGTGTTTTTGTACATGCACATAATACACCTACCAACAACGTTAAGACCACAAAAAATGCCAGTACTCTTTTGCTGATGAGTTTCATTTCTTTTCCTCCCAGTAAAATAATTATTTAATGAAAGCCATTCGTATTGTACTCGCCCTGACAAAGTATCATATATGGAGGGTAACTCTGCCGGGCGATTCCAAAACGCCCGGCGGTCATTCCATTTCGATCAGCGCATAACCAGAAAAACTATCCTTTGGAACTTCGATTATCCAATCATCAACACTTTCCTGCCAATGCAGTAAAAGGCTTTCCGGTTTTTCCGGTGTTGATAATCTAATTTGCTGAAGATGAATCGTTCCAGTTTTGCGTAATGTAATTGTTATTTTTCCAACCGGGGTTCCTTCTCCGCAAAAATTTACAATATGATCTTCATGGCTGACCATTACAGCCTGTTCACTGATGGTATCCATCAAATTGATCAGATGCAGTGCAATACCATTTTCCACACAGAATGCCGTGACTGCAATTCGCTCATTTTCACAATCCGTTTGAACCCATGGATGTTGAATCAATTGACGAAACCTCGCCCCAGAATTGGATTTTTGCAGGTTCCATCGTGACGGTACTGCCTTTGCAGGTTTCGGCACACCGGAAATATGGCGCTGAGACCAGATGGTCGGTTGATATTCTTCACGGCTTCCGTCGCTTTCAACGCTTGTCAGCGTGCCTTTTCCAAAACTAATGATCTCACCCGTTTCAGGAAGCCTACCCTCAAACAGGTCTTTTCTTTCTTCCTCTGTCCGGAGA
>CAKXIK010000025.1:2514-41577 GCA_934875675.1 uncultured bacterium
GTTCCATGTTCGTCCCAAATAGCAAATGCGCCGGAAAAAATCAGCTGTCCGCCATTGTTAGCATAATCCGATAAACGTTGGAGCTCTTTGTCAGACATAACTGCTGCATGAGAGACTACAATCCGGCTGTGTTTAGCTAATTCGCAATCATCGTCGGTGTCAAAAACCATATTGACTCCTAAGCCTGAAATATAACACGCCTGCATTTGCCCCATGAACGGCCACATATATTGTTCTGCAGCGTTTCCTGCAAAATCACGCGTATTGATAGAAAAGTAAAAGGACAAATCCGTCAATTTTTTGGGTGCGCTATAAAAGCGAAGATGCGCCTTTTCAAAATCACGATACGGCTTTTCCAGTACCGTAGTATCAAACCCTTCAAATGTTCCATTATATAACTGTCCCCAGCTTCGCGCCAGCGCCCAACCAAAGTAAACAATATCTGCCCGGTTGGGATAAAACATTGACATGGATGGAACTCCTGTGCGTTGCGCCGCTGCATACCGATGAACGGCCTCTGTCATAAAATTCAGATAAGATTGCTTTACAATTGCAGAAAAGCAGTTTTCCTGAAAAATGAAATCCCATTGATCGCAGCATCGGTCGAAACTATAGCTGGTGGTATTTTCATCCAACACATTAGAGCTATAGTTCGGACGAATTAGCCGTAGACCCCATTGTTCATAAAGCTTACCTAAATCCCGATAAAAACGTTCCGTACTTTCAAATTTGAAGCGCTTCCAAGCTACATATGCCGGGTTTTCGTAATGCTCAAAGAATTCGCTCCACTGGGCAGGCTCCGGAAGTTCATATCCCGTTTCCTCGCGAAACTTTGCACGGCAATATTTACAGGTGCAAGCATTACCATACCCGAAATACTGAACATCATCGTTCATAATTCCGTCAATTCCGGTCTCAACCACGGGACGCAGTGAGTTAAAATAGATTTTCCTATATTCAGGATTGTTAAAACACAGCGAATATGCTCCATACTGATTCTCTGCGGGTTTTCCCGTTCTGCCATCAATCTGAACGAGCTCGAGCAAATCATAGCCGTTGATTTTCGGTTCGCAAACCAGAAACGGAAAGATTTTTTTCCAGTGATCATAGCTGCTTTCGCGATTTCCATAGGTCTGCAAATCCGAATCAAAGCGTTCCCACCCAGATTTTGTTGTCAGGTTTAATGTCAAGTGTGTACTTTGATGCTCTACAATCCGTATTCCAACCTTGTGGCATGCAATTGTCATCTTTCGAATACATTCATTAATCTCATCCCAGTAAGGATAATAACCAAATCGGAAATGAGTCAAACTGAATGTCAACACCATTGTAATACCTCGATTGGCAAGCTCCTGTGCGCGCCGATCAAAATCCTGTTGCGTATCTTCAAAGATTTCTTTATCATTGTACCATAACCATGTAAAGTTTTGTGCCCATGGCTGCAGAATAGATAATTCCGAATTATTTTTTATGCACATTGCAAATCACTTCCTCCTCAGGCTATCCTTTAATTGCCCCAACCATAATTCCTTTGACCAAATACCGCTGAATCAGCGGATAAAGAATTAACATCGGAATCATGGAAATCATGATAATGGCATATTTCAGGCTGTTGGCCAGCACAACTTCGCCGCCGTTTGCAATCTGCTGCATTACATTCATTTCACCCGTCAACACGATTCCACGCACAACTAACTGTAACGGAAATTTATCTGCATCAGAAAGATAAATGAACGGAGCAAACCAACTGTTCCATTGTCCAACCGCATAATAAAGCACCATCGTACTGATGATCGGGGTTGAAGTGGGCAAAACAATTTTATAAAGAATCTGAAAATCATTTGCACCATCAAGCTTAGCGGATTCCTCCAGGCTCTCTGGCAATTGCTCAAAATAAGTCCTCATTAACACCATGTTCCATGCAGAGACAGCTCCTGGAATGACAATTGCCCAAATGGTATTGATCATATGCAGAGACTTGATTAAAATGTAATTAGCAATTAACCCACCGCCAAACATCATGGTAAACATGATCATGAAGTTAAAGAATTTTCGTCCTTTTAAATACGGTTTGGAAAGCGGATAAGCGGTGAGGGTAGTCATGATCAAGCTGATTGATGTGCCAACAACCGTATAAAGAATCGTATTGCCATAAGAACGAAGAAAATTTTTGACCTGAAACACTTTGCTGTAAGCAGTCAGATTAAACCCAATGGGGTAAAGCCAGACTCGATTTTGCAGAATCGGAAGCTTGCTGCTGAAAGAAACTGCTAACAGATAAAGAAAAGGATATATAATCAGCAGCGAACAGAGAATAAGGATGATACGGATAAAAATATTTCCCGGCCGTGTCCGTCCCTTTGAGGAAGCAATTGTCATAAAGCTCTCATCTCCTTAAAAAATACCATTTCCATTAATTTTTTTTGCTGCCTGATTGGCACCGATCATCATAATTAAGCCAATTAATGATTGAAACAATCCTACCGCAGTAGAGTAGCTATAGTCATTATCCACCAGACCACGCCGGTAGATATAAGTTCCTATTACATCCGCTGTTTCGTATACATTAGAATTATAGAGCAGCAGAACACGATCCGTACTGGATGCGAGAATACCTCCCAGCGTCATAATCATCATGACGACAATGGTGGGTGCTATCCCCGGTAAGGAAACATGAAGGCACTGTCTGATCTTTCCTGCCCCATCCATATATGCCGCTTCATACAATGATTGATCAATGCCGGAAAGCGCCGCAATGTAGATAACTGCGCTCCAACCAGTTTCTTGCCAGATGCCAATGGTGTTGTATACGGTACGGAACCATTTGGGATCTGTCAGAAAATTGACAGTTTCTCCTCCCAATGCCCGGATGGCAAGATTTACAATGCCGCTGTTAGGTGTCAAAAAATTGAAAAACATGCTGACCACAATAACCGTTGAAACAAAGTGCGGCATATAAGAAATTGTTGTAATTGTTTTTTTTAGCCCGCCGTCGCGCAGCTCATTAACCAGCAGGGCAAACAAAATAGTGACCGGGAACGACCATGCAAAATTGGTTAAATTCAAAAGCAGGGTATTTCGAATCAACCGCCAACAATACATGTAACTAAAAAAAGATTTGAAATGCTTTAGCCCGATCCACTCGCTTCCAAAAATGCCCGCTTTATAGTTAAAATTCTCGAACGCCATGACAATTCCGCCCATTGGCACATAGCAGAAAATCACGAAATATAAAATCCCGGGCAATAGCATTAAGTATAAATATTTGTGTTTTCGCAGTGCGTATCGCCACCCACTGCGCTTTCGTTCGGAAGCGGAAATTAGAACGCTTGATTGTTTTGCTCTTATCACAATTGTTTCCTCCTCTTGCGATTGTGTTGATGATTGGTTCGAAGTACTCACGACTTTATATATAACATGAATAAATTTGTTTGTAAATTTTCTTTTTTCCGTACATTATTCCGAATTCCTGATTTTTCAATTTTATCTTTTCGTCAACTTGATCCTCAAAATTTTCAAGAAACAAAATATGATTGCGGTCACCGCAACTGTCACATTAGCCAAAAAAACGGAATATGGGATAGCATTCGGAAAAAAGTATACGCCTTTACTCTTGTCATTTCTCATAATTTATTATAAAATATGCATAATATAAATTAATCTTTATTGATTTTTTTAATAGTTTTAATTGCTATTGATTTGAAAGTAACCAAACTATGGAGTAGCGCAAAAGGAGATGGGCGAATGTCTGCGCAGCAAAAAGAAAAATGCCGAAGAAAAATTTCCTCCGGCAAATTGTTTTATCAGCTCAGTTTCCTATTTATTATCAGCTCTACAATCCCATTAATTATTCTATGCAGCTGCTTCTATGCCTTTTCTGTTAATGCAGTTCGCAAAGAAGTAGAAAATTCAAATCAGATTTCTCTTCGCCATACAGTTACACAAATTGATACATATATGGCTGAAATGAAACGAATTACGTTAGAATATACCTCAAAAACATATATGGAACAGCTGCTGGTCGGAAATTTAACTGTCCACGATCAAGTTGCTGCATTTCAGACATTCCAAAAACAAGCAAGAAGCACAATTACCGTAAACAGCTATATTGATGATATTTTCGTTTGCTTTCTGAATCAAGACCTTGTCATGAGCGATCGGGGACAGTTCTCTATTCAAACTTATTTTGAGAAACAAATGGTATACGCCAATACCCCCGCACAAAAATGGGAAAAGACGTTTAAAGAAGGCGGCACTTTTCGGCTGTTGGGCAATTGTGCCGTAACAGGAACCTCTGGCACCGCTGTGAAACAATTTTATGCGATTACAATGTTAACCACTCTGCCCGCCGGTTCCGGCGAACCTGGCATGGTAATTGGTCTTGTCATTAATGAAAATGCGCTTCGTGCTTTACTGGTTCGTGCAGACATTACAAAGCCCGGGGAATTGTTTCTGTTTAATTCTGACGCAACCTATCTTTCCGATTCGATTCAAGCTCTCCGTAAGCCCGCCTTTGAATTTGAACGATTTCGGCAGGCGTTTGAAACCGATGCAGACTCCTATGTTTATCAGGAGAGTGACGGCACAAAATATGTGATGAGCTTTGCAACATCTGTTCTCAGCGGAATCAAAGTAGTCTCTATGACGCCCTATGGTGAAATCACAAAGAGTGTTCAAAATGTAAAATTCTTTTCTTTTGTCATTGCAGGAATCTTTATTATGATTGGATTTTTCCTATCCTACCTGGTATGCAGCCGATTTTGCCAACCGATTGAGCGCCTCGCATTCAGCATGTCCAAAAACCAACAGCCTGAATCGCAATACTTTCATGCAGAAGAATATCGAATGATCTGTGATGGGTTCAATATGGTATTTCAAAAGAGTCAACAGCTTGAAAGTACCCTCAGTCGGAATATGAATACTCTGCGCAGTCGTCTGCTTGTGGAATGGGTCAATCAAAAACATGCCGATCCGGACTTTTTAAGATTTAAAATGAACGAATTAGATTTGCATTTTGATGATCCGTATTTTTACGTTGGTGTAATTAAGTTCGAGTTTTATCGTTCCGCCTACATAGAATTCAGCGACACGATTGAAAATATTCGCTCCGGCATTTGCAGTGTGCTCAAAGACTGTGGAAAAAGCAGCGGATGCGAGATCGCAATTGCTGAAATTGATAATGAAGATTATGTTGCAATTGTCAATTTAAAAACACCGGATAACACCGCCTTATGTACTGAAATCCAGCAGATGCTGCATCTACTGGATCGCGAAAGCCATTTGGTGCATCTAACATTCTCCTTGTCTTTCGAATCAGGCACCTTTGAACAAGTTCCCAATTTATTTATCCAGGCAAAACGACTTCTTTGGAATCGAGCTTGGAATCAAGGCAACCAGCTTTTAAATGGCAATCGTCACGATGCCGATCTAAAATCAATATTCTGCTATCCTAAAAATACCGAAGATATGATTATCAATCAAATAATTGCGGGAAATTGGAAAGAAGCTATGGCAACCGTGGAACAGGTTTTGGAACAGAACATTAACAATGGCTTGCCATATATTGTTTTAAGCAACGGATTTCCACTGTTATTTTTAACATTAACAAAAATTCTCGATCAAAAGCAAATCCCCATCACGGATGTATTTGAGTCTCCCGAAAACATTTATTCCGAATTGTGCACAATCAGCAACCAGGAAAGTGCAATTGCATTTTTTGAATATGTATATCAAAAAGTAGGGACTACAATATCCTTGCTGGAGGATCGTCCAAAAGATGTTTTAATGGAAAAAATTATAAATTATTTAAATCACAATTTTGATCATCCCATCTCTCTTGACACAATCAGTGATGAAATCGGTTGTACGCCAAAATATATTTCTTCGCTTTTTAAAAAGAATACCGGCACTAATTTTTCCGAATACCTTTGCCGACTCCGAATTCAGAAAGCCAAAAGTCTGTTATCTGACCCCGAAGTCCAGATTAAGTCGATCTGCGCATTGGTGGGATTTGAAAATGTAAATTCATTCGACCGAATGTTTAAACGGTACGAAGGAATATCCCCCGGACAATATCGTCGTTTTATTCTGCAATAAAACAACGAGTCTTCATTGATGCAATTTGTCTTGACAAAAGTTGTTTGTCGGTTCGTATTCGCTTCTCGCAATCTATAACATTGAAAGAACTCCGGAGCATATGAAGATACGCTCCGGAGTTCTTATGTGATTATTTCAGGACACAGATTAAGAATCTGTTTGGTATCATATGATACCCGTTCATTTCAACGCTTACCGCATTTTCTGCTTTCGTATGCTCAATCACCGGGTATTAATTAATTTTTTCACTTTTGCCAAGCTTCATCGTCAGTGAAATCCGCTTTTTGGCAATATCTACCGCGAGCACCCGAACCTTAACCACATCGCCGATTTTAACCGCTTCGCTCGGATGACGAATAAAGCGGTCACAAAGCTGAGAAACATGCACCAAGCCGTCCTGATGCACACCGATATCCACAAACGCGCCAAAATCCGCCACGTTTCGAACGGTGCCGTCCAGTTCCATACCCGGTTTTAAGTCCTCCATTGAAAGCACATCGGTACGCAACAACGGCGGCGGCAGCTCATCACGAGGGTCACGTCCGGGCTTCATTAACTCCGCAACAATATCCTTCAAAGTGGGAACGCCAATTCCAAGTTTCTTCGCCGTCTCCTCTTCACCCAGAGCAGCCAGCTTTTCCGGCAACTCGCCCAATCCACCGGAGCGAACATCCCGGTCAGAATAGCCGCATAGTCTGAGCAGTTGCTCGGCGGCAGTATACGATTCCGGATGCACTGCGGTGTTGTCAAGAGGATTCTTGCTTTCCGGCACACGAAGAAATCCTGCGCACTGTTCAAAAGCTTTCGGTCCAAGCCGCGGAACCTTTTTCAGCTCACTGCGGCTGGAAAATCCGCCGTTCTCATCCCGGTACGCAACAATGTTTTTAGAGATGGTATCATTCACGCCTGCAATATGAGACAGTAACGCGGGTGATGCGGTATTTAAATCAACTCCAACACGGTTGACGCAGTTTTCCACCACGCCACCCAATGCTTCATCCAATTGTTTCTTCGGCATGTCATGCTGATATTGTCCCACACCAATTGCCTGCGGATCAATTTTAACAAGCTCCGCCAGCGGATCCTGCATTCTGCGTGCAATGGAAACGGCACTGCGAAGATTCACGTCAAACATGGGTAATTCCGAAACCGCCAGTTTAGAGGCCGAATAAACCGATGCACCCGCCTCGCTGACAACCATATACGAAAGGGGCAGCCCTGTTTCGCGAATAAAATCTGCAGCAAAAATCTCTGTCTCGCGTGATGCCGTACCATTGCCGATTGCAATGACTTCGACACCGTTTTTCTCCACCATGCGCTTGAGGATCGCTTTTCCTTCGGCAATTTTGCTGCGCGGCGGAACTGGATAAATTACACTCGTATCCAGCACGCTTCCGGTGGGATTCACCACCGCAACCTTGCAGCCATGCGCATAGCCTGGATCCAGTGCCAGCACGGTTTTGCCTTTCACCGGTGGCTGCATCAACAGATCACCCAGATTCATTGCAAAAACGCGGATTGCCTGTTCATCCGCCTGTTCGGTCAATGCGGAACGAATCTCCCGTTCCAGCGAAGGGAAGATCAGGCGTTCATAAGCATCACGGGCAGCATCACGAACGGTTTGGGTACACGGGGAATTTTCGCGAATGACCTCGCTTTCAATGATGGAAAGTGCCTTGTCCTCGTCAAAGCTAAGTGACACCTTCAAAAATTCTTCCCGCTCGCCGCGGTCAAGCGCCAAAACGCGATGCCCCGCAATTTTACTGATCGGTTCGCTATATTCATAATATTGTGCGTAAACGGAATCTTCTTCCTTTGCAGCACAGGAATTAATTTTCCCTTGCGCGGTTGCCACCACACGCAGCCGCTTGCGAACGGACGGATGATCGGAAATTGCCTCTGCAATAATATCCATAGCTCCATTGAGAGCATCTTGTGCAGTTGGGACTTCCTTTGCTTCATCGATAAAACGCTCGGCCATCGTGAGCGGTGCTTCGCACTTGTATTCCTGCGCAAAAATAGCATCTGCCAAAGGCTGCAAACCACGTTCCTTTGCAATGGATGCACGGGTACGGCGTTTGGGGCGATACGGACGGTAAATATCCTCAATTTCAGCGAGAGTCTGTGCATTTTCCAGCGAAACGGAAATTTCGTCCGTCATTACACCCAGTGTTTCAATCTGTCCGCGAACCTCTGCACGGCGTGCATCCAACCCGCGCAGATAAGTAAGCCGCTCGCTCATTTCACGAATGGTCTGATCATCCAGCGAACCGTGTGCCTCTTTGCGGTAACGCGCAATAAACGGGACGGTGTTCCCTTCGTCGAGCAGGGATATTACATTTTTGGCCTGACCGGGCTGCACACTAAACTGTTGCGCAAGAACTACTGCATAATCTATCATTGGAATCTTTGGATCCTTTCTTTGATTTTGATACTAATTTCCGTTTAGCGACGGTATGAGAATCAAGGAAAAAGCTTTGTTCCCCGCATTGCGGTATCGTTTCCTAAATCAGAAAACGATTTATCGTTCTTTCACGTTTTCCTCCATCATATGGTGGCGGTTCATCCAACTGACCGCACTCTTGAGAACACGGCGATCGTTATCAAACCGGAAAAAGCTCATGGCTGCGGGATAGGAAAGCCAACGTGCGCGTTCAATTTCTTCTTCTTGAACCTGTACTTCCCCGCTGTAACTTTCTGCGAGAAAAAATACAACGCGTTTGCTGGCGCGATTCCAGAGTGAATATCGGCTCACAGCCCGAAAACCACGGCAAATTCGTACATTCAGCCCCGTTTCCTCCCGCACTTCCCTCAGTGCGGTTTGTTCCTCATTTTCACCCAGCTCCACATGTCCTTTTGGAAAACCCCAGTTGCGCCCTTTTTTATTTTTTACAATCAGAAACCGCAGCTGACCACCGTCACGCCGGAAAATGACCGCTCCACACGACTTTTCATAAAGGCAGCGCAACTCGCCGTCGCCTGGTAAAATTTGAAGCATTTTTCGCAGTTCCGGTTCATAAGCAACCCGGTCGCGAGCCGCTACCACCAGCACCGGCAATTTTCCTTCCTCCCGGTTCCACACTGCGAGTACTCTTCCCGTAAAACGTGTTGGCACGTGAGAAACGCCAACAACAAAGGCTTCCCTTCGGGCGGGGATTTCTCCTCCCCCGCAAAAAATATGCCCGCGATAGGACAAAGCTCCCTCCCGGGCATCTTCCTCCGATCTGCGGGCAGCGATCACTTCTACGATACTGCCCAGCATATTCTGATCTTTCCTTTCCGATCACAAAGGGTGAAATGGTTGTCATATTTGCCTGTCAATTTGTCGGGAAAACATTTCCGAATCATTTCCTTACCGTCTATTTTACGAAAAAATCACAAAAATATCAAGTCTGCTTTGTACCTTTTTTGATTTGCGGCAAATTTTTATAGAAATAACTTGTAAAAAACCGTACAAAATCGTCTTTTCACTTGACGGTTTTCTTCCCCGGATTTATACTATTGAAAGAACCGTTGCGTCTGTTCGTATAGGTGCAGAAAGGATGAACCGATATGTTCGTTGCTGTTATTTCCAGCCTGTTTTTCTTGGCGGTTGCCTGCCTGCTGCGCAGCGAGCCGATGCGCAACCTTCCGTTGCTGCAACCGATTTCTTTTTATTTTTTTGCCGAAGCAGCTTGGACACTGCTTTCCGGCATCCTGCTTCTTTGCTGGCCCGATGCTGCGCAATGGGCTTCCTTTGGGCACTATGCTCTGATGGCAATTGCGGCCGGATATGTATTTTACTGTGGTTGCAGCGTGTACCAAGCACACAAAAATCCTGATGAACCAACTGAAACCGCCGGGAAGGAGAAAGCAAATTCTGCAACAAACGATTCTCCGGAGCAGCCCCCTCATCTGTAATTCTGTTCTTTCATCCGCCGGTTTGGATGGTTCCGACCGGCGGTCTTATTTTATTTTGACAAAAGAAGGTTGTTTTTATGTATGCTTATTTTATGGCAGCAATCTGCGCTGTTTCGGGTTTACTGCTGATTTTTAAGATGGGACGCGAAAAAAAACTTTATTATCCGCTTGGCGCCTTTCTGCTGTTGCTGGGAGGTTGGGTTCTTGCCGACGAATTAACCGCTGGTGCACTTTCCGGCAGTTGGGCCATTTGGGTTCAGCGTGCCGTTCTTCTGGTGGTAATTGTTGTTTTGTTTGTCATCATGAGAAAAGATATCCGTGCCTCTAAGGCAGCGGCGGAAAACGAAGAATCGAAAGACGAATTTGAAAATGAAAACGCACCCTATGAAGAGGAAAATGACGAGGCTGACCAAGACAAATAACTTCTGACATTGTATAACAAAAACACAAAGGAATGAATGATTATGCTGCAGGATATCCTCACGGTGGCAGGACAGGTTCTCTCGCTTTTTTTAATGATGGGCATCGGTGCCCTGCTGACACATCGCGGAACCATTACCGAGGATGGCGCCTCGCAGATGTCCTTTGTTTTGATGAATATTGTTGCACCCTGTGTGATCATTGATTCTCTTCAGCGCGACAAAGATCTTACGGTCATCCGGGAGATGGGAATTGCTGCTGCAATCATCACCGCCTCGATCGTGATCGGAATTGCGCTTTCGTTCCTTTTTTTCCGAAAGGAAATCCCGGGCGATCGCCGGATTCTTCGCTTCGCCATGACCTATTCGAATTGCGGATATATGGGGCTGCCGTTGGTGCAGGCAACCATCGGCGATTCGGGCATGGTTTACGCTGCAGCTGCCGTTATTGCATTCAATGTGCTTGTTTGGACCATCGGCATTGTCATGATGGGCGGGAAAAAAGAAGCCTCCGTAAAAAAAGCGCTGCTCAACCCCGGCACCATCGGCTTTACGATTGCATTTGTTCTGTTCTGGTTTGAAATTCGTCTTCCCTCCGTATTGGGCAGCACGGTCACCATGCTCGCCGCGCTGAATACTCCTGTCGCTATGATCGTGGTCGGCAGCTATGTTGCTAAAACAAATCTGCTGCGCTGTTTTTCACAGGGACGTCTCTATCTGGTCGCAGCACTCCGTCTGCTGGTGATTCCCGCCGCGCTGACCGCACTGTTCTATCCGCTTCACTTGCCCTATGAGCTTTACGCTGCTTCCGTACTCGTTTCCAGCGCTCCCACTGCCGCAATTACCACTATTTTTTCTTCCCGGTACAAGCTGGACGCTTCGCTCGCTTCGCAAAGTGTAACACTCTGCACGCTTCTTTCTATTTTCACAATGCCGGTGTTGGCAGCACTCATCCGGGTGCTGAGCAATTGAATTTTTTCTGTTTCACGGCTCTGCGGAGCCGTTTTGTTTTTCCTATGACAGGCGTTTCGTCGCTTTGGCTGATTGACTTTTCCACTGCTTCAAGCGTATAATAGAAAACTGGAATCCCGAAACCGTGTTGAATGTATTGGAAATAAGCTGCACGATTTTGCAGAGGACAAATCTGAATTTTCCTGCTATGGTATTGGCCGGAGAATTCGGAGATCTTGGTTTGCGTCAAAATGCGTTTGAAGGGGTGTTCTCTCCATCGCAATTTGAGACGGCCGAAACTGTTACATATTTTGCGGTTCGGCGGAAAGGAAGGACATATTTATGGAATTCAATGTGATGAACATTCTGTTTGACTGTGCGGTCATTCTGCTTGCAACCAAGCTGTGCGGAATGCTGACACGCAAGCTGGGACTGCCTCAGGTGGTTGGCATGATTATCGCCGGCCTGTTGATCGGGCCTGCAATTCTTGGTCAGCTTGGAATTGGAAATTTTCACGGAATCATCAACCCAACTACTACCGAAATGGATGTGTTGCAAAGCTTTTCGCAAATCGGTGTTGTGTTTATTCTGTTTTCCAGTGGATTGGAAACCGATTTTGGTGATCTGAAACGCAGCGGGGCTGCTTCTACCGCCATTGCCTGCGCTGGTGTTGCGGTGCCCGTAGCGCTCGGAACCTTCGGTGCCTTGTTGTTTATGGGGTGGCCGGGCAAGGTGGCCACTCAGCCAATGATCATGAATGCACTGTTCGTGGGCTGCATCCTTGCCGCAACCAGCGTAGGCATCACCGTAGAAACGCTGCGGGAACTTGGCAAGCTGAACACCCGCGTCGGCACCACCATTCTCAGTGCCGCAATTATCGATGATGTCATCGGCATTATTGTGCTGAGCCTGATTACCGGATTGAACGGCGGAGGAAACATTGGAATTACGCTTTTGAAGGCGCTTGGATTTTTTGCCTTCACAATCGGCCTTGGACTGCTGCTTCGCTGGCTGTTCAAGGTACTCGTCAAAAAATATCCTCACAAGCGCCGCACCGGTATCTTTGCCTTGGCAATGTGTTTCTTTTACGCTTTCTGCGCGGAGGAGTTCTTCGACATTGCCGCCATCACCGGAGCCTATATGGCCGGTTTGATGCTCAGCGGACTGGACGATACCTCTTTTGTAGACCGCAAGGTGGTTGTAAGCGGTTACATGATTTTTACACCGATGTTTTTTGCCTATATCGGCATCAGCGCCGATTTCAGTCATTTCCAGCTTTCCGGCCTGATTTTTGCTGTTGTGTTTGTACTGATTGGCATCCTTGGCAAAATTATCGGCTGCGGCGGAGTTGCCCGTGCATTCCACTACACCGGCCGTGAATCGCTGACGATCGGCTGTGGAATGATTGCGCGCGGCGAGGTAGCCTTGGCGGTTTATGCCACCGGACAAAGCCTGATTTATTATGAAAACGGCGTTCTTGCCGGAATCGATCCGTTGGTTGCTACTATTTTCCTGATTGTATGTTCTTCCATTCTTTGCCCGATTTTGCTCAAGCTTGTGTTTAAAAATCAGTCTCAGCCGCCTATGACCGGTTCTGCACGCAAGGTTTCCATCTCCTCTGAGGCTATTGATGACAACATGGGAGACGACAATGTGAAAAATGCATCCCGCTCCGCCGGGAAAAAGGCAGTTACCGCAACTTCGGTCTGTGCAATACAAAACCCATCTTGATACTCACTTTCTTGAAAACGTAGAAAAAATCATCAGAAAAAACACATTGTTTCCAGATTTTTCTCGATTTTATTTCCCTCTTCATTGGAGATTCATATAAAAACAGATAAAAAAGCAAGCCGAATCGGAGTCAAATTCCGTTCGGCTTGCTTTTTTATCAAACATGGATCAACCTTTTGCAAACAATACGATTGCCGTCTTATGCTAATTTTGAATTAATATTAAAAATTTTGAGGAAGCTCTACGCCGAATTGATGTATCACGTCACGCAGACCTTCTTCCACTTCCTCCCGTGAAAAATCGCCCTGCTCCAATTCATCGTCACTCAAATCATTGAGCCTTTCATAAAAGTCAATCGCCACCTGCAGTTCATATGGATTGGAAGGATTCATCTGATCGAACAGCAGATCTTCTGCATCACTGATTCTTCCCTGCTGTAGGCGCTCATTCACTGCGCGAAACAGCGCATCCGATGTGATATGTTCCTCATCCAGGTACTCCTCATAAGCAACGGAATCGCTGCCATACAAAAGCCGTGCCAAAAACTGAATAATCATCTCAATCTGCCGCATAATCCAATCCTGCTGAAATGCCATAAATATAACCGTTCCTTTCGACCGTACTGCAGGTCATTGAAATATTTTGCCTTTTCAACCTCACCGCAGCCTTTCTTATCCCAGGTTCTGTGCAGTTGCCTGCTCTTCTTCCTCGTGCATGGCAAGGTTGCGCACCCAAATTCGTTTTTTTACAAGGACAAATCCAAAGATCGCCTTAATCGCATCCGAAAACTGCACAATTAAGTATACCGGTACAATTGCAAGCGCCGTTTTATGTGCCAGAACCCACACAATCGGCAGCGTGATGCACCAAAGATAAACGCTGTCGAACAAAAATGTAATCATGGTTCTTCCGCCGGAACGCATTGTAAAATAACTGCAGTGCGTGAATGCATGGATCGGCATTGTCATGGCGGAAATCAGAATAAATTCTGTTGCCAATGCGCGCACATTTTCCTCGGTGTTGTAAAGCTGCGGAATGAATGGAGATGCCACCGCCATCACACCTCCGATCAGTACGCAAACGGCCACTGCAAAAAAGGTAAGCTTGCGGTTGGAATCAATTGCTTTTTCTGTTTCACCCGCACCCAGCAACTGCCCTACAATAATCGAAACCGACGTTCCGAGCGCCAGAAAAACAATGTTAAATAGATTGGAAACCGTGGTGGAAATATTGAGTCCCGCAACCACCGCCAGCCCGCGCACAGAATAAGCCTGTGTAACCGCCGCCATGCCGATTGACCAGAATAACTCATTGAACATCAACGGAGAACCCTTGGCAGCAACATGCTTTACCAACACTGCCGGAATTTTTGCTGTGGCAAACAGTCCATCCAAATAAGCAAAGCGTTCCCGGTTGCGGCGGATTCCCCAAAGAATTACACCGATTTCCACAAAGCGCGAAATCAGCGTCGCAATCGCGGCACCGGCAACACCAAGTGCAGGAAATCCTAAATTTCCAAAAATCAGCAGATAATTGAACACCAGATTCACCAGAACCGCAATAATTCCCGCTTTCATCGGCAGCATTGTTTCGCCCGATTCCCGAAGGGTTCCCGCCAAAGCCTGTGTCAGTGCGGTTGGCAGCAGCCCAATCAGCATCAGCAACAGATAGGTTTTGCCGGAGCGCAGCGTTTCTGCCGGACTGCCTGCGCTTTCCCCTCCCTCTGAAAGATACAGCGAAAGCAGCGGCTCTCCAAAGCTGGCGAATACCGCAACCGAAAGAATGACAATTGCAGCGCAGATGTAAAGCTTGAGTCGAAGCACATTACGCACATTTTCATAATCACCGCGCCCAAAAAACTGTGCGCCAAAAATCCCCGCGCCGGAAATTGCACCAAAAATAAACAGATTAAACACAAAGATCAACTGGTTTGCAATGGCCACTCCATTCATCTGAGCCGTACCGATCTGACCAACCATCAGATTGTCCAGCAGGCTGACAAAGTTTGTGATACCATTTTGAACGACGATCGGAATCGCGACCGAAAACACCATCCGATAAAATGCCTTGTCCCCAATATACCTCCGCACTGCGACACCCTTGCCTTTCCTAACTTTTTATTTTCCTGTTGTGTAATTCTCTCGTCCCCGAAACAAAAATGGCAGCAATCCTGAAAGATTGCACTCCATTTACAGAACCTGATCGCATTGCAAAATGACATATGAGGTTGAGTATATCAGAAACTGCCGGAAAGAGCAAGATACATGTTTTTCCGTGTGTCACTGTCAAATTATTTTGGCTGCATTTGACCGCAATCCTGCTCAATCAACCGTTTCACTGCATCCACACCGACACGAATTGCACGATCAATGTCATAGCATTCTTCATCCGGTAATCCCAATTTGCGCCGATCCTTGTTCATAATCGCCAGCAGCACTGTTCCCGCCCGGACACTCCGCACTGCCGCAACGGAAAACACTGCCGCACTCTCCATCTCCGAGGCAAGGCATCCTCCTGCAATCCACGCATTCCATTTGTAAAGCAGTTCATCGGCAACCGGCATGGTCTCCGGTGCATGTTGGCCGTAAAATGAATCCTTGCACTGCACCACACCCACATGATGCCGGTACCCGCTCTGTTTTGCAGCCTGATTCAGTGCACAGACAACCTCAAAATTTGCGGCAGCGGGATATTCCAGCGGCAGATACTCCCGGCTGGTTCCTTCTGCACGAACCGCCGCCGTAGCAATCACCAAATCGCCGCCTGTAACCTCTCGGTTCATTCCGCCGCACGTTCCAACCCGCACAAAGGTGTCCGCTCCCACCTTAATCAGTTCCTCCATTGCAATTGCCGCCGACGGTCCCCCGATTCCGGTGGAAACAACACTCACCTTCTCGCCGTTCAACTCCCCCGTATAGGTTGTAAATTCCCGGTTGGACGAAACAAAACGGGAATTGTCCAAGTAAGCTGCAATTGCCTTGCAGCGTCCGGGATCTCCCGGCAATAAAATATATCTTCCCACATCCCCGTGGTTCAGGTGAACATGATATTGATATTCTCCAAGCATTTGCGCACACTCCTTTGATTCCGATTACTCGTTAAACAGCACCTTTGCGCTGCTGGTACCAATCCGGTCACAACCGGCGGCAAGGAATGCTTCCATTGCTTCCCGGGAGCGAATTCCGCCTGCTGCTTTGATTTTTACCGCAGCACCAATCTCTCGCCGAAACAAGATAATATCAGAAAGCTGCGCACCGGCTTTTCCAAACCCAGTGGAAGTCTTGATATAATCCGCTCCTCCCTCCGTCACACAACGGCAAAGCGCGCATTTTTCGGCATCCGTGAGTTCACAGGTCTCCACAATTACTTTAAGGATTCTGTCTCCCGCCGTTTGCTTCATGAGGCGAATCTCACTGGTAACGCAGTCAAACAATCCGGACTTGACATCTCCCAGATTGACCACCATGTCGAGCTCATCTGCACCGTTGGCAATTGCCTGCCGCGCTTCGTAAAGTTTTGCTGCCGTGGTGTGATAACCAAGCGGAAATCCGATGACCGTACAAAGATTCAATCCGGGAAAGTGATGATATGCCCAGGCAACAAAATTCGGCGGGATGCAGACCGATGCAGTTTTCCACTCCATTGCCTGCTCACACAGTTCTCCGATTTGCGCCTGTGTTACCGATGGTGCAAGTGCCGTATGGTCAATATGGCGTAAAATCTCTGAACGTTCCATGTTGTGTTCCCCTTCCTTTGCTTAAAAGGGTAAATCGCTGTCAATCATGCCAAGCACGCGTAAAACACGCCAAACCGGCAGCCCGACAATATTGCAGTAATCACCGTTATAATCACGTACAAATTTTGCCCCTTGTCCCTGAATTGCATAGGCTCCCGCTTTGTCCATTGGCTCTCCTGTGGAAAGATAGTTTTCAATGGCATCAGGCGAAATTCCACGGAATGAGACACCGGATGTTTCACAAAATGTGATAACGGTACCTCCCGGCAGCGCAATGCAAACGCCGGTGTGCACCTGATGTTCCCGCCCGGAAAGAAGTCGCAGCATCCGGCGGGCATCTTCCTGATCCTTTGGCTTTCCAAGCACCTCGCCGTCAATTGCAACCACCGTATCGGCACCCAAAACCACTGCTTCGGGGTGATTTGCTGCAACTTCCAACGCTTTCTGCTTTGCAAGATGCTTCACCAGTGTTTTCGGCGGCAGTCCATCCGCCGCTGTTTCGTCTGTTTCAGAGGGAATAACGGTAAATGAGATACCCGTCTGCTCCATTAATTCACGGCGGCGGGGTGAGCCGGATGCCAAAATAAGATGACTCATATCATAAAACAACCTTTCTATTCTTATAAAACTGTTTTCATATTAATTTTGCTTTTCAGAAGTCTTCCGGCTTTGCGCGGTATCAGGTTCCGCAGTACATCCTTCGCAGGATTGCTTCTGCCGCACTCTCCGGTAAAATTTTAATTAATCCCGCCATCATACGGTATTCCAGCCCGATTACATTATGCATTCTGGGATTCTTTTTCTGTGCCAACGCAAGGGCTTTTTTTGCAACCGACTCAGGCGGCTTTCCGTTTTCTTCATCCTTCGCCATTTTTCCCACTGCGCGGTCACACGCCGCATGGTAAGGAGAATTTTCCGGAATCGTCATCTGCCGCGCACCGGTAAAACCTGTTTTCGTGTCACCCGGCTCGAGCAGTGCCGCACGGATTCCGTATGGACGGCATTCCATTCTCAGCGCCTGCACAGCTGCTTCCAGCGCAAACTTACTGGAAGCATAATGGGATTGAAACGGGATGGAAACTAACCCTGCCACCGAGCTTGTTACCAGCACCAGTCCGAAACCCTGCTTACGCATTGCCGGTAATACCGCACGGTTGACCCGGAGCACACCAAAATAATTCGTCTCCATCTGGGCATGTGCCGCATCCAACGGTGTATCTTCGCACGCCCCGGCAATTCCGAAACCCGCGCAATGCAGCACAATGCCAAGGGTGCCTGCCTGCGCCAGAATTTCCGCAGTTGCCGACTGCACGGAAATGTCATCCGTAACATTCATCGGGAGCATCCGGATGACTCCTTCGCCGCAAGGCATCTCGGAACGATTACACGAACGCGAAACGCCCCAAACCGAATACCCGGCTTTTGCAAACATCTCTGCCGCGCTTTTTCCTAAACCGGAGCTTGCACCGGTAATTAAAATATTTTTGCCATAAGGATATTTCATCAACCCATCCACCCTCGCTTTAAATTCAAAAAGTCTTAAAATCCGATCTCCACCGCAAAACTTTGCTCTTCACCCAAATTGCCGCGCACAAACGCCGAATCACCCTGTTGTGCGGTATAAAGTGAAAGTGTACTGCCCGGAAGAGCCTCATGAATATAGTTGGTAAACAGAGTTCTGACCGGTTTTTTACGCAGCTCTTCCGGCAACGCATCAAGTGCAAAATCACAGTACCATGAATTGTTCATGTGCCCGTTATTATCTACAAAGGAATCATATACCGTACGTTCTCCCGCAAAATTCATTTGTTCCGGTAAAACGATTCGCTTCGGCTGCGGATTGCCGGGAACATATTCCTGATTCATTTTAAAATTAGAGTTGAGATAAACATCCGGCCGAATCACACGCCTTGTTTTCAGATCGGCACAAAAATACTCGTTCGTTGCCTCCACAACCATTTCATCCCCAACGCGAAAAATAAAATCACGATACATCCGTACACCTCGCACTGCACGCTGCAAAGTGGTAAGCGTAAGTTCTTCCCGTGCTGTCGGATAACGGTGCACCACCACCGATGAGCGTGAAATCAGCACCATACAGACCTTCTGCACAACCTCTTCGTAAGGGATATCTTCCTGTGCAGTCTGCCGGTCTCCGGATTCCTGCATTAATCGCAAAATAGCAGAAAGGCGCAGCCTGTTTTCTCGATCCAATTCATATGTTGCAACGTCTTTTTTCCACGTGTAAGTTGTCAAATCATCCATGTTTGTTTATCATTCCTTTTTTGCAAACCACCAGACAATTTCCAGTTTAATGATATTATACTGCCGGAGAAAAAAATCTGCAAGAGATCCCGGTCGTTGCTTTGCTGCAGCGTTTCCTTTAAATCCCATCTGAATGTAAAAATTATTTCGTAACTTTTTTCTTTATTTTTTACAAAGATACTTTTTGATCACTCAATTTTTTAATTGGACTATTTTTAATTAATAAATATTACAAATTTTTTAAAATAGATAATATTTTTTGGGATCAGTTGACTTGCATCTGTTATTTATTTATAATGTGAATAAATTAATCTAATGTGAATAAATTAATCTCTTTGATTGAACCCTTTTATTTTTTGCAATCATTCTTCTGTTTTGGCAGAAGATGAAATGATAAATTTAGGGAGGAATTTTCAAATGCAGCAAAATTTACTGCGTCTCGGCGCCGCATACCATGGCAACCGCATGCCTCACCACGCTCGTGAAGATCTACTCGATATGGCTACTCACGGAATGGATTTAGTTGTGCACATGTTTTCTCACACCGACTGGGATCGTCACAAGATGGTGATGAAGGACATGATTGCAATGTCGGAAGACATTGGACTTGAGGTTTGGGTCGATAACTGGGGTTTAGGAGGCCCTCCCGGTGACAAATCGCATTTCCTCGCTTATTATCCGGATAGCCACATGTACCTTTCCAACGGAGATATGGATCCCGTTCACGCTTGTGTCAACAGTCCCGATTTCCGCAAATTCACCAAGGAATGGATCGACACCGTCTATTTCATTGGCGGAAGAACAATTTTCTGGGATGAACCGCACATGCCGGAAAAAACGGTGGACGGCAAAACCTATTACGGTTGTACCTGCCCGCGCTGCCGCAAAATGTTTGAAGAAAAATACGGCCGTCCGATGCCCGAAATTTCGGATGCAGATGCCGCAGCTTTCGGTACTGACTCGATCGTGGATTACTTCCGCGAGATGACAGAATACAGTGCTTCCAAGGGCATGAAGAATGTTGTTTGCGTCATGCTTGGCACCTATGGCATGAGTCTGGATGTGGTTGACCGTGTGTGCAGTTTGCCTTACATGGACAACATCGGCTCCGATCCCTACTGGGTTGGATCCAAAGAACGGAATCCTGATTTAAACGTCTACGATTTTGTTTATACGGGTACAAAAGAAAATCTCCGCGTCAGTGATCAGTTCCATAAGGATCACAACATTTGGATTCAGACCTTTAATAATCCGCGGGGTGCGGAAGAGGATGTTGTGGCTGCCACAGAAGCCGCTTACGATGCAGGCGCACGCACCATTATTGCCTGGGGCTATTACGGCAGTGAATCAAATGATTATGCCGCGAAAAATGCACCGGTTACATGGGCAAAAACATGCGAAGCAATGCAGCGTGTGCGTAATTTTGAGCGTGATCGCATCCTTGCTGAGAACCGCAAGCTTTACATGAAGTAATTTTAATACTGTAAAATCCCGCATGTAATCAATTGATTGCATGCGGGATTTTTTGCTTAAAAAACGCAGAAAGCAATTTGTGCCCTCTGCGCAAAGTTGAATATTCATTCCAGATCAGAAGCGGTATGAATGCAAAATAGCTTTCAATAAAGTCTTTGCACAAGATCAACGAAAGTCTCGAGTGATGCAATTTTTTGAAAATTTCATCCGCTGCTTCCAAAGAAATGCGTATTGTTTACAAAACCCAATTACAGGATTATGCTTTCGCCGCTCATCTCGGCAGGCTGCTCCATTCCCAGAAGCTTCAGCATGGTCGGTGCAATGTCAGCAAGGCGGCCATTTTGGCGCAACTGGCAAGGATGATTGACCACGCAGAACGGAACGGGATTTGTGGTGTGTGCAGTAAACGGCGAACCGTCCTCTTCATACATCTGGTCCGCGTTACCGTGATCGGCAGTAATCAATGCAACTCCGTCCATTTTTGTAATTGCATCCACAACACGGCCTACGCAGGTATCTACCGCTTCAACCGCAGCCTTTGCGGCATCAAACACGCCGGTGTGCCCCACCATGTCACAGTTTGCAAAGTTAAGAATGATCACATCATATTTGCCGCTCTCAATACGTTCCACAACGGCATCGGTAACCTGATAAGCACTCATTTCCGGCTGCATATCATACGTTGCAACCTTCGGAGACGGAATCAGACAGCGATCTTCGCCGGGATACGTTTTTTCCACACCGCCGTTGAAGAAAAACGTCACATGTGCGTATTTCTCTGTTTCGGCAATCCGCAGCTGGGTCAGACCCTTATCGGAAATATATTCGCCAAAGGTGTTTTTGAGCGTCTGCGGATGGAATGCAACCTGTACGTTTGGCATCGTTGCATCATACTGGGTCATGCAGACATAGCAAAGCGGGAAGAATCCATTTTTGCGCTCAAACCCTGAAAAGTCGGGATCGACAAATGTGCGGGTGATTTCGCGGGCACGGTCGGGGCGGAAGTTGAAGAAAACAACGGAATCGTTTGCCTTGATTTTGCCGTTTGCCGTGCAGACAGTCGGCACAACAAATTCATCGGTAACATTATTCTGATAGGATTCCGCCACCGCGGCAACGGGATCGGAGTTTTGCACGCCCTCACCCAACACCATTGCATCATACGCTTTCACAACACGTTCCCAACGATTGTCTCGATCCATTGCATAATAGCGTCCCATCACGGTGGCAATTTTGCCAACGCCGATTTCCTGCATTTTGGCTGCAAGCTCCGCAACAAAATCCCTGCCAGAGGACGGCGGGACGTCACGTCCGTCGAGGAAGCAATGCACATAAACTTCCTCAACACCCGCGCGCTTTGCCAGCTCGAGAAGTGCATAGAGGTGACGGTTGTGGCTGTGAACGCCGCCATCGGAGAGAAGCCCCATCAGGTGCAGCGCCGAGCCATTTTTTTTGCAATTTTCCATTGCAGCAAGAAAGGCTTCATTCGTGAAGAAATCGCCGTCTGAAATGGATTTTGTGATGCGGGTCAGTTCCTGATAAACGATGCGTCCTGCACCGATATTGGTATGACCAACCTCACTGTTTCCCATCTGTCCGTCCGGCAGACCAACATCCATGCCGGAAGCACCGATCTGTGTGATCGGATTGGTAGAAAAAATATGCTCAATATTCGGTTTCTCGGCGGCTTTAATTGCATTACCCGCATAATCGCGACCACAGCCAAAGCCATCCAAAATCATAAGAATCAATGGTTTTTTCATAGATACGTCCTTTCCGAAAGTGCGCTTCACGCACTTGCCAGAATTCGCTGTCGCAGCTTAGGCTGCTCCACAAATTCTGCGCCTGATTTCCGGTTTCCTATAAGACGCGCTTCACGCACTTGCCAGAATTCGCTGTCACAGCTTAGGCTGCTCCACAAATTCTGCGCCTGATTTCCGGTTTCCTGTAACACGCGCTTCACGCACTTGTCAGAATGATTTATTTGCTGGCAGCTTCTACGATGGCAGCAAAATCAGCAGGCTTCAAAGAAGCACCGCCAATGAGTCCGCCGTCAACGTCCGGCTGAGCAAGCAACTCTGCAGCATTTTTAGCATTCATCGAACCGCCATACTGAATCGTCAGCGCATCGGCATCCGCCTGCGAGTACAGCTTGGCCACAACGGCACGAATGGCAGCACAAACTTCGTTAGCCTGTTCTGCGGTTGCAGTGCGTCCGGTACCAATTGCCCAAACCGGCTCATAAGCAATGATGATGCGGGCAAGTTCTTCCTTAGAAACGCCACCCAGTGCAATTTTGGTCTGCATGGCAACCAGCTCATCGGTGATGCCCTGCTCACGCTGATCCAGCGTTTCGCCTACGCAGAGAATGACCGAAAGGCCTGCATCCAAGGCTGCACGAACACGCTTATTGACGGTAACATCGGTCTCACCAAAATAGGTGCGGCGTTCGCTGTGACCGATGATAACATATTTCACATTCATGGAAGCAAGCATATCCGCAGAAATTTCTCCGGTATATGCACCGGATTTTTCCCAATGGCAGTTTTCTGCGCCCACTTCAATGTTTGTGCCCTGAGCTGTTGCCAAGGCAGCGTCCAGATCAACGAACGGCACGCAGGTGATGACACCGCAGTCTGCATTCTTCACAAGCGGAGCAATGGCAGCAATCAGTTCTTTGGCCTCTGCCGGAGTTTTGTTCATTTTCCAGTTGCCTGCGATAATAGCGCGGCGAAGAGTCTTATTCATAATAACTTCCTCCAAAATAAAATATCAAAATAAACGCACAAGGCGGCACGGTTTTTCGCCGTGCCGCTAATATTGCAGAAAAATTAGTCTTTGTCGTTCAGGCAGGCAATGCCGGGCAGAACTTTGCCCTCAAGGAATTCCAGAGAAGCACCGCCGCCGGTGGAAATATGGGTCATCTTCTCAGCAAAACCCAGCTTTTCAACAGCAGCCGCAGAATCGCCGCCGCCGATGATAGAGATTGCGCCGCTGTCAGCGACTGCCTTTGCAACTGCAACCGTACCGCCTGCAAAGTTTTCCCATTCGGAAACACCCATCGGTCCATTCCAAACAACGGTGCCGGCACCGATCAATGTTTTGGAGAACAACTCCTGAGTGGTCGGCCCAATGTCAAGACCCATCCAGCCGTCCGGGATGGCGTCAGAGTAAATGCGCATAAACGGCGTATCGCTCTTATACTCACGACCGACGATGTTGTCAACCGGAATAATGAAGCTGACACCCTTTTCGCGGGCTTTCTGCATCAGTTCGCGGGCAAGATCAAGCTTGTCCTCTTCGCAGATGGATGTGCCGGTGGAATTGCCGATTGCGCGCATGAAGGTGTATGCCATGCCGCCGCCGATAATGAGGGTATCCACCTTATCGATCAGGTTGTTGATAACACCGATCTTATCGGAAACCTTTGCACCGCCGAGGATGGCAACAAACGGATGCTTCGGCTCCTGCAGAGCGCCGCCCATGATGGTAATTTCTTTCTGAATCAGATAGCCGCACACAGCCGGCAGGTAATCTGCAACACCGGCAGTGGAAGCGTGAGCACGATGAGCCGTACCGAATGCATCATTGACGTAAATTTCAGCAAGAGAGGCAAGCTTTTTGGAAAACTCAGGATCGTTCTTTTCCTCTTCTTTGTGGAAACGGACGTTTTCAATCAGCATCGCTTCGCCGTCTTTGAGTGCAGCTGCAAGGGATTGTGCGCTTTCGCCCACAACGTCGCTTGCCATTTTGACTTCCTGACCCAGAACCTTCGTCAGATAAGCGGCCACAGGAGCCAGCGAATATTTCATGTTGAATTCGCCCTTCGGACGCCCCAGATGAGAGCAAAGGATAACGCGGGCATTCTGCGCCAACAGGTACTTAATCGTTTTGAGCGCTTCATCAATACGCTTGGGGTCGCTGATGTTGCCTTCGGCATCGAACGGAACGTTAAAATCGCAACGCACCAAAACGCGTTTGCCTTTTACGTCGATGTCTTCCACCGTTTTTTTGTTCAAATAATTCATTTCAGATGGCACCTCGTCTTTGTTAAAAATATGTCAGTAACTGACTTTATTATATGCGAAAAAAACGTGTTTTTCAAGCATTTCATGGTTAAAAGAGAGTAAATTAGCAATGTTTTTATTTTCTTGCAAATCAAAGCGCCTTTTTTCGCTGATTTTCTGCGTAATTTCTGAAATGCGCTTCCCCATGAATTGACTTAAAGAGGGGAAGATGATATAATTATCAGAATTGATTCACAATAAAGCCCATTATTTTTTGTTGCTTCATACAAAGCCGTATGGAGCATCGCCAGTGCTGTCTGCAAAAAATAACATTACAAAGGAAGTTTTTTATGTTTTTTAAGAATTTCTCAAAGGAGAAAGCGATCCGTGTGTTTTGCCTTCTTCTCAGTGATATCGTCTGCATCAATCTGGCGTCGTTTCTGGCGCTTTTTTTGCGCTTTGAAATGAATTTCAACGCGATTCATTCACCGTTTTTGCAGAACTTTCTGCAATACATTCCAATTAATACGGTTTTGACAATTCTGATCTTTGGGCTGTTTCGGCTTTACAACAGCCTTTGGCAGTATGCCAGCTTTGATGAAGCTTATTCTGTTGTTTTTGCCTGCGGTGTTTCCTCCGTTGTGCACTTCATCGGCAGCACACTTTTGAAAATGCCGCTTCCCCGCAGTTGTTATATTGTTTTCGGTTTTGTGCTTACGCTGCTCACGATCGGAACGCGTTTTGTTTATCGCGCGGCACGCCGTATGCAGAATCCCGGCTCTTCCGATGAAAGTACTCCCTTACCCACTCCGGAACGGCGCATTATGGTCATTGGAGCAGGCGAGGCAGCCGATGTGCTGATCCGCGAAATCAGCACAAGCAGTTACCTCAATAATTGCTCCGTTGTTGCCGTCATTGATGATTCTCCTGCAAAAATCGGGCAGTATATTCACGGCATTCGGATTTTTGGCGGACGCGACATGATCAAACAAGCTGCGATGGAAACGAATGCAAATGAGATTATTTTTGCCATCCCCACGGCTACGCTGGAAGATCGGGCGGCTATTCTGAACATCTGTAAGGAAACCCAATGCAAGCTGGAAACACTGCCCGGTGTTTATCAGCTGCTCAACGGTGAAATCAAAATCGGTTCGGTGCGTGATGTGGAAATTGAAGACCTGCTTGGTCGTGAGCCGGTACGCGTTGATCTTTCCAACATTATGAATTATGTGCATGACAAAACCGTGTTGGTTACGGGCGGCGGCGGTTCCATTGGCAGCGAGCTTTGCCGGCAGATTGCGCAGTATGGACCCAAGCTGCTGATTATTTTTGATGTTTACGAAAACAATGCCTACGATATTCAAAACGAATTGAAGCTCAATCATCCCGATCTGAACCTGATTGCCCTCATCGGATCTGTGCGCGATACCAAACGCATTAACTCTGTGATGGAAACCTACCGCCCGGATATTGTTTATCACGCTGCGGCACATAAACATGTTCCTCTGATGGAAGTCAGCCCCAACGAAGCAATTAAGAACAATGTGTTCGGTACGCTGAAAACCGTACAGGCTGCGGACAGATGGGGTGTCAAACGCTTTGTAATGATTTCGACGGACAAGGCTGTCAATCCAACCAACGTAATGGGTGCTACCAAGCGCATGTGCGAAATGATCATCCAGATGTATAACGGCCGCTCCAAAACCGATTATGTTGCCGTTCGATTTGGCAACGTGTTGGGCAGCAACGGCAGCGTCATTCCTCTGTTCAAGCGCCAAATTGAAAAGGGCGGTCCTGTCACTGTAACAGACCCGAATATCATCCGCTTTTTCATGACGATTCCAGAAGCAGTTTCTCTGGTTCTGGAAGCGGGAGCACTGGCCAAAGGCGGCGAAATCTTTGTGCTTGATATGGGTAAGCCTGTGCGTATTCTTGACCTTGCCGAGAACCTGATTCGTCTTTCCGGTCATATGCCATATGTTGATATCGATATCGAATTTACCGGTCTGCGACCCGGAGAAAAGCTTTATGAAGAGCTTTTGATGGACGAAGAGGGCATGTCCACCACACCAAACAAGTTAATTCACATTGGTCACCCGATTGAATTTAATGAAGCCGAGTATGAATCCGGACTGGAGCATTTGCGCTCGATCATGATGAATGACACGGTTGATATTCGTGCTGAAATCAGCAAACTGGTTCCCACCTTCCACGCACCGGAGGAAGTCAACGCCCGTCGCGAAGCGGAACTGCGTGAGCAGGAAACTGCTGAAGACGGCTCGGCGGATGAAGATGTCGGTTAATTTTTCACCCAAAACAGATAAGAACGGAGCGACTGCTGTGTATCAAAACGGTATCAAACGCATTTTGGATTTTATCCTTTCCCTTTTGGGATTGATTGTATTATCCCCTATTTTTCTTGTTCTGATTATTGCTATTAAGGTCGATTCCAGAGGTCCCGTGCTCTTTCGTCAAAAGCGGGTAGGCATTCATAAAAAGCTTTTCCCGATTTTAAAATTCCGCACGATGCGCATTGATACGCCGCACGACATGCCAACGCACATGCTGGAAAATCCAGATCAGTATATTACATGTGTGGGTAAATTTCTGCGCAAAACCTCTCTGGATGAACTTCCTCAGATTTTGAATATTATAGCCGGACAAATGGCAATTATCGGTCCGCGTCCTGCGCTTTGGAATCAGGATGATTTGATTGCCGAACGCGAAAAATACGGTGCAAATGACGTTCGCCCCGGGCTGACCGGTTGGGCTCAGATTAACGGACGCGACGAGCTGCCGATTGAGGAAAAGGCGAAGCTGGACGGGGAATATGTGCAGCAATTGAGCTTTGGATTTGATGTAAAATGCTTTTTTGGCACCATCGGCGCAGTACTTCACCACAAAGGGGTTGTGGAAGGCGGCACCGGTGAACTGGAACGCGAAGCATCCAAAGACTCTTCCACTCCCGAACAGAAATAAGTTTTATATTTGGATTTCAAAATTCTTAAGCCTTTGTTTTTTGGTTTTTTAGCGAAAATACAGCTGTTTCGCCATTATTTTCATCTTTGGTCACAAAATAGGAATCATTAGAAATAATTCATTCATATTCTTTTATCCAATTGTTCTTATTTGGCACAAATAAGCCACACAATATTGAACTATACTATAATCACAGCAAGAGAGAACGAGCAGGGACGTTCCCGAAGCTGAAACTGTTTTTTATTCCTCCTCTTTTCATTCTTTTCTCCTTTCCTCTTTTTGAAAGCCGCCCAATACAGGGGCGGTTTTTTTTGTTTCTTCGGATGTATTGATATTGAACAAAAAACCGGAGCAGCCACAACTGCTCCGGTTTCAAATCATTTGAGACATTCCTATCTTTTCTGAAGACTCAACCTTCAAGCGGATTGTCATAATGATGGGCTTGAGCAAGCATCATGTCTTTCACCTTCATCAGGCGAATCTGTGTGCTGCGCTCGTTTTCGTCCAGCTTCATGGTAATCATCTTAATTTTCGCCTGTGTATCCGGAATCATCACATGCTCAAGCGCATTCACGCGGCGGCGTGTTTTTTCGATTTCGGAGGCAAGCAGCTGTGCGGATTTTTCGCGTTCGGCAAGCTTGAGCAAGTCGGGCAGCAAATCCGAAAGTTCGGAAATTGCACTATCCAAATCCGCAGAGGTAAACGCGAAGCCATAGGAATAAATATCCGCTGGGTTGGGCGTTTTTGTTTTTGCGGTGAACACCGGAATATCCACACTCATCACGTTGCGGGTGGAAACCTCCAGCATCGCTTCCTGCTTTGTGGCAAGCAACGCGGTGGAAAGCGTTTCGTCCTGCATCACGGCGCGCGCCAGCACAAAGCTTTTGTTTGCCTGTCGAATTGCGGTTTCCACACGTTCGCGCAATGCCTTGTTCTCCCGCACAATGTCCAGAAACTGACGCATCAGCTCATCGCGCTTATCTTTCAGCAGCTTGTGGCCGCGCATTGCGGTTGCAAGCTTTTTTTTAAGCTTTGTCAATTCCATTCTGGTTGGATTGACATTCTGGGTTGCCAAAGGAAATTCCCCCTTTCATTCGGTTTGATCGATTTTTGTGCTGCATCAAGCCAGGCATGGATGATGCACTCATTCTTCGATTTTTCCGTAATATTGATCGAGGAATTGATCCTTGATTCGCTTGAGCTCGCCGCGCGGCAGAATGGAAAGCAGCTTCCAGCCGATGCGGAGCGTATCTTCAATGCTGCGGTTGGCACCATATCCCTGCGAAACGTATTCGTTTTCAAATTCGTCTGCAAATTTGGCATAGAGCTTGTCAATATCGGTAAGAGCAGCCTCGCCAAGCACCACCATGAGCTCCTTTGCATCCTTGCCGCGGGCATAGGCGGCAAAGAGCTGATTCATCGTGTTGGCGTGGTCAGCGCGGGTTTTGCCCTCGCCGATTCCCTTATCCTTCAACCGGGAAAGGGACGGCAGAACATCGATTGGCGGTGTGACACCCTTGCGGTAGAGCTCACGGCTGAGGATGATCTGCCCCTCGGTGATATATCCGGTCAAGTCGGGAATCGGATGTGTCTTATCGTCTTCCGGCATGGTCAGGATCGGGATCAACGTAATGCTGCCCGGCTTTCCCTTCAATCGGCCGGCGCGCTCATAAAGAGAGGCAAGGTCGGTGTACATATAGCCCGGATATCCACGGCGACCGGGAACCTCCTTGCGCGCGGCAGAAACCTCACGCAGGGCATCGGCGTAGTTGGTGATATCCGTCATAATGACGAGCACGTGCATTCCTTTTTCGAATGCGAGGTATTCCGCGGCAGTCAACGCCATACGCGGTGTTGCAATTCGTTCAATTGCCGGATCGTTTGCCAGATTCACAAACATGACGGTGCGGTCGAGCGCACCCGTTTCACGAAAGCTTTCCACAAAGAAGTTGGATTCCTCGAACGTGATGCCCATTGCGGCAAACACAACCGCAAACGGCTCTGTCGTTCCGCGCACCTTTGCCTGACGTGCAATCTGTGAGGCAAGCTGTGCATGCGGCAAGCCGCTGGCAGAAAAGATCGGCAGCTTTTGTCCGCGGACGAGTGTATTCAAGCCATCGATTGCAGAGATACCCGTCTGAATAAATTCCTGCGGATAGTTGCGGGCGGCGGGATTCATTGGCGTGCCGTTGATATCCATGCGCGCGTCCGGCAAAATTTCGGGGCCACCGTCAATCGGGTTACCCAAACCATCAAACACGCGGCCGAGCATATCCTCTGAAACACCCAGCTCCATGGTGCGACCGAGAAAGCGCACCTTGCTGTTGGAAAGATTGATACCGGTAGAGCTTTCAAACAGCTGCACCAACGCGTTGCTTCCGTTGATTTCCAGCACCTTGCAGCGGCGTCTTTCACCGCTGAACAGCTCAATTTCGCCCAATTCATTATACGTGACATCTTCAACGCCGCGCACCAGCATCAGCGGGCCCGCAACCTCTTGTATGGTTCTGTATTCCTTCGGCATCAAAATTCCTCCTTTGCGCCTGCTGCGTCAATTTCTTTTTGCAGCTGCAAAACGGTGGCGTCAAATTCTTCGGAAATTTGAGCCGGATCCACATATTTAAAGCGACCGATGCGTTCGCGAACCGGCAGCTTCACAAGCGTATCCACCGAGATTCCTTTTTCCAGCGCGGCAGAGGCTTCGTCATAATAGCGCAGAATCAGCTTCATCATCATCGCCTGCTTAACCAATGGCGTAAAGGTATCCACCTCGTGGAAGGCATCCTGATGCAGGAAGTCCTCACGAATGGAACGGGCTGCCTCAAGCTTGAGTCTGTCCGGCGCAGAAAGCGCATCCATACCAACGAGCTTTACGATTTCCTCCAGCTCGGATTCGTCGTGCAGCATGCGCATCACGCGGGCGCGCAGCTCCATCCAGTCCTCTTCCACATTGCCGTTGAACCATGCCGCTAACGTATCGCTGTAAAGCGAATAGCTGGTCAGCCAGTTGATTGCCGGGAAGTGACGCTTATATGCCAGGTTGGAATCCAATCCCCAGAATACCTTGACGATACGCAGCGTTGCCTGCGAAACAGGTTCGGAAATATCGCCGCCGGGAGGGGAAACCGCACCGATAACGGAAAGCGCACCCTCTCGTCCATCACTGCCCAGCACCTTGACACGACCGGCACGCTCGTAAAACTGAGCAAGACGGCTGCCGAGGTATGCAGGATATCCTTCTTCGCCGGGCATTTCTTCCAGTCGACCGGACATTTCACGCAATGCCTCTGCCCAACGAGAGGTCGAGTCTGCCATCAAAGCGACGGTGTAGCCCATGTCACGGAAATATTCTGCAATCGTAATACCGGTGTAAATAGAAGCCTCACGCGCGGCAACCGGCATATCGGAGGTATTGGCAATCAGCACGGTACGTTTCATGAGGGAATAGCCCGTTTTTGGATCAACCAGCTCAGGGAACTCATTGAGAACGTCGGTCATTTCGTTTCCGCGTTCGCCGCAGCCGATGTAGACCACGATATCCGCCGAAGCCCATTTTGCCAGCTGATGCTGCACAACAGTTTTTCCGCTGCCGAACGGCCCCGGAACCGCTGCCACACCGCCCTTGGCAATCGGGAAGAGCGTATCAATAACGCGCTGCCCCGTCACCAGCGGCATAGTTGGGGAAAGCTTTTGCTGATAAGGTCTGCCGATACGAACCGGCCACTTTTGCATCAGCGTGATCTCGCGCTTGTCACCGTTTACGGTTTCCACCACGGCAACCGGCTCTGTTACGGTATAGTCACCCTCTGTGATAGCGACAATTTTACCGATGACACCCTGCGGAATCATGATTTTGTGGGAAACAATTTCCGTTTCCTGCACGGTTCCGATGATATCGCCCGCAACAACGTCGTCGCCCGCCTTCATGACCGGCACGAAATGCCATTTGACATCACGCTTTAGTGACGGCACCTCAATTCCGCGGTGCAGGTTGGTGCCGGAAAGCTTATAAATTTCCTCAAGAGGGCGCTGAATGCCGTCGAAAATGGAGGAAATCAAGCCCGGCCCAAGCTCCACGCTCAGCGGGATTCCGGTAGATTCCACCGGTTCGCCCGGACCAAGACCCGAGGTTTCTTCATAAACCTGAATGGATGCGTCGCCGCCGTGAATTTCAATGATCTCACCGATCAAGCGTTCCTTGCTCACGCGCACCACGTCGAACATATTTGCGTCACGCATCCCCTCGGCAATTACCAGAGGACCCGCAACCTTTTTGATGGTTCCGTTGCTCATTTTGTTGGTACCATTCCTTTCAACCGGGCGGCGCCACAGGGCACTTCCCGTCCGTTACTTGCAATGGGATAACGGCGAAAGCTGCGTCAGCTGCCGAACAGAATATCGGATCCGACGGCGCGTTCCACCGATTTTTTCACATTTGCCATTCCAATTCCCGTATTTCCCGAAACGCCCGGGATCGGAATTACCGCGGGCAGCGTTCGCTGCGAAAGCAACTCAAGCTCTGCCCCAAGCTGAGAAGCAAGCTTTTCAGTCACATAAAGCACACCGTACTCGTTGTCCGCCAGATGCATCAGTAGATCGCCTGCCTCCTTTGCATCCTCCACTGGGTAAATATCCAAACCAAGCGCCGCAAAGCCATAAATACTGTCGCGGTCGCCGATCACGCCAATTTTGACCATAAGCGATGTTCATTCCTTTCCTGTGCAATTCAAGCTGTTGCTGCAAAATCGCCTCAATACAGCTGACGGATGCGTTCCCTTACCACATCGTCCGGCAGTGCATTGTGCTTGCCGGAAAGAATGATGCGCACGGTCTTTACCTCATTTTCTTTGCCAAGCAGATAGGCCGCAAGGGGCTCGACTCCAAAAGGCTTTGTTTTTGCGCCGGAAAGCGATTCAATCGCACGGTTATCACACCATTTTTCAAATGCGGAAAGCGACTTTGCCAACGCCTCTGCGGCACCGGAAAACTGCGTTTTGGAAAGGAACTCGGTCACTGCATCGGTGCCCTGTGCTGCCGCTTCGGCAAGTGCTTCCACCGAAAACGTGTCACAGGGCGCCAGCGCACGTTTCAAAAATTGAATATTTTTGCCGGTGCGCGCCGCACGCAGCGCAATTTTGACATCGGTCATCGCAACCGTCAGTTCGGCGTAGTCAGCCAAAAATGGCGAACCGCTGACCTTTCCTGCCGCGAGAATTGCGTCAAGCGCTGCTTTGTCCAGAATCACATCGGCAAGCTGACCGTCCTGTGTTTCCAGCAGTACCGTCATGGCTTCCTCTGCCGGAGCTCGCATTTCCTCCGGTAAGGCAGAAAAATCTCTTGCCTCTGCTGCTGCCTTCATCACAGCAGGATCAACCAGACCCTGCGTCACAAAAAGCCGGGCGCAGTCGTTGTTGGTCACAACCCCTTTGATCGCAGCCTTTAAATTATGATAATCATTTTTACAGAGCAATACGTTAAATACGGACGGCTCCGGCGCAATCTCGCGCACAAGTGCCCACGCCTTTGCCAGCTCCGCCGAAAGCATTTCTTCGGTGGGCAGTTCGGTATTATAACCGCGGTCAGAAAGTGTGCGCAGACAGTCCTCCGCCGTTTCACAAGCGAGCAGCGCATCTGCATCATGCCGGGTCAGCAATTTTGATTCATTGGCATGAATCCGCGCTACCGCGTATGCATAATCGGTTTCGCGCATGGGAATTCCTCCTTTTTTGCCGGAAAATCATCGCATCAGGCAAACAAAATCTTGTGCACCTGATCCTGCAGAGCTTCCCTCTGCGCGTCAAACAACGCGGAAAACGAGCAATTCTCCTCAATTCCGCCGTAGACCAGCAGAAAACCGCCGTCCAGTTGGCGCGTTTGTTTGGAAATGTGCAACAAAGCACCCTGCGGTGCAAGCGCCTCATTCAATCGCTCTTCAAACCCCACCGGCAGCCGGTCGAGATCCTTTTGGGAAAGAAAAAGCTCGCCCTCCTTCGGAAGAGCATTCTTTTTTGCCAAGCGGAGAATCATCGCAAAATATTCGTCGTCCGGCAGTGCAGTGAGCGCTGTTTTCGCTTCTTCAATCACACTGCCGATCAACTGCTGTTTTGCAGCGAGCAGTGTACGCCTGGCATCCATTTCTGCCGCGGAATCCGCCAGCTTTTGCGCGGTCTCGGCGTTTTTTGCAGCATCGGCCAACAGCCGAGCTGCTTCTTTTTCGCTTTCCGCCTTGGCGGCTTGGGAAATCTGTGCAGCTTCGGTGTTTGCTTCGTCAATAATCTTTTTTGCTGTTGTTTTGGCCTCGCTGATAATCTGTTCTACGATTTTTTCCAATCCGCTCATGAAAATCAAACATTCCTTTCGCATCAGCCCCTGCTGCTTTGCAGCAAAGCAGCATCAGGCTGCGTTGATCGCTTCTGGGAACCTGCAAGTTACATTGCAAGGCTGTTGATGCCGGTAACGGCAAGAATGGAAAGCAGCAATGCAAAGATGGCGTATGTTTCAACCATTGCAGGGAACAGCATGGATTTACCAAACTGATCGGGGCGCTTGGAAACCAGATTGATACTGGCAACAGAAGCGCGAGCCTGGCGAATGGCAGACCACGGACCAACAATGGCAAGCGGCAAAGAAGCTGCCAGATACATCAAACCTTTTGCAATCGTCATGCTGCCGGCAGCATAGCCACCGCCCAGCACACCAATGCCGGAAAGCATGATAAAGCCGAGCAGCAGACCGTAAATGCCCTGGGTACCCGGGAGCAGCTGCAAAATCAGCACCTTACTGAATTTGGAAGGATCTTCTGTGACAACACCGGCAGCTGCCTCGCCGCCCATTCCAACGCCGATTGCTGAGCCGATTCCGGGAAGAAGCGCACCCAAAACGGTGCCGGTCAGAGCGAAAACAAGTCCAAAATCATTCATTGTTAAATTTCCTCCTTAATAGTAAAGAACTTTGTGTTTGCGGCAAAGGGGGTATATTTTTCGCCGCCGCCTTCATAGAACTTGCCGAAAAATTCGACATATTGCAACCGGTTGGTATGCACATAGGCACCCAGCAGGTTGATAGCCAGATTAAACAAGTGACCGCCGATAAACACCAGAATAAATACAATCACACCAAAGACCGAATCGCCAACCATGGAGCCCATCTGATTGATAACCGATGCGATAACACCGGTGGCAAGTCCCAGCGCCAACAGACGTGCATAGGAAAGCACATCACTGAGGTAGCTGGTGACGCCATAGAGACCATAGAGTCCTTTGAGCAGCCGCTTGAATGGTGCGCGGGATTCTCTTCCGGCCGTTGCAATGATTCCGATGGCAGAAAGCCCTGCCAGAATCTTTGCCGCCGTCACCACCGGCACCGGAATAGTAAAGGTGAGATTTGCCATCGAACGAAGCATGTCCGTACTGGTCAGCCAGACCACCAGCCCGATCAGCAAACCATACCACAAACCGACATCGTAAATTGCACCGGCTTTATCTCCCCGCTTCCAAAGCTGATAGAACTGAATACCAAGTCCGGTGAACAAGTGCAGAATACCAATCACAAAGGATGCCATCAACAGCGTCATCGGGTCTTCCAGCGGAACGAGCCACAGCGCAGGAACGGTAAAATCGGTGTGGAAAAAGGTTTTTGCAATGACGGTCGGCGCATCACCGAACCATCCGCCGAACAGCGCACCCCAAATTGCAGTGGAAACACCGCACCACATAAACATGCGCATGGTTTTCTGCAGTGAAGCGGACATCTTCGGGAACTTTTTTACAACCACAAAGCAGCCAATTGCCATCAAAATTCCGTAGGCTGCATCAGAAAGCATCATGCCAAAGAGAATATAATAGAATATTGCCATCACAGAGGTGGGGTCAATATCCTTTTTGCCAGGCATGCTGTACATTTCAATTACACCCTCCACCGGCTCGGTGAATCGGTTGTTATGAAGAAGCACCGGTGGCTGTTCTGTTTCTGCCGGATCTTCAAATTCAACTGCCGCACAGAAAGGAGCCAAATCCTGCTCCACCTGCTGCTGTGCCGGCGCGGGAACGTAGCCCTGCAGCACAAACGCGTTTTTTGTCTGAGAAAGCTTGTCGATCACCTGATACTTTTCGCGACGCATCATGTAATAGTCGGCAAGAAACTCAATTCGTGGCCGCATGGGCGCAAAGGAAATGATTTCTTCCTCGCTTTTTGTAATCTGTGCGGAAAGTTCATCAATCCGTGCGCGGTATTTTGCCATCGTTTCCGCCGGAGACACCTTTGTGGGGGATGCCGGCAAAGAAAATCCATGTGCACGCAATGAATTTTCTACCGCAGCAGCCTTATCTTTCAGGCAAACTACAAAAATGCATGTCTGATCCGGTGAAGTACTCAAAATTTCGGCATGCACCGCAGCGTCCGGCGCTTCCTGCGCAAGAAAACGAAGCAATCCTTCCAGATCGACCGCTTCCGGAATCGTTCCAATCAATGCAACGGTAAGTCTTGTCCCTCGGAATCTCATTGAAATATCAAGTGAAAGCCATGGATTCAACGCTGCCGATTGGGTTTCCAACCGGGTTTGCTCTGCCTTTGCTTCCGCAATCGCACGGGAAAGTGCAACCATGCGGCGGGCGGCGGTAATAGCCTCTTCGTGTGTCTGCACCTGTTCATCATATTCCGCCCGCGAAAGCTCCGGTTTACCTTGCAGCGTACTGAGCATCGACTTTTTTTCCGGCGCATAATGATCGAGCTGTTCCAGTGCCTGACGCACCGTATTCTGGCAACGGTCGAAATGCGCAAACTGGCGGGAACTATCTGCCTTTTGGAACAAGTCATCGCTGAGCGCCACATTAGTCACTTCCACAACGCCGCGCCGCTGCAAAAACTCCAACAGCTTCTTACGGTCTCGTTTCAGCGCAAAGAGTGTCATTTTTTTCATTGGAATGACTGCCATCTGCCGCGTCACCTCCTTTTCTAATTAATCATAACTCATAGTTTCTGAATTAAAACAACCCGATGACATCCATCACCGCACGGACTGCAGCCGCACGGTTTTTTTCCGCATCGGCCAAAAAGATTTCCTGCCGATGCAGTGCCTCCTGCCCGGACTTTGTGCTCTGCCGTGCAGCTTGCTCTGCCGTCTGCTTCACCTGCATCGCACCCTTGCGTTTTGCCTCTTCACGGGCTTCCCGGAGCATCTGTGCGGCGGAGAGCTGCGCTTCATCCAAAATGCGCACCTTTTCTGCCTCCGCGTCACGTTCAATCTGAGCCGCCTGCTGTTCTGCACTGCGAATCTGTTCGATCGCGTCTGACGCCATGGTAAGAATCATCCTTTCCTGCGGGCACTCCCGCGCCGTTTTCCCTTTCCGACCAATCAGCCGGAACTGCACTTGCATTGTTCTCTGCGCAGTGTAAACGAAAAACAATACTATTATACTTTTTTTTGTTGTTTTTTTCAAGAAAGCAACATGGAAAAAGATTTGCGTACAATCGGGTATTTTTACAGGATAATACACAAATCAACGAAATATTGGTAAATAATTAACAATCATTGAGTAAAAATAAGGGATTTTATTCGTCTGAAATCCCTAAAATTCCTTTGTTTTTACACATCATTACACTTTGCAAGATTTCTGCATCCTTGTGCTATTTTGTTCTGAAATTCTGAATTTTTTCAGGTTTTATTCGAAATAAAACGTATTTTTTGTTTTTTTGTTAAAATCCGCTAATCGAGATTGCGTTTTTTTCAGATCGTCGATTTGTCCATGTTTATCAGCAATCCATGCATTGCGGAGCGTCTCTGCTCAGGCTATAATAAAAAAAGAATTACCCTTAACTTTTGGCGGCAGGCAGCCGGGCAGAAAGGAATGGTCATCATTATGAGAAAAATTAAAATTGGCGTTATCGGTCTTGGCGGGCGCGGACTCGGACTTTTAAAGGATGCAATTCTTCCCCGTGAAAATGTGGAAGTTATCGCATTAAGCGATTTGTATCAGGATCGTATGGAAGATGCCGCCAAGGCAGTTGAAGAAATTTCCGGTATTACACCGGAACTCCACCGTGATTATCACGAAATTCTTCAGATGGAATCTGTGGAAGCAGTTGTAATTCCTGCTGCATGGGAGGCACATATTCCGATTGCTATAGAAGCAATGCGTGCCGGAAAAATTGTAGGCTGCGAAGTCGGCGGGGCATACTCCGTTAAAGATTGCTGGGAGCTTGTAAAAACACAGGAGCAAACAGGGACTCCCTGCATGATGATGGAGAATTGCTGTTACGGTCGGGAAGAACTGATGGCACTGAACATGTCCAAAAAAGGCGCGCTCGGTTCTATTATTCACTGTCAGGGCGGATATCATCACGATTTGCGTGACGAAATTTCATTCGGGCGCGAAAACCGTCATTACCGTCTGCGCAATTACATGAACCGCAATTGTGAAAATTACCCCACACATGAGCTTGGACCGATTGCAAAAATTTTAAATATTAACCGCGGCAACCGTATGATATCTCTTACCTCTACTGCTTCCCGCGCCGCCGGCCTGAACGAATTTCTGCAGCGCGAAAAGGGAAATGATTATGATATCACCAACTTCCCGTTTGCACAGGGAGATATTATAACCACGGTTATCAAATGTGCCCATGGTGAAACTATTGTGCTCACGCTGGACACCACTTTGCCGCGTTTTTATTCCCGTGGATTCGAAGTGCGCGGTACAAAGGGCATGTTTACAGAAGATACCCGTTCCATCTTCCTTGACGGCGTACATAATCAATATGACTTTGACTGGAAACCGATGTGGAACAACATTGAGGAATATCGCAAGGAATACGAACATCCGATTTGGCGCAAAAATCTGGAGGATGGCGTTCGCGGCGGTCACGGTGGAATGGACTGGCTGGAGTTTGACGCATTTTTTACTGCAATCGAGGAGAACCGTCCAATGCCGGTGGATGTGTACGATATGGCAGCCTGGATGGCAATCACACCGCTCTCCGAACAATCTATCGCAACTGGTTTACCGCAAGCGGTTCCGGATTTTACAAACGGTCTCTGGACAATGCGTGAAAAAGAGCCCTGCTGGCACTTTGGGCTTTCCTCTATCTGTGAGGAATAACAATTAATACGTTTCAAATATTGGATGCGTCTTGCCCGTTTTTATCTCCGGGCAGGACGCATATTTTTTACTTTTAAAAAATTGGAATCAATTTTAAAATTTATAAACGCGTTTGAAATGAAACAGATCTATAAATAAACCGAAGAAAACAAAAAACATGCGATTTTTGTATTGCCTGAATGAAAAACAAAAGCAGAGCCGCTCAGTCCTGCTTTTATGTGATTATGAATAATATTTTTCAAGAGATATTGAGTATAACTCATATACAATTTCTGCGTTGTAAATAGATATGACCCATCTATCCGAAAAAAAGAGATATGGTAACAATCGCATTTCACGCGGACAGCTTTTCTTGGAGAAATTGAAGCGGACTTTTTCCTCCAAGTGTACGCATGGTTTTGTGATTGCTC
>CAKXIK010000026.1:0-4743 GCA_934875675.1 uncultured bacterium
TTCTTGTTAAGTGGATAGATAAAGAAGCTTCATGGCGTGATAACCCGTTATTGAGTCCACTCGCGAATACTAACGAAAGTAACCAACTACAAGCGACAGCAAAGCGAAAGTAACTGATAGGCATACACATAATCCTTTCTTAAGCTATCTCATGAAAAATCCCTCCATTTCCTGCAAATGGAGGGATACACCGGTGCTTGAATTGCTCAGGTGAAATTAATACCATTCATTAATCAAATCACCAAGGATACGGATGCCTTTTTCCAACTGCTGATCCGTCGGGGTAGTATAATTGGTTCTGAACGAAAGGCAAGGCTGACTTTCGTCGGTTAAAAATGCATTGCCGGGAACGACTGCTACTTTGCGAAGCACCGCTTCTTTGCAGAATTTAGGCATATCTGCACCTTCCGGTAGTGTGCACCAAATGAATAAGCCACCCTGAATCGGCTCGTACTGAACCTTTGGCATGATGTATTGATCGAACAAATTCATGGTAAATTGAGCTTTTTTGCGATAAAGGTCTTTCAGTGAGAGCAAATGAGCATCGTAGTCATATTTGGTCATAAATTCATTGACGATCATCTGCGCCCAAATGTTGGTGTGCACATCCTCGCCTTGTTTGCAAACCACCATTTTATTCATGATTGGCGTGGGAAGCAGTGCAAATCCTACGCGGATGCCAGGGGCAATTACTTTGGAAAAGGTTCCGGCGTAAACAACGATGCCGTCCTCGTCAAAGGATTTAATGCTCGGCAAGTCCTCACCGGCAAAACGAAGGTCGCCGTAGGGGTTGTCCTCCAGAATCAATACCTGGTACTGCTTGGCAAGCTCATACAAGCGATGACGTTTGGCAAGGCTCATGGTTCTTCCTGTGGGGTTCTGAAAATTCGGAATCGTGTAAATAAATTTTACATGCTTTTCCTGCTGCAATGCCTTTTCCAGCGCATCCATATTCATACCGTCGCTGTCCATCGGAATACCGTGCAGTTTTACCTGATAGGAACGAAAGGTATTGAGTGAACCTACAAAGCTGGGGGCTTCACACAGAATCACATCACCGGAGTTGCACATGGATTTTGTCAGCAAGTCCATCACTTGCTGTGCGCCGGATGTAATCAGCACATCGTCAAAGTCTCTGCCGATGTTATGGGTGCGTTTCATGTAATCGCGAATCGTCTGCCGCAGAACCGGATAGCCTTCTGTCAAGCTGTATTGCAATGCATCGACCGGATGTTCATGCAAAATGCGGGAGGATATCTCTGCAATCTGTTCCGAGGGGAAAGCTTCCGGAGCAGGATTGCCTGCAGAAAGAGATACCACCGCCGGGTCGGCGGCATATTTAAAAATTTCGCGGATTGCCGACGGCTTCAAACTTTGAACGCGGTCGGAAAACTGATATTCCATCATGACGATCATTCCTTTTATTCAAATTTCCTGCTCAACTTTTTGCTTGGCAGGTTTCTTCAACTTGTGCTTCCGGGTTTCGATTTTCAGCGGTTAAAAAGCAGCAAAATCAGCCCCAAAAGTACAAAACATTCCGTACAGATATATACAGAAATTATTTTTTATTATAGCACAGCACACGGTTCTTTTCAATGGTGTAAAGTGCGAAAATCGCTCTGGCTGCATGATAGAATCATAAATTGAAAGACAATAAGTCTGTATTTTGCGGGCTCGATACGGTAAAAAATACAAGCTCAAAGTAAAAAATTACTTATTTATGGATGAATCAAGAGACGTAATTAAAGAGAATGATACAGAATTTGCAAATAAATACAACTAATCTGCTTTTTTCTCACAAAAGAACCTTAATAATCATTCCAATTTATGACAATGTTTCCCATTTAAGTTATGTATACTAAAGGAAGAAATTGCCCATACTCCAAAGGAAAAATTTCATTTACCAATAAATCGGAAAATCCCGGTGGGAAAGGAATGGTTATCAAAATGAAAGGCAGAGCCGAAAAAGTATTGCGCCGCGCAGAACATGTGCTGCCGCCGGCAGAGGTTACCAAAAAACTTCTAAAGCAATTGGGGTGGTTCGGATCGGGAATTTTACTTTCCCGCGCAGAAATTTTTGGAGCATGCACACCATTCTCTGCAGCGCTTGCAGCAGTTGCACCCCGGGGTGCGCTGTTGCCGGTTCTGCTCGGATCTGTTTTGGGGCTGTTGATGTTTCCGGTCTCGTCGGGGCGGCTTCAAAGCCTCGCAGCATTGGCAATTGTGGCAGCGGTACGCTGGACACTGAGCGAATGGAAAAAGCTAAGCGCACATCCAATGTTCGGGGCGATACTTGCGTTTGGCGCGGTTGCAGGGACAGGCTTTCTCATTAATAATGGAAGAATACTTGCCACGGTTCCGCCGCTTATGATTTTGGCAGAAGGATTACTTGCGGGGGGTGCATCATGGTTTTTCGGGCGAACCCTAAAGGTTTACAACGAGCACCAAAGCTTACGCGGGCTGGATTTGCAGTCCATGGCGGGACTGGCAGTTACAGGCGGTATCTTTCTGTTGTCGTTTTCCTCTATTTCAGTGGCAGGTATTTCGTTGGGCAATATTCTTGCTATGATGGTTGTGTTATTTTGTGCAACCTATGGTTCCGTGGCAGGGGGATGCATCAGTGGAACCGCATGCGGCATGATGATGAGTCTTGCAAGCGGTGCATCCGGCTATTTCCCGATTTCCTATGCGTTTTCCGGGCTGATCGCAGGGTGCTTTGCGCCTTTAGGACGATTTGGTTCCACTGCAATTTTTGTTCTTGCCAATGGAGTGGCAGTTTTGGCAGTTACAACGGCACCAATTACGGCACTGTATGAAACATTGATCGCAACCGCAGTGTTTTTGTTGATCCCGCAGAACTGGCTGGAAAATGCCGCAAAACCATTTTTTTTAGCTCCGGCTGCCGATCCTTCCGCTGATTCATTGCGCCGAAGTGTTGTGATGCGGCTGGATTTTGCCTCCAAAGCAATTGCACAGGTTTCCCAATCCGTGGAAGAGCTTTCCCGGAAATTGCTCAAAAAAGGCAAATCAACTGTAACCGGTGTGTATGACAGTGCAGTAGAAGAAACCTGTCGCACTTGCGGATTCCGGTTAATGTGCTGGGAAAAAAACTATTCTGACACCATGGCGGTTCTCAATGGATTGACGGCGCCATTGCAGTCACGTGGATATGTTTGTCGTAATGATTTTCCTGAGCCGTTCCGTTCCAACTGTGCGCGAATCAATCAACTGGCGGCAACCATCACTGCCTCCTATGAGGACTTTCATGCAGGAGAGGCTGCAGAACGCCGCGTCAGCGAAATCCGTGCCGTCGTAGGATCCCAGTTTCTTGGTGTCAGCGAAATGCTGCGCGATCTTGCCGCGGATTATCGCGATAAATCTCTGTTTGACCGTGAATCGGCACAACAGATTGAAGAATTCCTCTGCAAACATGGATTTGACACGGCGGATGTATCTTGCCGTCAGGAGATAAGCGGGCGAATGTCCGTAGAGATCGTGACAGGAACGCGCAAGGGTCTGCCGGACAAAAACGCATTACAGCGCGAACTGGGGAAGCTTTGCGGCCGGCGTTTTGGCCCTGCTGTAATTTCTACCGCGGGAGATACGCTGCGCATTGTGCTCAACGAGCAGCCGTCACTTGGAGTGGAAACCGGGTGTGCACAGCATGTTTGTGCAGGGGCATCTCTGTGCGGCGACCATTACGAGTTCTTTTCAGATGGTACCGGAGGTGCAGTTGCAGCACTCAGTGACGGGATGGGAAGCGGAGGTCGTGCGGCAGTGGATTCGACCATGGCGTGCGGGATTCTTTCCAGACTGGTTTCGGCGGGAATCGGCTATGACGCAGCGCTGCGCATTATTAATTCTTCGCTGTATATCAAATCAGGGGATGAAAGCCTTGCCACACTGGATGTGTTCCGACTCGATCTTTATTCCGGCCGTGCGGAGTTTATGAAGGCAGGTGCTCCGGCAGCTTTTTTACGCAGAGGCAGCCGGATAACGCGTGTAGACCTGGCATCTCTTCCGGCAGGTATTTTGCAGGATGTAAAATTTGCCCGCGGTACCGCACAACTTTCCCCGGGGGATTTGGTGCTGATGGTTTCCGACGGCGCAATCTCGGGTGGAGAAAATTGGCTGGAGGACATGGTGCGCAACTGGAAGGGAAGTCCGCAGGAACTTTGCGACCGTGTGGTGGCAGAGGCAGAAGCTAAGCGGATTGACGGACATGATGATGATATCACAGCTGCAGCAATTTGTGTAACGGCGCCATAAGATGCCCAAACAACAATGACCTCCAATCGGGTTCTCCTGATTGGAGGTCATTGTTGTTATGATTCCTGCTGATTTGGATTTTCCAATATACCCAAAAAGACCGGCAGATTCGTTTTGGTGTCAATGATTGCATATATAAAAGGACGATTCAGAACTACTTGTTTTGGCTCCAAAGGAGCGGCGGTGTCACTGGCAATGATTTCAGTCACAGCGCCTGCACGCGTTCCAATCTGGTCAACGGTCAGATAGGTTTTGTGTCTGGCTTCGGAAACCATGAGATCGCGGTTGCTCATGCGGGACAAATTAGCGCCATTGCTGAACAAATCTTGAATTCCCATTTGTTGCAGAGGTTCTTTCAAATCAATTGCGTCTGTTGCAGTAAATAAGGGAATTGCAGCAGACACGTTTTCATCACTGATGGATTGCAACATTGAAATCCACTTTTCCCCATCGAGAGTGGAAACCAGTTCGTCG
>CAKXIK010000026.1:4753-38591 GCA_934875675.1 uncultured bacterium
TTCGTCGGCAGAAACTCCTTCGTTGGGGAGCAGTGCTGCAAAAGCGAAGTCACGTCCTTTGTAATATTTTACAAAGCCGCTGCAATTGCCGTTCTGCAGATACCCGAATTCCTGTGAGTGCATCAGTTTCACACTGCATATATTGCCGTTGGTAAGAGTAAAGGACCCAATTTGCACGGCAGAGTTATGATAAGGAATTTCCCATTCCGCGTCAAAGGTAACGGCATTCAGCAAAACAAGCCAGTCTTCCGGGTCCAATTCTTTGAGAATGGAATCAATCCGTTTTTTTGTGCGCTTGCTTACCCAACGATTGATTTCATCAACCGTCTGGGAGTGAAAGTCACTGCAATAGGCTTCTGCATTGTAATAGTCAGCATTGGTCTGCAAAAAGTCAGGATTCACGGTCAGTTCTTCGGAATTTTGGAGCCAGATGGAGCAGGCATCGGTAAATTCTTTGTTTTCACATTGGCGCAATGCAGTCAGCCAGGAAAGCATCTGTCCATTCCATGAATCTAAACTTTCGCCGCCGCAAAGCACTTGGCTCAGCTCTGCGAGGGTATCACCATCCGCACCGTTTGCAGCCATGGAGAAACCTTCTAAAATAGAGACAGGCGAAAGCAGAGTGTTTTTATCGTCTTTATTGCAATGTTGCAGCAACGAAAAAGAAAAATCTGCAATTTGTTTTCTGCTTTCGTCCGATGGCGGAATAGGAACGCTGTTTTTTGGCGTAATTTTAGATATTAGATTAATTGCAGAAAGTGATTGCGAAGAGGAGGCATCAAGCACAGTAGAACCTTTGCAGCCACAGAGCCCGATCAGCAGAAAAAACGCAAGCAGCAGGGAAGTAACCGACTTCATGAGGGAGAAACCGGACTTTTGTTTTGTCATTTTCATCATCTCTTTCTCTGTTTTGGTGCGGAAATCTCGCAGTGTTTATACAAATTTCCAGTCAGTACTACGCAGCACCGCAAAGACGTTGGCTATCAAAATTTTGAAAAGGGTACGACTTATTTAGATGCGGCATTGGATTGCAGCAAAGAACGAAGTCGACTCAATACCGCAGAATCAGCCAACCGCCACGTTCCGTCGGGAAGGCAAAAGGCGGAATCGGAAAGCATAACAAATTGTTCCCCTGACGTTTCCGAATAAAGGATAATCTTTATCCGTGCGGATTGCGGTGTACTGACTGCTTTGCCATCCAGTTTTTTTAACAGTGAAATAATCTGATCACAAACAACCGGATCAGTCAGTTGCAGCAGAGTGCTCTCAGCTCCGGAGGTGTCATAAATTGCAACGGTTATATGAATGCTGCAATTATCCAGAGGAGGGGACTCCAGAGCATCTGGGTCAGCTTCTGCAGATGCGGAGAATCCGTTGGAAATCGAGCTGCTCAAAAGAATAGCTCCGGGAGAGGTGGAAACAGTTGTTATGCTGTCTTTTTCTCCGGTTGTCTGTGCAGTGCTGCAAACGGAATTATCGGCATTATAAAGAGTTGGAGAGGAATCTTGATGAAATACTGCAACTCCCATGCAAAGAGCCGCTGCGCATGTGGGCACAGTAATTCCTATCACGAGAGCTTTTTTTCTTTGTGCTGCGGCGGCTTTAGCTTTTTTTCGATAGACGCTTTGTTTAAACTCTTGCGGTGTCTTCATAACAAAATCCCTCCTTTTCCAATTGTTTTTTCAGTGCAATCCGTCCGCGATAAACCAGATTTTCTACCTGTTTGCTGCTTTTATGCATAATGCGTGCGATTTCGAGATAGGAAAGTTGTTCAAAATAGAGCAGATGTAATGCTGTTCGATAATCGTCCTTTAAAAGCGCCAGTGTTTGGCTTAGCAATCGCTTTTGCTCCTCCCGAAGAAAGATCTCTTCTGGTTGGTCGGCTACACGGCAAGCCAGTTCCTCAAAAGGTAAATCAGTTTGCCGTGCCATTTTTTTGCGCCAGGTAAGTGCTTTATTTCGTCCGATGGCAAACAGATAGGTTTTCAAGGAAACGGTGAATCGAAATCGATGCGGGTGCAACAGCAGTTCTACAAAAGAATCTTCCGCAAGTTCCTCCGCGGTGTGGCAATCGGGTACAAAACGGCAAAGGAAAAAAATCAAATTTTCGCGGTATAGGTCCATTACTTCGTCAAACGCGTCCGTTTCGCCGTTCAGATAGCGCTCGAACGCTTTGGTGCCGCTGTCCATGTCGTTCTCATCCTTCCGTTTCAATTATTATTCTAATTTGATAGGCAAAACACTCACCATTTCTGATGGTAAGACACAATCGTTCTATGCAGAGGGAAATAATGCTACTCACCCAAATGCGGCGGACCGATCATTTTGAATTAATAATATTACGGTTATTATAGCATACTGAATCTGGTTGCGCAGGAAAAATTCCTTCAATCTGCAAGTCAGAAAGCATTTTTACCAATAGTTCTATTTTGGAATATTAACATCATTAACTAATAAATTCGCATCCTGCTCATAATTTATTCATTTTTTTTGGTTGTATCTGTGATATAATAATAATTAATTACAAAAAAAGAGAAAAGGAGTTGTTCGAGATGGCAAACACCAACATTGGCTATTCCGAAATCACACCAGAAATTGAAAAGCTTGCGCAGCAGGCAATTCAGAACAGTGCCATCCCGTCATCGCTGTTTTCGGAGCTAAAGGTCAATCGCGGCCTGCGGGATCTGAATGGAAACGGCGTGTTGACCGGCCTGACTGAGATTTCCGAGATCCAGTCGAGCCAGGTGGTCAACGGAGAAAAAGTTCCCTGTGAAGGAAAACTATTTTACCGGGGAGTAGATGTGGAGCAGATTGTAGCAGGTTTCATTGCGGAGCATCGTTTCGGGTTTGAAGAAACGATCTATCTGCTGCTTTTTGGCAGGCTGCCGGGTAAGGATGATTTAGCTGCATTTCAGAATCTGCTTTCCGGCTATCGTACTCTGCCCACAAATTTTGTGCGGGACGTTGTCATGAAGGCACCCAGCGCTGATATGATGAACACATTGGCCCGCAGTGTGCTCACCTTGTATTCCTATGATGCAAATGCTTTGGACACCAGTGTGGAGAATGTTCTGCGGCAGTGTCTGCAGTTGATTGCTCTTTTCCCGCAGTTGGCGGTTTATGGTTACCAGGCATACAGCCATTACGCATGTGGAAACAGCTTGTTTATTCACAGCCCGCAGCCGCAGCTTTCCACTGCAGAAAATATTTTGCATATGCTGCGTGCGGATTGCAGTTTTACAGAAACAGAGGCTCGTGTGCTCGATCTTGCATTGGTTCTGCATGCAGAACACGGAGGCGGCAATAACTCCACCTTTACGATGCATGTTGTAACTTCGTCCGGAACCGATACTTACTCAGCAGTGGCGGCAGCACTCTCATCCCTGAAGGGTCCACGTCACGGCGGTGCAAATATTAAGGTTGTGCGTATGTTCGAGGATATGGAACAATCCATTTCCGATTGGACCGATGAAGAGGCGGTGGCGGATTATCTGCGTCGGTTGCTGCATAAAGAGGCATTCGACCGTTCCGGCTTGATTTACGGTATGGGGCATGCGGTTTATTCGCTTTCAGATCCACGCGCAAACGTCTTCAAGGGTTATGTGGAACAGCTTTCCAAAGAAAAGGGACGCACCGAGGAATACAAACTTTATTCCTTAGTGGAACGACTTGCTCCGCAGGTGATTGCGGATGAACGCAAAATCTATAAAGGTGTTTCTGCCAATATCGATTTTTACAGTGGTTTTGTTTACAGCATGCTCGATTTGCCCCAGGAACTGTATACACCTATTTTTGCCATTTCGCGTATTGCCGGTTGGAGTGCGCACCGCATTGAAGAAATTGTGAATGCGGGTAAGATTATTCGTCCGTCTTACAAGAGCGTTGCCGAACGCCGTGAGTACAAGAAGCTTGCTGATCGGTAAGTCGAATCATATTGAGAAGCGCCCGTTTGCGGAACAGAAAGCCGCAAACGGGCGCTTTTGCTTGATTGCCTTCGTCCGGTTGCGCGCGGATTCGCCTGGAGTATCCTAATGCAGTAGGTTTAAAAAATCGGTATTTTTTCGTCGTTTTCAGCGCTTGCGGTTCACGTGAACTTCTGTTAAAATATAGACAAATCAACCGGAATTCACCAGATCATAAAAGGGGGGAGAGCCGTGGAAGAACAGGTTCTGCCAGGGACAACGCTACCATATTATGAGGAAGAAGGAAGTGCGTTTCTGCCGATTCGAAAAATGGTATTGCAGGCGGGTGGCTTTTCACTTTCCCAGCTTTGTACACTGACCGGGCTGGAAGGTACCACTATTCAAAACTGGGTTAAACGCGGTTGGGTGCCAAAGTCCGATCACAATAAAAAATATGCGGAAAGACAAGTGGCACGGATTTTACTCATCAGCGCTTTGCGTGACGGATTGCAGCTCGATCAGATTGCGATGTTGACGGACAGCATGAATGTTCCTGCCGGTCGTGGTCATCCGGGGCAGGAAAACGAACCACAGCTTTATGATTGTTTTGCCCGCGCGGTACATCGTCTTTCTCTGGAAAAAGGGTTGACAGGACAAAAAACTGCATCTGCAGTTCAAGCAGCGTTGCATAGTTCCCGGGATTTTGTGCCGGATTCCGGTGAATGGATGGCACATGTGCTTGACGCAATGGTTCATGCATACTTTGCAGCAGTGCTGCAGCACAAGGCAGAAGCCTGCTGCAGGGCAATTTTTCCCCGCATACGATAGAAACATAAGAGGATTCCCGAATAGCTTCGGTGGTTCTATGGATATTATTTAATGGAAAGGGGTTTATTTTATGGAGTGGTTCACAGTCTGGTGGCAGTCTATGACAACACTGCAGCAGGCATTTGCTTGCGTGGCAATTCCTGCAACGCTGCTGCTGTTGATTCAGCTGATTTTGATGCTGATCGGTATTGGCACGCACGGAGGAGAAGCAGGGGCGGTCTCCGGCGACTTTGACGGTGACGGCATCCCGGATTCGATTGAAACTGATTTCAATGGCGATGGCGTCCCGGACTTTCCAGACGGAGAAGTGCATGGCGATTTTCATGATGGCGCCGCGCACGGTACAGGACTTCGCCTTTTCACCTTGCAGGGCATCGTCGCCTTTTTTGCAGTGGGAGGCTGGCTTGGAGTGGTTTTGCAGGATGCAGGTGCCCCTGATTGGAGCAGTCTGCTGATTGCACTGGCGGGAGGCGCGATGGCGTTGCTTTTGGTGGCAGTTGTGATCCGCTGGTTTTCTTCCATGCAGGAAAGCGGAACGCTCTCAATGCGCAATGCGATTGCACAAACAGGGACGGTATATCTCAGAATTCCGCCGCAGCGCACGGGAACAGGAAAAGTGAATTTAATGGTGCAGGAACAGCTCCGCGAGTTGGATGCGGTTACAGACGGCGAAACTGCAATCGCGGTAGGTGCAAGCGTTCAGGTTGTCGGTCTGGCAGGAGAAACGACCCTTCTGGTTCGTTCCGTTTCCCCGGTGATACCAAGCCCTGCAAAATCCACGGTAAAGCAGAAGTAAATACAAATCTTCGAAGAATGGCAAACAGCATCAAAACGACAAGTTTTTTCTATGGTGCACGGTGCTTTGATTCGGGATTTCGTATCAATATTAAAGGAGGTTTTTATTATGCCAAACATCATCCCATTTGTGGCCAGTCAAGGACTCCCGGTTTCCTCAATCATTCTGATTGCGGTGATCGTCATCCTGGTGTTTTCCCTGCTTGTAATGGTGTTGCGCCGTTATCGCCGCTGCCCATCCGACAAAGTGATGGTTATCTATGGTAAGGTGGGAACAAACAAGGATGGAAGCAATCGCTCTTCGCGTTGCATTCACGGTGGAGCAGCGTTTGTGTGGCCCTTAATTCAGGATTATCAGTATTTGGATCTGACACCCATGTCCATCAATGTTGATTTGGCAAACGCGCTTTCACATCAGAACATTCGTGTGGATGTTCCGTCTCGATTCACCGTTGGAATTTCTACAGAGCCTGGTATCATGCAGAATGCAGCAGAGCGTTTGCTCGGCATGAAGCTCAATGAAATTCAGGAGCTTGCCAAGGATATCATCTTCGGTCAGCTTCGTCTGGTCATTGCCACGATGGATATTGAGGAAATCAATACAGATCGCGATAAATTCCTTGAGGCAGTTTCTCACAACGTGGAAACCGAACTGAAAAAAATCGGTCTGCGGTTAATCAACGTCAATGTGACAGATATCACCGACGAATCCGGATACATCGAGGCTTTGGGTAAGGAAGCAGCGGCAAAAGCAATCAATGATGCCAAAAAGACAGTTGCCGAAAAGAACCGTGACGGTGCGGTTGGTGAGGCACAGGCATTGAAGGATCAGCGCATTTATGTTGCGCAGGCAAATGCGACCGCAATCAGCGGTGAAAATGAGTCGAAGGCTGCGGTTGCACTTTCCGATGCGATGCGCCGTGAAAAAGAAGCCGAGGCGCAGCGCCGTGCGGTTGCCGCTGAAAAGGTTGCACAAGCGCAGGCAATGCAGGAAGCATATGCCGCAGAGCAGGCAGCCGAAATTGCCCGTGCACAAAAGGAAACTGCAACACAGCAGGCGGACGTTATTACCAAGGCAAAGATTGAAAAAGAGCGTAAAGAGTTGGAAGCGGAAGCTATTGCAGAACAGATTCGTCGCAAAGCCAAAGGCGAGGCAGATGCAATTTTTGCCACAAAGGAAGCAGAAGCACGCGGTATGCAGGAAATTCTTGCAAAGCAGGCAGAAGGTTTTGCCAAAGTGGTACAGTCGGCTGGCGGTAATGTGGATTCAGCAATTCAGCTGATGCTGGTTGATAAGATGGAAGAACTGCTCAAGATTCAGGTCGAAGCCGTGAAGAACCTCAATATTGATAAGGTTACGGTTTGGGATTCTATGAACGGAAAAGACGGATCTCACAATACCGCAAATTTTCTTTCCGGAATGATGAAATCCATTCCTCCGCTGAGTGATACCTTTAAAATGGCTGGTGTCAAGCTGCCTGATTTTTTGGTTGGTAAAGAGTCACAGGAGTCCTCTACCGCACCAAAACAAGAGGAAAATTCGGATTCTGATTCAACGGAACAATAATTTCCCGCAGATATAAACCAAAACTGAACAGGCGGAGCACCTATTTCCGGGTGCTCCGCCTGTGTTTATAATATTGGAAAAACAAATTCAAGAGAAATTAGTATTTAAAGCAGGGCCGCAGCAGCTTCGTCAATCACCAGTGTGAAATCCGGGTGCAGCTGAAGGATAGAAGCAGGAACTTCCGGCGTGATTGCGCCAAAGAAAGCCTTCTTGACAATTTCCGCCTTGGCTTCGCCATTGGCGATTAGGAGCACGCGGCGAGCGGACATAATGGTGCCAATTCCCATGGTGTAGGCCTGCGTGGGAACTTCATTTTCAGAAGCAAAGAAGCGGGCGTTTGCCTTGATTGTGCTTTCAGTCAAATCAACGCAGTTGGTGCCTTTGGTAAATGCAGCAGCAGGCTCATTGAAGCCAATGTGACCATTGTGACCAAGACCGAGCAGCTGTAAGTCCACACCGCCCACAGAACGAATGATCTCATCGTATTGCTTACAAGCAACGCTACTATCAGCTTCGGTGCCATCCGGAATATAGGTATTAGCAGGATTGATGTCAACCTGAGAAAAAAGATTCTTATGCATAAAGTAGTAATAGCTCTGATCGTTTTCGCGCGGCAAACCACGGTATTCGTCCAAATTGACAGAGGTAATTTCTGCAAAACTGATATCACCGGCAGCGCAGCGAGCAATCAATTCCTTGTATGTACCAAGCGGTGTGGAACCCGTGGCAAGACCAAGCACACTCTGCGGCTTCAGCGTAATCTGTGCAGCAATCATGTTTGCCGACTTGCGGCTCATTTCTTCATAATCCTTTGCAATGATAACTCTCATTTAAAATTCCTCCAACAAAATAGTCATTTATACCCGGTTTTCACCGATATCATTTCTAATTTCAAATTATAACACAATTTTGATGGTGAAACAATCCATTTTCTCGATTCCAATATGCCTTTCCACGAATTTATGACTTTTTTCCTTATGGTGTCGATTTCTTGCTTGACAAATGGATAAATTTCGGCGTATGATTTCAACTACATAGAATTTTAGTTTCTCTGATTGGAAAGGACTCGGTTACATCATGGATCAGGCAAAAGAGACACGGGAACAACATCAATTTCAACGTATGACCCAAACGCCGGTACCTCGCCTAATTTCTTCATTGGCAGCTCCCACCGTCGTCAGCATGATGGTCACGTCAATTTATAACATGGCAGATACTTATTTTGTTTCACAGTTGGGAACCAGTGCTTCGGGAGCTGTTGGAATCGTTTTTTCGCTTATGGCAATTATTCAGGCGGTCGGATTTACGCTTGGCATGGGTTCGGGCAGTCAAATTTCACGATTATTAGGGCAGCAGCGCAACATGGAAGCAACGGAAATTGCCAGCAGCGGTTTTTTTTCTTCCATTGTGCTTGGGCTGTTGCTTGCCATCGGAGGAAGCCTGCTGATTGACGATTTAATGCGATTGCTGGGAGCAACACCGACTATTTTGCCTTACGCACGGAGCTATGCCCAGTATATTTTGCTGGGTGCGCCAGTAATGGCTGCTTCCTTTGTGCTGAACAATATTCTTCGCGCGGAAGGGCGGGCAAGGCTTTCTATGGTCGGAATCGCTGCGGGCGGAGTTTTGAATATTGCGCTCGACCCGCTGTTTGTATTCACGTTTCAACTCGGAATTGCAGGTGCGGCAATTGCAACGTTAATTAGTCAATGTGTTAGCTGCGGGATTTTGCTTTCTTGTTTTCTGCGCGGAAAAAGCACAACCAGACTTTCGTTTCGTATGATATCACGCCGCCCGCGGATTTATTGGAGCATCCTTAAAACAGGACTGCCATCTCTTTGCCGACAAGGGCTTGCCAGTATTGCCACCGTAGCGTTAAACCGCAATGCGGCACTCTATGGAGATGCTGCTGTTTCGGCAATGTCCATTGTGGGAAAGATTTTTATGCTGATCTTTTCCGCATTGCTGGGCTTTGGTCAGGGATTTCAGCCGGTTGTGGGATACAATTACGGTGCAAAAAGATATGATCGCGTGCGTAAGGCGTGCTATTTTACGCTGGAGGTTGGTACTGTCCTGATGACGGTGTTTGCCGCCGCCGGTTTTGTTGCGGCACCCTATCTGATGAGACTTTTTATCAGCGATGACCCTGCAGTGGTGGAAATCGGAACCGCAGCACTGCGTGCACAATGTATTGCGATGCCGTTGCTGCCGCTGGGGGTGGTCTGCAACATGACATTCCAGACTATTGGACGCTCGTGGACTGCAACTTTTCTTTCGGCTGCACGGCAGGGCATCTTCTTTTTGCCCCTGATATATTTGTTGCCTGCGCTTTTTGGTTTGGCAGGAATTCAGATTACACAACCATGCGCTGACGTTTTAACGTTTCTCTGCTGCATTCCGTTTGCCATCACTTTTTTAAAAAAATTACCACGTGAGGGGCAAAAATAGTCTTTTATCACACATATTGAATTCCCAATATAACAGATACCCTCAGAAAAAGATTCAATCCTTTTCTGAGGGTATCTGTTATATAAAACATGTAATGATGCCAAATTCTAATAATTCAAAAGTTTCTATGTGCTTGGGATGTCATCTCCATCTCTTCATCAAACAGCAGATAAATCCAAGGAAAACGATACCAATTCAGGCTTGCGGTTGGATTTTTGGACTGCTTTTGAATTAGTATTCATATCAGCAACTCGTTGCACGCAAATCATACTTCAACCATAGCAGGTTGAATGCCCTCTGCTGTATCGGAATGAATTTCCACCGGAACACAAAATTGAGTGCGATAGTACTGATACAACGTGCGGTATTCTTCGGTAACCCCCTGATGCTGGGTGTTCAGATGAGCATGTGGATCGAACGCCTCATCACGGCTCAGTTTTTTCAAAAGCTGTACTGCAACATTCGAGCAGTGATCCGAAATCCGTTCCATATGTGTCAGAATTTCTACAAAAGAGATGCCCTTTTGCATATTGCAAACACCATTTTGCAGCCGTTCTACGTGTTTGTTCTTTAAAACCTCCACCAACTCGTCAATCGCTTCTTCAAGCGGTTCAATCCGGTAGGCAAGCACAGGATCCTGTGTTTGATAAGCACGGGCTGTCATGTCAATAATTTCACGCACGGCAGCAGTGATGTAATAAAGCTCTGTATTTCCCTCGTCAGAAAATGAAACATTTTGATTGGAATTATAGTCTGCAACATCGGCAATGTTGATGCAGTAGTCGCCAATTCTTTCAAAATCACCGATGGAATGCATCATTTCAGTTGCATCCTTATGATTTTTCGTATCAAGATCACGTGTTGTGATTTTCATTACATATTCGCCAAGTACCGTTTCAGTTTTATCCATGAAATGCTCGTTTTCTTCCAAAAGTGTACGCATCTTTTCGTCGTAATGTGTCAGTAGTCCGCAGGAGATATCAAAATTCTCCAAAGCAGTCTGTGACATATTGCACATCACCGTATGACACTGATTCAGTGCAATAGACGGGGTTTTCAAGAACAGATCGTCCAGAAGTTTAAGTTCCTGTTCCATTTTAGAACCTTGCGAATCACGGATCAGTTTGCCGGAAAGCTTGATCAATTTATTGCAGAAGGGAAGCAGCATAATCGTAGTGGCAAGGTTGAACAGCGTGTGGAAGTTTGCAATATTTCCGCGGGTAACCGCATCATTCCAAAATGAAAATCCGATCAACTGCTGATAGAGGCAGATGGCAATTAAAAAGACAGCAGCACCGATTACATTATTCATGACATCAATCAATACGGCACGTTTGGCTTTTTTGTTTGTTCCGATGCTTGCAATCAAAACAGTGACGCATTTTCCGATGTTCATGCCGATTACAATGGGGAGTGCCATTGCAAAGGTGATCTGACCGGTGGAACTCATAGCTTGCAGCATTCCCACTGAGGCAGAGGAGCTTTGCAGAATAGCGGTAATCATCATTCCGACTGCAACGCCAAGCAGAGGGTTTTCGAACATCAAAAACAGATTGTGAAAAGCTTCTGAGTCGCGAAGCGGTGCCAGCGCAGATTCCATGGTGGTCATGCCAAAAAAGAGCACACCGAAACCGATCACAATGGAAGCAATATTCTGCGTTTTGCTGCGCTTTGAAATCAGCATAATTGCAGCCCCGACTGCAATGCAGATGGGGGCAAAGGAAGACGGCTTGAGCAGATAAAGCAACACGTTATCCGTAGAAATATCTCCGAGCCGAAGAATTTGTGCAGTAATCGTAGTGCCGATATTAGCACCCATGATCACCGGGATTGCCTGCACAAGCTTCATAATGCCGGCGTTAAGAAAACCGATTACCATAACGGATGTGGCTGCTGAGCTCTGGATTACACAAGTGACAGCCGTACCGAGTGCAATGCCCTTGAATTTATTCCCCGTTAGTCGTTCCAGTGTTTTTTCCAGCCCTGCGCCCGCAAGCTTTTCCAATGCTTTGCCCAGAACGCTCATGCCGTAAAGGAACAGACCAACGCCCCCAATGAGCGCCAAAATATTTGCAATATCCACTTTTTTGTCCTCCGCTTCTTCATCAAGCCGGTTCTTTTTCTTTTTCTATATTTTACTTCTATTTTACATAATGTTTTTTTATTTTACAATAGTTTTTTCTTATGGAATTGACTTTTGACGCATTTCACTACTTTTCTGAAAATGTATTGAAAAAAACGTTTAATTTGAGCGCATGACTTTTCTAAGAAATTGTTAAAAAAACAATCACAACAATCATAAAAGCAATGGAAAAGGCTAAAACAATGAATTATAATGAAAAAAAGAAACAACAGATAATAAGTAACCGATAAAAAGTTTGAAGGGAAAGATCGTGATGGAGACTGCATTGTTGAAAGAAGATTTCTTACTAACAAATAATACTGCAAAGTTGTTGTACCATAATTACGCAGAAAAAATGCCTATCTATGATTATCACTGTCATGTGAGCCCAAAAGAAATTTGGGAAGACCATCCGTATCAGAATATAACACAAGCGTGGCTTTATGGTGACCACTACAAATGGCGTTTGATGCGTGCGATGGGAATCGACGAGTCGCTGATTACCGGAGGAAAAAGTGATTATGAGCGATTTTGTGCCTTTGCACAAACAGTGCCGTACTGCATCGGAAACCCCATGTATCACTGGGTTCATTTGGAGCTTAAGCGCTATTTTGGTATAACTGAAGAGCTGAATTCGGAGACAGCACCAAGAATATGGGAAGAAACAAAGCGGATTTTGCAAAATGGCCTTTCGGTGCGTAAGATTATTCAGGATTCCAATGTTGCGCTCCTCTGCACCACCGATGATCCGGCAGATTCATTGGAATACCATCGCAAACTTGCTGCGGACGGTTCACTTAAAACGCGTGTGTTGCCTGCGTTCCGCCCTGATAAGGTGCTCAGTCCCACCCGCGACTACTTAACGCGCCTGTCAGAGTCATCCGGCATTGCAATTCATAATTGCGAAAGCCTATTGCAGGCACTCAGCAGCCGAATGGATTGGTTTCATAAGTGCGGGTGTCGCCTTTCTGATCACAGCTTTGCAACGATTCCGTGGCAGCCGGCATCTCAGTTGGTGGTTGATGTCAGCTTTTCTGCCGTATTAAGCGGGGAAATATTAACGGGAAAAGCTTTGGAACAGTATCAAACATGGTTAATGCTCTGGTTGGGTCGCGAATATGCAAAACGCGGCTGGACGATGCAGCTGCACCTGAACGCCCTGCGGAATAACAGTACGCGCATGGTGGAGCGTCTCGGTCCGGATACCGGTTTTGACTCCATTAATGACCGCTTGCTTGCGCCAAATCTTTCCGCATTTCTCAACGCACTGGATCGCACAGAGGAGTTGCCGAAAACAATTTTTTATTCGCTCAATCCGAAAGATAATATGATGCTCGGTGCAATGGCGGGCAATTTTCAAGGCGGCACACCGGGAAAGATGCAGCTTGGCTCGGCGTGGTGGTTTAATGACCAGCGCGACGGCATGGAAGAACAGCTAAAGACGCTTGCAAACGTGGGTTTACTGAGCAAGTTTGTCGGCATGCTGACCGATTCCCGCAGTTTTCTTTCTTACACGCGGCATGACTATTTCCGGCGGATTCTTTGCAATTTGATCGGAACCTGGGTGGAAAACGGCGAATATCTCAACGATTTGCCGCGCATTGGAATCATTGTTCAGGACATCTGTTATCACAATGCAGTAGAGTATTTTCAAATGTGATAATCTGGCGATGCTCGATGATCAGCATTCGTAATAGGAAATTAATCTAAATAAAAAAACGCAGTGATTGTTCTCTGTTGAAAAACAATCACTGCGTTTTTATAATCATTTTAAGTATTAGAATCCAATGCGGTGAAGCCAATTTGCAAGCAGCCCAGGCCATTGGTTAGCACCGGGAGTTTCTTGCGCCAAACCAAGACCGTGCGGGCCATCGGGGAAAATGTGTAATTCAACAGGAATGTTCTTCTGTTTTAATGCAAGAGCCATGTTAAGGCTGTTTTGCACGAAGACACCGTCATCCGCAGCCGTATGCCATAAAAACACCGGGGGCATATCCTCGCGTACACTGCATTCGCCGGAAAGCTGACGAACGAGGTCGGGGTCTGCGTTTTCACCGAGCAGGTAATCACGTGAGCCGGTATGTGCGTAGTTGAGCAGAGAGATAACGGCATAGCAAAGCACACCGGCATCCGGTCTGGAGCTGACGCGGTCAATTTCGTCGCCATCCTCATTTCCGTAGTCAAAATGCTCAAGCGCAGTAACCGTCAGATGGCCACCGGCGGAAAAGCCGAGAATGCCGATCTTCTGCAGGTCAATGCCAAAGCGTTCTGCATGAAAACGAACATATCGAATGGCACGTTTTGCGTCTGTCAGTTCAACGGGATGATGATAAGGTGCAACCCGATAATTCAATACAAAAGCGCTGATGCCATTGGCGTTGAGCATCTGTGCAATCGGTTCCCCCTCATGATCTGCACGCATTACATATGCGCCGCCGGGGCAGACGATGACGCAGCTGTTTTGTTTGCCCGGAAGCAGATATGGCACGATAGAAGGTGCCTCCTGACCAAACGACGCATCAAAGTAAGGCGGTTCATCAGCCCAGAGAAACTCTTTTTTGTTTTCGTTCATTTCATTCAATCCCTTTCAAAATTAGTGAGATTAATCCTGATTTTCCTTGAAACAGAAGATAAAAATCTTCACAAAAACCGAGTATATTCCGGCCTTCTCTTCATTTTTAATTCCGCTTCTAAGCAAAGAAACTGGGAATGCACAAAGGCGAACCATGCCTTGCCGCAAACTTAAAAAGCAAATTTGCAGGCGGACATCGTTCGCCCAACTTTCGTTGATATAATTAGTCTGTAACACCCTTTTCGCGTTGTAATTCTTCATAAAGCTCTTTGACTACAACACGCTCATCAAATGGGTATTTGACTCCGTTAATTTCTTCATAATCCCAATGGCCCTTGCCGATTAACAGAACCAAATCATCACGCTGTGCAAGCGACATAGCATGTTTAATTGCAGTCCGGCGGTCGGGAATTACTTCATATTTGCCGTTTGTGCGATCCAAGCCAACCTTAATCTGGGCATTGATTTGCTCCAAAGGCTCAAATCTGGGGCAATTGGAGGTAACAATCGTCAAATCCACGTTATTACCCAGAATTTCTCCGGCATCTGCGCGGCGAATGGTCGTGCGGTTGCCGTCCGAGCCGAACACCGCAATCACGTGATTGGGCTGATACTGCTTGAGGGCATCGAGCAGGCTCGAAATGCCGATTCCGTCATGTGCAAAGTCGATAATAACCGAATAGGGGGCAGGAATATCGATTGTCTCCACACGTCCGCGGATTTTTACGTCATGCAGCGCCTTGTTGATTCCGGCGATGGAAACGCCGAAGTGGTCACAGGCACAAACAGCAGCCAGTGCATCATAAACCGTGAATTTGCCGGGGGAGCCAACGGTAACAGACGCCGCATGTTTACCCGTTGTGGTAAAGTGGACACCCATGTATCCGGGTGCTTTAACGGTTTCATAGCCAACAACCCGGGTATCGGCTTCTTTATCATATCCGAAGGTTTCCACCTCGCAGGTGTGACCCTCCAGAATTTGCTCCACCTTTTCGTCATCCTGATTCAGGATGCCCAGCTTACACTGGCGGAAGAGAAGACTTTTGCAATGCAGGTATTCGTCAAGCGTCTGATGTTCCCAAGGACTGATATGATCGCGGGAAATGTTAAGGAAAATGCCGACATCAAAGGTGAATCCGGCAGTCCGATGCAGCATTAGTCCCTGAGAGGAAACCTCCATCACCACATAATCACAGCCAGCCTCCGCCATTTGGTGAAACAGCTTCTGAACCTCATAGGATTCCGGAGTGGTGTTAATGGTGTGTATGCTTTCATCCCCGATCAAAGCGCCGATGCTGCCGATGAGCCCGACCTTATGACCATCGCTTTCCAGAATAGATTTCAGCAAATAAGTGGTTGTCGTCTTACCTTTGGTGCCGGTCACACCGATCAGCTTCATTTTTTCGGCAGGATGACCGTAATAGTTGGCAGCGGTCAGTGCCAATGCAATGCGGGAATTTTCCACCTTGACAACGGTGATTCCCTCAGGCACCTCCACCGTTTTTTCCACAATCAAAGCCACGGCACCGCGCTCCGCAGCCTGCAGAGCAAGCGTGTGGCTATCCAGCTTTGCGCCCTGGATACAGACAAACAAGCCGTTTTGCGTCATATTGCGCGTGTCATAAAACACATCTGCAATTTCAGTTTCCCAGGCATTTCCTTGCTGAAGCACATCATAATCAAGACCGCACAGCAAATCCTTCAATTTCATTGAATGATTCATTCCTTTCGGTAAAAGCAATCTTCCTTGACTGCTTTTCCAGATTGATCAAAATCCTGTTTCTATTATACCCAGCTTGGAAAATTAATCAAGCAATTCATGAAGAATTGTGGTAATTGTTTGCGGATTTGCTTTTCCGCGCAGGGCTCGCATGGATTGTCCCATCAAAAATTGCAGTGCCTTTTCCTTGCCGGACTGATATTCCGCCACGGACTTCTCGTTCTGAGCGAGAACCTCCTGCACAGCGGTGCGGATTGCACCATCATCATTTACCGTTTCAAGCCCATGCTCCTTCACATACTGCTGCGGGTCAACGTGATCGCTGAACATTGCGGCGAGCACCTTCTTGCCCACCGTGCGGTTGACCGTTCCCTTCTGCACCATCTGAATCAGTGCAGCGAATGCGGCGGGGGAAAGGTCAAGCTCCTCGGCTTCCTTGCCGGAATTTTTCAGCAGCATCATCACGTCGCCCATAATCCAGTTGGAAACTTCCTTTGGATTGTCACAAATTGCAACCGTCTGCTCAAAAAGCTGAACAAAGTATTTGCTTCCGGTCAAAATGGATGCATCATATTCCGGCAGACCAAATTCAGAAACATAGCGTTCTTTCTTTGGCTCGGGCAGCTCGGGCATGGTGCGCTCAATATCGGCAATCATCTCGTCCGGAATCACGATGAGGGTCAGATCCGGGTCGGGAAAATACTTGTAGTCCTGTGCATTTTCTTTGGAGCGCATTGCATAGCTGGTACCTTTGTTATCATCCCAGCGACGGGTTTCCTGAATCACACGACCACCGGATTCCAGCAATTCAATCTGCCGCTGGCTTTCGCCGGCAATAGCGCGCGCAATTGCCTTGAAGGAGTTGATATTTTTCATTTCGGTGCGTGTGCCAAATTCCTCTTGTCCCACCGGACGAACAGAAAGGTTAACATCCGCACGCAGTGAGCCCTCCTGCATTTTGCAGTCAGAAACACCCACAAACTGGAGAATGGCTTTCAGACGCTCCAGATAGGAGATGACCTCGTGTGCAGAGCGAAAATCCGGCTGGCTGACGATTTCAATCAGCGGAACACCGCAGCGGTTGTAATCCACAAGGGAACATTCCTCCCACGGGTCATGCACCAGCTTGCCGGCATCCTCCTCCATGTGAATCTCTTTGATGCCGATGACCTTTGTTCCGCCGTCCTCTGTTTCCACCTCAATCCCGCCGTCATGGCAAATCGGCAGATAAAGTTGGGAAATCTGATACGCCTTCGGCAGATCGGGATAAAAATAGTTTTTGCGGTCAAACTTGCAGCGCTGCGTAATCTGGCAGCCCGTTGCAAGCCCGGCGCGGACAGAATATTCGACCACCTTGCGATTGAGCACAGGCAGCGCGCCCGGCTGACCGGTGCATACCTCACAGCAGTGGGTGTTGGGGTCGCCGCCAAATTCTGTGGTGCAGGAGCAGAAAATCTTTGTCTTTGTGGCAAGCTCCACGTGAACCTCCAAGCCGAGTACCATTTCGTAATTCATCGTGCAGCACCACCCTTCGTAAACGCAGCCGGACGCTGCTTGTGATAATCGGTTTCCTTCTGATAGGCACAGGCAGCCTTCAAAAGGGTTTCCTCGCCAAACGGCTTGCCAATCAGCTGCATGCCAACGGGAAGCCCCTTTGCATCAAAACCGCAGGGAGCGGTAAGTCCCGGCAGGCCGACAATGTTAATCATAGCGGTATAAATATCGCCCAGATAAAGCTTCAGCGGGTCTCCGGTGTTTTCACCGATTTTGTATGCGGTGGTGGGGGTTGTCGGCGCAAGAATCATGTCATATTTCTCAAAGGCGCGGTCAAATGCCTGCTTAATTAATGCGCGAACCTTAAGTGCCTTGAGGTAGTAGGCATCATAATAGCCGGAGCTGAGCACAAAGCAGCCAAGCAGAATCCGACGTTTAACCTCCATGCCAAAGCCCTCGCTGCGCGTTTTGGTGTAAAGCTCGGCAAGGTCAGCATAATCCTTGGCACGATAACCGTATTTCACGCCATCATAGCGGGCAAGGTTGGAGCTTGCCTCAGCGGTTGCCAGAATATAATACGTTGGAACGGCATATTTCACAATTGGCATATCAAATTCTTCCAGCTCTGCGCCCATGGCGCGGAACTGCTCGGCAGCTTTCAGAATCGCATCGCGAACCTCGCCGTCCAGACCATCGCCGTAAAAATTCTTCGGAATACCGATTTTCATGCCCTTCACACTGCCGTTTTGTACGGCGGTGAGGTCGGGCGCCTGAACCGCAACCGAGGTGGAATCCCGCTTGTCCTGCTTCATGATTTCGGCAAGCACAGCAGCGCAGTCGGCGGCATCCTTGCCCAAAGGCCCGATTTGGTCGAGGGAGGAGGCAAATGCGACCAGACCGTAGCGCGAAACCGAACCGTAGGTGGGCTTGATTCCGGTCACGCCGCAAAATGCAGCAGGTTGGCGAATCGATCCGCCGGTGTCCGAGCCGAGGGTGTAAAAGGCTTCCCCGGTGGCAACTGCGGCGGCAGAGCCACCCGAGGAACCACCCGGCACGCGGGCAAGATCCCAGGGATTGTGCGTCACGCCAAAGTAAGAGGTTTCGGTCGTGCTTCCCATGGCAAATTCATCCATGTTGGTTTTGCCGAGCATCACTGCACCGGCATCCCGCAACAGAGACCATGCATTTGCATCATAGGTGGGCACAAAGTTTTCCAGCATTTTGGAGCTGCAGGTAGTCTGCGTTCCTTTGGTGCAGATATTGTCCTTCACACCCATCGGTACTCCGGCAAGGGGAGAGGTCAGCTCGCCGGCAGAGAGTTTGCGCTGAATTTCGTCTGCGCGGGTGAGCGCAGCGTCCTCGTTGAAGGAGACAAAGCTGTGCACGTCCGGCTCTGCGCTGCGAATCCGCGCCAGAGCAGCGGCGGTTGCTTCCCGCACACCAATCTCTCCGCTTTTAATTTTCTGCCCCAGCTGCAGAGCAGTCAAATCCCAAAAATCCATTGGTTAACCATCCTTTCTGCATTGGGTTATTCAAATGTGCGCGGAACCATATAGCTGCCGTCTTTTTTTCGTTCGCTGTTGCTCAAAAGCAAGTCGCGGTCGACAGAAGGCTGCACCTCATCCTCACGAACCACATTTTCGTTTGCAAATGTGTGAGACATCGGCTCCACATCATCGGTATCCAGTTCTGCAAGCGTATCCATATAAGAGAGAATCTTTTGCAGATCGTCCTTGGTCTGTGCTTTTTCGCTGTCATCCATTTTTATTTTTCCAAGCTCTTCCAAATACGAAACGAGCTCATCGGTAATTTTCATTCAGCAAGCCTGCCTTTCATCAAAATTTCGCATCCCTGCGATTATGGCTCCAATCGGTTCATATCGCGCGGGAACAAAGAATCCAACCGCACGTTGTTATCGCCAATCAGCTTCATGCAAAGGCGTTCCAGCCCGATTCCCAAGCCACCGTGCGGCGGCATACCGTGCTGATGCACCATCAGATAAGAGGCAAATTCTGCGGGGTCAAGCCCCTTGCGAATCATCTTATCCACCTGCTCCTGATAGTTGTGGATGCGCTGTCCGCCGGTGGTAACCTCCATCCCGCGGAAAAGCAGATCAAAGCTGAGCGTATATTTTGGATCCTCAGGATCGTCCATTGCGTAAAACGGGCGTTTTTTGCTCGGGTAATGCGTGACAAACACAAAATCGCTGTCATATTTCTCTTTAAAGTAGCGACCAATTAAAATTTCTTCTTCCGGTTCAAGATCAAACGGATCTTTGATTTTGTGTCCATATTCGGCTGCAATCAGTTCTTTCGCCTCGCGGAATCGGACGGTCGGAATGCGGTCAACTTTTGGCAGCTCCACCTTTAAAGATGCAAGCTGCTCGGCATATTCCGTTTCCAGCAGATGGAACACAGACTGCAGCATAGCGGTTTCCATATCCATCAGCTCGGTAAAGCTCTGAATATAACCCATTTCAAAATCAAGGCTGTAATACTCATTCAAATGGCGCGTAGTGTTGTGTTTTTCGGCGCGGAATACGGGACCGGCTTCGAACACACGGTTATACACCGCCACCATCATCTGCTTATAAAACTGAGGGCTTTGCGCCAAAAATGCTTTGCGCCCAAAATAGTCCATCTTGAACACATTGGCACCGCCCTCAGCAGAAGCAGCACCGATTTTCGGTGTGTGGATCTCGGTGAAATCCTGTGCATGCAAAAAATCGCGGAATCCGCGCACAACGCCCTCCTGCAGCTTAAACCGGGCACGGCGGCCGCTGTTGCGCAGAGCAAGCGGACGGGCGGCAAGCTCGGTTTCCATCGAAAGGTTCATTTTGTATTTGCTCACCGGCAAGCCGAGCGGTTCGGCCGGTGAAGAAAGAATTTCCGCCCCGGTCAGCCGAAGCTCAAAGCCGTGCGGGGAACGTTCATCAAGATGCAGGGCACCGGAAAACCGCACGCAGCTTTCCTCCTGCAGCAAATTGATGTCAAAATTCGCTTTCGAATTTTCGTAGACGCACTGAATCACTTCATGGTTGAGGCGAAGTACGATAAACGAAAAATCTCCCATATCGCGGATTGCGTGAACAGCGCCGTTCACCGTTACCTCCGACTGATTGTTTGCAAGCTCCCGTAACTGTTTCACGCTGAGCTGCGGCTGAATTTTGTCTGCTGCTGCATACTGCATGGCTTTGTTTCCCCCCTGAAATTTTCCGCCGCTTAAAAAAATGCAAAAGGAGCCCATACCTTTTCCAGGTATGACTCCTTTGTCATCAAGAAAAGCGACGATATTTTGTAACGTTTGGTGCGAATGGCAAATAATAAATAACAAAATGAATACCCGCAAAAGCGCTCATTAACCGTACTTTGCGGAAATTTGTTGCTAATCACTCAATATTTTATAGATGTTTCGCACTACTCCGTTAAAATAAAAAAATTATAGCATTCATGAGATTTAGCGTCAAGAGTTTTTCTGTAAAAAAGAGGGCAATACTGATTTCTTATCAATAACAGCCAAAAAAATACAAAAAAAGTCGGAGTACAATACATTTTTTGTTTTGTGTCCGGCAGTTATTCATCCCGGACACAATTTCAATACACCTTGTGCCATATACCTTCAAGAAAAAGAAAGGTCATTCGCTGCGTGAAAAATCATAGCTGCATCGAATGACCCGGAAAGAGTAAAAATTATTTTTTGCGCGATTTATGAGGCTGATAAACGCAATTCACGCAGCCGCATTCTTTACAAACCAAGTTGCCGTCGATGAGCACATGTTGTGTTTTTCGGTGGCATTGTGAACATTCGAAAAAGGCATCACCATATCCCGGTTGAGTGGAATCGGGATCAGAGAGAATACCCAGCAACACCAGAATGGAGCATATTGCTGTCGCAATTCCGGATACAACATCAACATTGACATTTACCTTGAGCAAAAGCAATATGGTCAAAATTTGGGATATGATACTAAGAATCACACCGGGACGTTTTAGCCTTTTTAAAATCAACTTTAACTGTTCCAATCAACCGCACCCCCCAAACAACCAAGCCTGTGCGAAAGAACAGGCAGCATGGGTATGATTTTTGTAGATAGGACAGTATATGTGAAACGAACTTGCCGGGTGCAGACAGGTTCATTGTAAAAATCGTGCGGTGACAGAAAACAATTTATTCTGATGCAAGCAGGCTTGGAATTGCAATTACAGGAAGCTGAATCTTTTCGCAGAATCGAAGTGCCTGTTTTTCCAACGGTTCAGGTGCAGATGCCATTTTCATGTCAAATGCGAATCCAAGAGAATCGCGAAGAGTGGGCAACTCATCGTTGGTCACGACCGCGCTGTCACCTCCAAGAGGAAATTCAAACTGCAAGGTTCTTTTGTGGGGAGTGTTGATAAAGTAAACATCAATTTCAAAATTGTTTTCGTGATTCCAGCCGCCGCCACAGGCAATATCATACCGGTTGCCGGAAAGAAGCAGTGAAGAACGAGAAAAAGTTCCATCCAGAGGAATAACTAACGAATTGAGTTCTTTATTTTCTTTCCAGGTAAACAAACATTTTTCTTCACTAAAGTTCAGATCAAAATATCGCAGTCCCCGAACAAAAAGACGATCCATTCCGCGTACCACAAAAGGAAGCATACTGACCAAATTACGTGGACAGCGATATACGCGGCGGGTGATTTTCGCTTCCAGCTCTGGTTTGCGGGGAGATGGTGTTTGCGGTGCAAGGGATAAGGCGGAAAAGCGTTTGAGCAGACCTTCATCGTGTGGCGCATCGGGTCGTTCTTGCCAATTCCCGGTTCCGTCCTGTTCCAGCAACGGTGTGAGAAATTCATCCCACACTGCGTCCAGAACGAGCGTCGGAGGACCTTGTCCGCTTGTCACCACAAAGACAAGATCTTTTTCCGGCCACATAATTGCATATTGTGCAAAAGCACCATCTGCCCGGAAAATCCCCGGAGTTCTGCAGCACCAGAACTGGTATCCGTAACCCGCTTTGTTGTCAATAATATCAATATCACCCTTGGAGGTAACCGAATTATCAATCTGCGAACGGGTTGCTTCCTCAGCCCAGCCTTTTGGCAAAAGCTGTTTTCCGTTCCACATGCCGTACTGTTCATACAGCAAGCCGAATTTTGCTAAATCCTCCGTGCGAAGATACAATCCCCAGCCTCCGGTCTCAATTCCATCAGGGCTGGTTTCCCACCGAACATCGACGATGCCGAGCGGGTCAAACAGGCGGGGTTTCAAATAGGTGCAAAGCCCCATGCCTGTGGTGCGCTTGACAATACACGCGAGCAGATAGCTGTTGATGCTGTTATAATGAAAGGCGCTGCCGGGATCAAATGACATGGGTGAATTCAGAAAGATTTCTGCCCAATCTCCGTCAGAAGCGGCAATTACTTCATTTGCAATAATGCCGGAACTCATGGTGAGAAGATGACGTATCGTGAGCAGCCGAATGCGAGAATCAGCAGAAGGCTTAATTTTTTCGGGAAAAAAGTTTGCAACCAGATCATCCAGTGCAAAATAGCCTTCGGAGATTGCAAAACCCACTGCGGTGGAAGTAAAACTCTTGCTGAACGAGTAAATATGATGCGGCAAATCAGGCGCATAAGGTTTCCACCAGCATTCTGCGGCCACCTTCCCGTGGCGTACAACCATCATGCTGTGAATCGTCAGGTGATCCTGTTCAAAACGATCGAGCAGATTCTGAATCGCATCTGCAGAAATTCCAACTTGCCCTGGGGTGGTGCGGGGGAGACTCGTTTGAATTGCCATCCGAAATATCATCCTCTCTATTGGTACGAGTGAGCACTTCTGTGTGAGATCTATTTTTCATCGTTGATCCCGAATGTGCCTGTGCGAAATTTGCGACAGAACACTTAGAATAATTCTATTATATAAATTTTAGGAGTAGTTTTCCAGTACTCTGGTAAAAAAGCTTTTGATTTAATGCTTCTTTTTAATGAGCAATCCGGAGCCATAATCAATTTGACCTGACACAGCGGGGAATATTCAAAACAACAGGAATCTGATGTGATTTCTTCATGATTGCTTTCGTGAAGGCGGAACTGTGCTGCGTTGCTTTTTTTGAGATTTCATGTATAATAAAAACAAGTTGAAAAATTCGCAATCTGCGGATTTTGATTTGAAATGGATAGGATGATGATTGCATGAAACGAATGCGCTTTTTAGTTTTTCTGATGTGTTCCGGTGTTGCTGCTTTTTGGGGTACACAGTTTGCGTTTGCAGCCGCTGAAAGTTCAAAAGCAGAGCTTCTGTTACCCGTTGTTGAAATGGTGTATGCGGTACTGATCAAGCAATGGTGGATCTGCGGTGCAATGGTGCTGATAGGCGCCGTATATGTAACTGTTTTTATCCTTCGAAGATCTCAAAAAATACTCTCTAAATCAGGAAAGGAAGCAAAACCGGAATGAAAAAGTGGATGTATCGGATAATCACGCTTTGCCTGATCCCTATATTCCTGTGTGCATGCAGTTCCTCAAAATCGATTGAACTGGATGACGGAGAGGGATCCCTGTATCAGTATGAGATGCCGCAGAATGGCGATACGATTGCAGTTTTTCATACTACAGAAGGAGATATTACGGTTCGATTTTTCCCGGAGGAAGCACCCAAAGCGGTGGAAAATTTTACAACACTTGCAAAACAGGGCTTTTATGACGGCAAGCTGTTTTTTCGCACTATCAACAATTTTATGATTCAGTCGGGCAGTCCGTCCAATACGGCAACAGGCGGTGAAAGTATCTGGGGCGGATATTTTCAGGATGAATTTTCTCCCAAGCTGCACAATTTGCGGGGAGCTCTCTGCATGGCAAACTCCGGAACCAACACCAATGGAAGCCAGTTTTTTATCGTGCAGTCCAAAACGCTCGACGACAGCTATGTGGATGAGATGCAGTCCAATCAAAAAAAGGATCAGAGCTATGGTTATACCGAAAAGGTTATCAATGCGTATCAGAACGATGGCGGATGCACTTGGCTGGATAAGCAGCATACCGTATTCGGACAGGTGATCAGCGGAATGGATATTGTGGATCGCATTGCACGAAGCCGGACGGATACGGATGACCGTCCTACAACAGATATTGTAATTAATAATGTGGAAATTACCACGTATCAGGCGGCAGAATAATACAGATCTTTTATAAAATCGGAGAGAGATTGCAATAATCCGAAAATATTTTGAATTAGGGAAGGGATTGGTTCATTTGAATATTTGGCACGATATTTCAGCGTCCCGTATTACACCGGAAGAGTTCATTGCATGCATTGAAATTTCAAAGGGCGGAAAAAACAAGTATGAGTTGGATAAGGAAACGGGAATGCTGATTCTGGATCGGGTGCTTTATACGGCAACACATTATCCTGCCAATTATGGATTTATTCCGCGCACTTATGCAGAAGACGGTGACCCGCTGGACGTTTTAGTGCTTTGTCAAGAGAGTATTATGCCGCTCACGCTTGTCAAATGCTATCCGATTGGTGTGATCCGGATGGTGGATGGAACATCTGCCGATGAAAAGATTATTGCACTGCCGGTTCGCGATCCTTCAATGAACTGCTATCGCGATATCTCGGCACTTCCAAGCCATCAGATGGACGAATTTTCACACTTTTTTGAGGTTTACAAGGCATTGGAAAACAGCACTACCAAGGTGACCGAAATGTGTGGCAGAGAAGAGGCAATCCATGTGATCCAATCCTGTATTCAGGAGTATAATAAACGTTTTGCAGATATGGATGCAGAGAAAGATTAATCTGTGAAAAACTGAGAATTCCAGAGAAAACCGCAGTTTTTGATTGACAAGCCCGTTATGCCGGAATATAATAGAAAAAGGGCGCTCCTGCTTTTCCTGGAGGCCCTTTTTCTATTGTCTTTTTGCCAAAGCGGTTACCGTGCGGCGATTTTTTTATTTAAAGGATGTGTGAAACAGATGCCGACAAAGTATATTTTCGTAACAGGTGGCGTTGTCTCGGGATTGGGAAAAGGGATCACGGCCGCTTCATTGGGTCGTCTGCTTAAGGCACGCGGTTTGCGCGTAACAATGCAGAAGTTTGATCCGTATTTGAATATTGATCCGGGTACAATGAATCCAATTCAGCACGGTGAAGTTTTTGTAACAGACGATGGTGCAGAAACTGATTTGGATCTTGGTCATTATGAACGCTTTATTGATGAAAGCTTGAGCCAGAACAGCAATATTACATCAGGTCGTGTCTATTGGAATGTAATCACGCGGGAACGGCAGGGTGACTACGGCGGAGGTACGGTGCAGGTCATTCCGCACATCACAAATGAAATCAAAAGTAGAATTAATGCCGGAAAAGAAAACGTGGATGTTGCACTGATTGAAATCGGCGGCACGGTCGGCGATATTGAAAGCCAGCCGTTTTTGGAGGCAATCCGTCAGTTTTCGGCGGAGGTTGGCCGCGGAAATTGCATTTTTCTGCATGTAACGCTGGTACCGTATCTTGCAGCTTCACATGAGCATAAAACAAAGCCGACACAGCATAGCGTAAAGGAATTGCTCAGCATCGGTATTCAGCCGGATATTATTGTTTTGCGCAGTGAATCTCCGATTGATGAAGACCAAAAGAAAAAAATTGCATTATTCTGTAATGTGGCAGAAAGCTGCGTCGTGCAGAATCTCGATCTGGGGTTGCTTTATGAGGTTCCGCTTGCCCTGCGCGAGGAACATTTGGATGACACGGTTTGCCGGTTGCTCAATATCGATTGTGGCGGACCGAATCTGAATGATTGGTCCATGATGGTCAGCACGGCAAAATCAATCACAGAATCTGTAACGGTTGCACTGGTTGGTAAATATATTGCACTGCATGATGCATATCTTAGTGTCGTTGAGGCGTTAACTCATGGCGGAATAGCCAATCATGTTCATGTGAAGATCAATTGGGTGGATTCAGAAGAACTGAATGATGCCAACGCACAGCAGATGCTTGGTGAAGCAGATGCAATTATTCTTCCGGGCGGGTTTGGACAGCGCGGAATCGAGGGAATGATTGTAGCAGTACGCTATGCGAGGGAAAATCAGGTTCCGTTCTTTGGAATTTGCCTCGGCATGCAGCTTGCATTAGTGGAATATGCGCGTGATGTTGCCGGGTTGAAAGGCGCACATAGTGCAGAAATTAATCCGGACACACCTTACCCGGTCATTGACTTGATGCCGGAGCAAAAGGAAGTCACCCAGCTGGGCGGTACGATGCGTCTGGGTAAGTATCCCTGCAAACTCAAAGAAGGTTCCCGGTCAATACAGATGTATGGTCAGAATCTGATCTATGAGCGTCATCGTCACCGTTACGAGGTGAATAACGATTATCGTGCTAAGTTGGAAGAGTGTGGGCTGAATTTTGTCGGTTTGTCGCCGGACGGCAGAATCGTTGAGATGCTTGAAATTCCTCAGCACCCATGGTTTGTGGCAGTTCAGTTCCATCCGGAATTCAAGTCTCGTCCAAACCGTCCGCATGCGTTATTCCGCGGTTTCGTAGAAGCCGCAAAAAAAAATAATCAAGAGAAAAAGTAAAAGGTCGCCCAATGACCGCAAGGAGGTTTTCTCATGGACGAACGCAAAGAAAGATGCATTTGTTGTATGGAGGAAAAGCAGCCAGGTGTGGCTTGTCCGCATTGTGGATTTTCCGGAGAAGATTGTAGCCAGGCACCGTATCTTAATATGGGTACCGTGCTGCAGAACCGATATATTGTCGGCAAGGTGCAAAGCTTCAACGGGGAAGGTGTTTCCTATGTTGCTTATGATCGGACAGAGGGTTCTAAGATTCTACTGAGAGAATTTTTCCCGCAGACAGTTGCCTTTCGGGAAGATGACGGTGTGACGGTTTCGGTAATGGCAGGCGGGGAGGAGACTTTTCAGTATGCGCGTGAAAGTTTTCTCTCTTATACACGAAAAGTTGCCCATTGCCGCGAATATCCGTCCGTTCTTCCGGTATTTGATATTTTTTCGGAAAACGGAACGGCATATTCCGTTTATGAATGGTGTACCGGAGGAACTCTGAAGGAATACATTGAAAAAAAGGGTGCACCGATGTCCTGGAATCTGGCAAAAGCTCTTTTTTTGCCGATGATTTCTTCCTTGAAAGGGCTTCACGCAGTCGGATTGGGTCATTACGGGATTGCACCTGAAAATTTGCTGATTTTTTCTGACGGAAGAATGAAGCTTGGCGGGTTCAGCCTGGAAGATATTCGCCGCGAGGAACAGGATCTTTCCCCGGAGCTGTTTTCCGGATGTGCCGCATTAGAACAATATTCAGCAAATGAACCACTCGCCGAATATACCGATATTTATGGGTTGAGTGCCTGTTTATTCTATGCGCTTACCATGCACCTGCCGCAGGAGGCCACGCGCAGAAAGTATGACAGTCGTCTGTTGATTGCGAACAGCACGCTGCAGCAGATTCCGCCCTTTGTCGTTTCTGCAATGGCAGGTGGGCTGCAGGTGATGGCGGACAAGCGAATACAGACTTTTGAAGAGCTCTATCATCAATTGGTAGGTGGAGAAGTGATGAATGAAACGCGTGAAGATTCTGACGATACCGTGTCGGTGACCGGCAGCGAAAAGAAGAAATCGGGTGACAAAAAGCAGTTGCCTGCGTTCGCGCTTGGTGCAATTTCATTTGCATGTGCGTTGCTGGTATTCTGCCTTTGCGGTTGGATTTACCTCAGGGTACGCTATGGCAATGAAATTTTTAACTTTTCAGGCGCCTCTGCTTCCAGCTTTGTCAGCAGTGATACTGCCTCCGTGGAAAGTGCAGCATCCGCAGAATCTGCGGGTTCAGGGGAGAGTACCGATTCCGCGGCTTCTGGTGATGAAACATCCTCTATTCCGGAAGGAATGGTTGAGATCCCGAATTTCGTTGGGCAAAAGTTGGAGAATGTGCAGAAAAATAAAGACTTCAAGGTTTTGCTTTCTGGTCGCGAATTTAGTGATACGGTTGCTGAGGGACTGGTTGTTTCTCAGTCAACAGAGGGCTATGCGGCTCCCGGCACAGCAATTACTGTGGTTGTCAGCAAAGGTCCTTTGATGAGGCAGCTTCCCTCGGTTGCAAAGCTGTCCTTGGATGATGCAAAAGCGGCACTCCTTTCTGCAGGATTCCAGGTTGGATCTATTACGGAAGAGCCGAGTGAGCAGGCGAGCGGAACCGTTCTTCGCACGACAGATTCCACACTTAAAGCCGGAGAAAAGTATGAATATGGCACGATCGTCGATCTGGTTGTTGCCCAGGCTGTAACCGAGTAGGCGAAATAAGCAAAAAATATGCCGGGTATCCGTTCTCAGTTGAGAATGAATGCCCGGTTTTCTTATGCGCAAAAGCAAAAAGCCGCCGGATATTCATTCCGACGGCTTTCATATTCAAGAAAAATTATTCAGCAGCTTCTTCAGCAGCTTCCGGAGCAGCAGCTTCTTTCATAGAAAGGCTGACACGTTTCTTATCAAAATCAATTGCAGTAATCTTAACGGAAACAGTTTGTCCAACCGTCAAAACATCCTGGGGCTTATTGATGCGATCATTGGAGATCTGAGAAATATGAATCAAACCGTCAATACCGGGGATGACACGCGCAAATGCACCAAAATCAGTCATGCCGACAATGGTAACATCGCAAATTGTACCAACCGGATATTTCTCTTCCATGATCGTCCATGGATTATCTTCGGACTTTTTATAACCGAGAGAAATCTTCTTCTTTTCGCGGTCAAGCTTCAGGATGAAAACTTCAACGGTCTGGCCAACGGTCAGAACCTCAGACGGATTTTTGATGCGAGTCCAGGAAAGCTCGGAAATATGAACCATGCCATCTACGCCGCCGATGTCAACAAATGCGCCGTAAGCAGTCAAAGACTTGACAACACCGGTATAAGTCTTGCCTTCTTCAACGGTTTCCCAGAATTTTTCCTCCAGAACTTTTTTCTGGTCAGCCAGCACGGAGCGGATGGAACCAACAGCACGTCTGCGGCCGCGGTTAACTTCCAGAATGCGGAACTGAACTTCCTTTTTCAGCAGACCTTCCAAGGCTTCACCGCGGGAGGCAGTTGCCTGAGAAGCCGGAACGAATACACGAACACCATTGCAAAGAACAATCACGCCGCCTTTAATTACTTCCGTCACAACGCCGGTCAGAACAGACTGGTCTTCAGCAGCAGCGGTAATCTGCTCCCAGCCCTTCTGAGCATCCAGGCGACGCTTGGAAAGCATGATCGTGCCTTCCTGATCGTTGGTGCGCATAATCAAAAGATCAAGTTCGTCGCCGACCTTAACCAGATCCTCAGTGCGGGCAGAAGGATCACTGGAAAGCTCGGAAAGCGGAACAAAGCCGGCTTGTTTTCTTCCGACGTCGACGTAAATCTCGTTCGGAGCGATTCCGACGACAACACCGTGCACCTTTTCATCTGTATTTAAAGTCTTTAAGGATTCCTCCAGCATTTCTGCGAAGTTGCCCTCTGCCGAAGTGTTGCTTTCGGCCTCCGTGGAATTGAGTTGCTCATTGTTCAGAATTTCAGTCATGGTTTGAAGTACCTCCTTTATTATACCAACGGGTGTGGAAGCACCCGCAGTTACGCCAATTCGTCCAGCGTTTTTCAGCTTGTCCAGCGGCAGTTCATCTGCCGTTTCCACCAAAAAGGACGGACATTCCGCCCGGCATATCTCAAACAGTTTTGCAGTGTTGGAGCTTTGCCTTCCGCCGATGACGATCATCGCATCAGATTGCGCAGCTAATCTTGCTGCTTCAGACTGACGCTCCGCAGTCGCATTACATATTGTATCAAAAACCGCGGCATTTGTATAGACTATTTTGATTTTTTTCAAACAATTTTTCCATTCTTCTATCCGAAATGTCGTTTGCGCGACAACACAAACAGAAGTTATGCCGTTAACTTGAAGGGTTTTAAGCAAATCGTCCAATTCGTCACAATTGCTAAAAACGGAACTGCACTGCTTGCAGTGACTTTGAATTCCGATAACTTCCGGATGTTTCCGGTCTCCTGCTATTAAGATCCATTTTCCCTCTGCGGCAGCCTGCTGTACAATTCGGTGAATTTTTGCAACAAACGGGCAAGTGGCATCTTCAAAGAGGATTTTGCGGTGGAGAATGTCCTGCATGGTTTCTGCAGGGATGCCGTGAGAACGAATGACAAGGGTAGCGTTTTGCGGAACCTCAGCAGGGGTATCAATTGCCTGCACACCGCGTTTTTCTAAATCTGCCACCAACTGCGGATTATGAATAATCGGCCCCAGAGTGCAGACCGCTTTGTTTTCGCGGAGCATCTGTTCCACGGTCTCCACGGCACGGCGGACACCAAAACAGAATCCCGCAGATTTTGCAAGTGTTATTTTCAAATAAGAACCTTCTTCATTTTTATTTTCTCTTCTGATTTAAAACCTGAAGGGCTTCCTCGCGCAGTGCGCTGATTCTGTTCATCACAAACCGGCTTGCGTTGCGATATTCCAAGCTGGTTCCCTCCTGTATGTTCAATTCTTCCGGCATAATCGGATCGCCGCAATTGATAATTGCTTTCTGAAACAAGCGTACTTTTCCGTTCTTTGTCGCAATTGCTACGGGGATAATGGGAGAGTTGGTCTGGGCAGCAAACATAATTGTACCTGGTTTCGGTTTCAAAAGGTTTCCGTCTTTGGAACGCGTGCCTTCAATAAAAATGCCAAGCAGCTTGTCCTCATTAAGCAATTCTACGGCAGTATTGATGGCAGTGTTGTCGCCTTTTCCTCGATTCACCGGGAATGCTCCCAGTGCGCGAATCAGTGCTGCCAGTAATTTGTTGTGAAAAAGTTCCGCTTTTGCCATAAAATAAATCTGCCGATTCTGCGTGAATGCAAGCATTAAGGGATCTTTCATTGTGATGTGGTTGGAACAAATGATTGCTCGGGTACCTTCCGGCACGGGAGAACGATGCAGAATGCGATAAGGAAAAAGCAGCTTGTACAAAGGGGGCACAAACGCCAAAGCGAAACGATAAAGAGAAGACACAGGAAGTCAGCACCTTTCCGGTTTATTTCATCAAACAGTTGCCAGACGTTTTCGAATCAGAGCAGTCATAGCGGAAACCGATTCCTCAAGGGATAAATTGCTGTTGTCAACCACCTGAGCATCCTCGGCAGGTTTCAGCGGCGCAATCGCCCGATGAGAATCATTATAGTCTCTTTGCTTAATCTCGGCAAGTACTTGCTGCAAATCTGCAGGTTCGCCTTTTTGTGCTAATTCTCTGCAACGGCGATCGGCGCGGCATTCAGGACTTGCCGTTAAAAATAACTTTATTTTCGCATCCGGCAAAACAACGGTACCGATATCTCTGCCATCCATAATGACATTGTTTTTACGGGCAAGCTCACGCTGTAATTCCAATAGAAACGCACGAACCTGAGGCAGCGCAGAAACACGGGAAGCCATCATGGAAATTTCCGATGTGCGGATAAGGGGAGAAACATCCGCACCATTGAGAAAAACACGCTGCTCGCCCTCAATGAATTTCAGTTCTACGGTGATTCCCTGCAGCATTTCATCCACCGCAGCGTTGTTTTCCAAATCTGTTTTCATACGCATTGCGTAAAGGCCAATTGTACGATAAAGCGCACCGGTATCTACATAAATGTAGCCAAGTTCTTTGGCAATTCCGCGGGCAACACTGCTTTTTCCAGCGCCGGCAGGGCCATCAATTGCAATCGCGATCATTAAGATAACCATTCCTTTCCTGTGGACCGCAAACTCCGTGCGGTCTGATTTGCCGAATTGCGGTTATAGCGCAAAGGCATCAATGTCTTTTGTGATTGAATTTATTGGGCAGCGCACTCACCAGCTAAGTGCCCGGTTGACCAAGCAATCTGCAGATTAAAACCGCCGGTGTAGGCGTCGGCATCAAGAATTTCTCCGGCAAAGTAAAGTCCTTTTACCAGCCGGGATTCCATGGTTTTGGGGTTAATTTCTTTCACACACACGCCGCCGGAGGTGATGATTGCTTCTTCGATTGGACGAAAGCGCTTGAGTGTGACAGGAAAACATTTGAGCAGCGAAATGATCTGATGACGCATTTCGCGAGTAATCTGGTTGCTTTTTGTTTCGGCGGCAATCCCACACAGACGTAAGAAAACAGGAACCATTTTGTGAGGGAGCAAAGAGGGAAGAATGTTGTGGAGATCACGGTTGATTGCATTGCCGAATTCACGAAGCAGCCGTGCATCCAGCTGTTCTTCGGAAAGAGCCGGTTTCAAATCAATCTGTGCCACATATCTTCCGGACTCCATTTTACGAATGTGTGAGCTTGCACTCAGCACCATTGGGCCGGAAAGTCCGAAGTGCGTAAAGAGCATTTCGCCAAAATCTTCATAGACTGTACGTTTTGTCTGCCGGTCAAAAATCTTTAATGCCACGTTGCGCAGAGAAAGTCCCATCAAATCACGGCACCAGGTTTCTTCCGCTTCAAAGGGGACGAGGGACGGCTGCGGAGACGTAATTGTATGTCCCGCTTCAGCTGCCATTCGAAAACCGTCGCCCGTGGAACCGGTCATCGGATAGGAAAGTCCTCCAGTGCAAAGAATAACACTGTCAAATTGCAGTGAACGACCTGACTCCGTCAAAACGCCGTAGACATGTCCGCTTTCAATCTGCAGATGTTCTACGCGTTCCTGAATTCTCCGGCATCCAAGCTCGCGGCAACGTTGATCCAAAGTATCCACCACATCCATTGCACGGTCGGAAACAGGAAAAACACGGTTTCCTCGCTCGGTTTTCAAAGGCAAACCTGCATTTTGTAAAAATTCCATCATATCCTGCGCGGAAAAACGAGAAAAAGCACCGTACAGAAATCGTCCGTTTACAGGAACCGCAGCCACCAATTCAGGTACGGTGCAGTTGTTTGTTACATTACAGCGGCCTTTCCCGGTAATCAACAGTTTGCGCCCCGGGCGGTCATTGCGTTCCAATATCACCACGTTGCTGCCGCTTTCTGCAGCACGGATAGCGGCGATCATCCCGGCAGCTCCACCGCCGACAACACAGATATTCTTTATTTCCATATTATTTTCGAATTCCTTTCGGAGTGCATTTTTGTCCAGAATCAGTTCAGAGCGTTATCATCAACCTTCTCATAAACATCGTATTCGTCCCACACATGCTCGAGTTGACAGAATGCGGCAGAAACCTCTTCCTTTTTACAAGAGGCAACCGCTACAATCAATGCATTGACCAGGCTCAACGGTGCAACCAGGGAGTCTACAATGGAAACCATGTCGCTATGTGCCAGCAATAAATGGGTTGCATAACCGGCAAGCGGAGAAGCAGGGCTATCCGTTACCGAGATTACAGTGGCACCCTTATCAC
>CAKXIK010000027.1 GCA_934875675.1 uncultured bacterium
GGTAACTTTATTCTAACAGATATCCCATTCACTGTGGACATTTTTATGTGTTCAATTTCATTTTACAATTAACCTGCAGAAAATATACTGTATCTTGTCAGATAAAACGCATCATCTTATGGTAAAATACTTAACCACAAGATGATGCGTTTTTCTTACAAATTTAGGTTATCCCTTTACAGCACCAATCATGATGCCCTTGACGATATAACGCTGAAAGATCGGGTAAATAATCAGAACAGGTAATACGGTAATCATGGTTACTGTCATGCGGACAGCGTTTGGTGTCAAAGTATTTTTCTTGTTCATAACGGCTGCAACGTTTGGGTTGTTCTTCAACTCGTTTGCAAGTCGCTGTGCCTCGTTGAGATAGTTATAAAGCATATATTGCATTGTCGTCAAATTCTTGTTGTTAAAGGTATAAATGTGATTATCAAACCAGGCATTCCATTGTCCCACGGCTGCGAAAATCGCAATAGTGGCGACAATTGGCATAGACAAAGGCAGAATAATTCTTGTAAAAATAACAATCGGTCCGGCTCCGTCAATTAATGCAGATTCTTCCAGAGAAGCAGGCAGCTGTTCCACATAAGTTTTAATCAGGATAACGTAATATGCGGAAACCAGGGAAGGAAGAATGTAGACGGCAAAGGTGTTGAGCAATCCGTAAGAACGATATACAAGGTAGGTAGGAATCATGCCGCCGCCAATATACATGGTAATAATCATAAAGCGATACAGAAACTTGCGTGCCGGCATTTTTTCTTTTGTAAACACATATCCTAACCACATGCAGGAAATTACAGTGCTGAGTGTGCCAATGACCGTACGCATAACAGAAATGAACATGGAATGGAAAAGCCCCTCGAGTGCAAATACCTGCCTGAAATTAGACAATGTAACGCCTAACGGCCAAAAGGTTACTCCTTGTGTTGAGGCGAGTTCAGGGGTGCTTAAAGAGTAACAGGCAACGTACCACAGAGGATAAAGACAAAGGAAGGTAAACAAAAGGAAAAAGCCATAGTTGAAGATATTGAAGATGACCCGTGAGGGAGTCAGTTTTTGTACTGCCATTTCATACTGCCTCCTTAAACAATTGATGAGCCGCGGATCTTTTTCGCAATCGCATTTGCTCCGAAAAGCATTGCAATGCTGATAACTGATTTTACAATTCCCACTGCAGTTGCGTAGGAATAATCAGCTAATTGAAGACCCATTCGGTAAACGTAAAGATCAAGAACCTCGATCTTGGGTGCTGTAATCGCATTTTTAAACAGGAAGTATTGTTCATAACCGGTGTTCAAAATGTTGGAAATATCGAGCAGCAGCAAGACAACATAGGTGGGGAGAATACTTGGAATCGTGATGTGCCATGCGCAACGGAAACGACCGGCACCGTCAATCATTGCTGCTTCATATTGTTCCTGGTCGATGCCGGAGATTGCGGCAATGTAAATAATGGAAGCCCATCCGAGACCCTTCCACTGTGCAATTGCCGTTTGAACTCCGTAAACCAGACTGTCGTCTGCCAGAATATTGGTTGCGGCTTCGGGACCGCCTAATTGATGAATGATGACGTTGAGCACACCATCCGTAGAAAAAAGTGCAAACGCAAGTGAGTATATGATAACCCAGCTAATAAAGTTCGGGAGAGTTGTCATTGTTTGAGCAAATTTGCGGAATCGGGACTTTTGAACTTCATTCAGAAGCACGGCAAATGCCATTGGAAACCAGGAAATCAAAAACCAGATTGCAGAAAAGGTAATTGTATTTTTTAAAATCATGGGAATATTGCGATCGGACAAAATCATCTTAAAATATTTTAATCCGACAAAATCGCAATTAAATAGGCTTTTTCCTGCGCGATAATCAAAAACAGAAAGAATCCAGCCTCCGATGGGCACATAATTCATCAACAAAATGATAATCATGAACGGCAAGGTCAGCCAAAGCAGACTCCATTGCTTTGTGCTTTTTTTTCTTCGCAGCGGGGTATCTGCCTGCAGCGCACGCTCTTGCGTTTTCATTCTTTTCAGCACCTTTCAAATGCAAAAAAGGAGGCGGAGGGAAACCGCCTCCCTTTTTTCAAAACTTGTTTAACCGGTTGCTAAGCGTTAAAGCTTTGCATGAATTTCCGATTTATTACCACTTCAAAGATTCGGTGATCGGCTTGGTGACTTCCTGAGCTTTGGTGTTTGCTTTCAGGCACCAATCCCAGGCGGTTTCTTCGCCGGCAGCCTTCAAATCAGCAAAGACCTGATCCTGAACGGTCTTGAATTCATCAGCAGTCTTGGCTTGAACAAGCTTCGGAATTGCAGCATACATAATGTCATTGCACTGTGTCAGAATGCGCTGAATATCAGTGGGCATAGTTTCTGTGCAGGATTGATTCAACTCGGAATAGCAATTTGCCATGCTCACAGTTTTGCCTTCATCAACCAGTTTGGTACTGGCCTGAGCAGGGTAATCGACGTCGTAATATTCACAATAGTCTTTGTACAAAGGATTCAGACCGGCTGCACGCATGTCGTCTGTATCGAACAGATTAAGCGGATATCCATCCTTTGCAGCATAGCTTCCCTGCAGGAAACCAAGGTTAAAGGTATTTTCAATACCGGTCTTGGCCCAGTTGTCACCGCCCGTCGTGCGAAGAGCAAGGGTTTCCTTGGTGGGAGTGGGAACTCCATCGACTACGTTCCAGTTTTCACCTTCGAATCCGGAATACATCATGCGCTGTGTATCAACGTCGTGGAGCACGTTAATAAAGGAGAGAGCGCCTTCCAGAGCCTTGGATTTTGCGGAAACAAAGATATAGTTGGAGGGGAAATAACCAACGACCTGATGGTAGTCTGCAAACACAAGGCTTGCCTCGTTCGGAATAGAGATAATGCCAGCCAAAGTGTTGGGATCCTTTGCACTTTCAGCAGTGTAAAGATCGCCGTTCATCCAGCCCATTTCCGCCGCGTACTGACCTGCTGCTGATTTTGCCTGACGCTGTTCGGTCGTCATCGTAAAGCTATCAGGATCGAGCAGACCCTTGTTGTAAAGAATGTTGTAGAAATTCATGTCGCTCCAATAACCGGAACGGGAGGTGTCAGTATAGCCATTGTAGAGCTTGCCGTCTTCAAAGGCTTCCATGTACAGGTATCCGCCGAATGTCCATTCATTTACCATAGCAGGCTTTGTAAAGCAGCCATTAACATACCAGGATTCAAACCCGGAACCGGCAACACCGGTGGCATAAACTTTTTTGCCGTCTGCGGTGGTCGGGTGTTTGGCAACCATTGCTTCCAATGCAGCAATATAATCTTCCTGCGTTTTAATGTAAGGAGCGCCGATTTCCTTGTACCAATCCCAGCGGGCATTGTAACCGCGCCAGTTCTGTACGCCGCCGTCCTTGAGCTCAAGACCGACATAATTGCCAAGGAAGTAGAGTGCCTTGTCCTTCCCGCCGTAGAAGGTACTGATAAGCTCATTGCGCTGTTTATAGGCTTCTCCGTCGATGTTGGTGTAGGTGCTCAAATACGGCTTAAGATCCAGCGCAAGACCGGCATCAATAATATCGGTCAACTTTTGGGGATAGAAGGAAAAAGTAACATCCGGCAGGTCGTTTCCGGCCAGAAGCATGTTAAATTTATCCTGATCATAAAAGAGATAGTCAATTTCTACATTTGCACGCTTGCAAACTTCCTTAAAGGTGTCGGTTTCATACCATTTGCAGGGGGCGGTTTGCAGCTCAGCGGTGCTGCCTACGGTAATTTTAACGGGATCACCCGCGGGAACGGCAGCCATTGACTCTGTGCTTGGAACCGATGTGGTTCCGCCGGATTTTTGGCAGCCAACCATCAGGGAAAGAGCCATAAGTACTGCCAGTGCCAAGGAAATTAGTCTCTTCGCTTTCAAAATAATTCCTCCCTTTGATTTATCACTAAATTTCATATCGGTTAGAGATGCTCACAGCAGCCAAAGAAACAAGGTCACTGAGCGCGGACTTTCCAATCTGAAAATAGTATTGTGATAATGTATAAAATTGTTTAAAAAATAACCTGCTAATAGTATATTACGACATTAGTCATTTTTCAATGAAGGATAAATCTCAATTGTTTATAAAATATGTAATAGAATTGTTCAATTTTTTGGCTTGAAAAACAAATTTTGTCCGATATTGAAATATTATTTCGTTGAATTCTTCAGTTTTATTATTGAATTGTTCAAATTTGGTGTAATTATCCATATTGCAAATGCTTTTTATGCTATTTTCGGCATGATTGACATAAAAACGGATTCCGATTATAATAAAAACATAACATTCCCCATTTTAATTATGAGGGAGGAAACATAAGTTGTATACCGTAATGATCGTAGAGGACGAATTACTGGTTCGAATGGGGCTTAATACGTCGATTCCATGGGAATCGCTCGAAATGCAGGTGATTGCTGCGGAAAGCAACGGCACCAGTGCATGGGAGTCTTTTCGCGCAAAAAAACCGGATATCGTCCTAACAGATCTTCGTATGCCAGGGATGAATGGTACAGAATTGATTCGAAAAATACGGGAAAGCGGATTTTCCTGTGAAATCATTGTCATTACTTGTCTGGAAGAATTCGAAATTTTATATCAATTAATGCAGATGCGCATTACCGGGTATTTGCTGAAAGCAACCATGTCCCAGGAGGATATTCTGAATCTTCTCCAGCAGGCAAAGAAGAATCTTGCGGAGCAACGGAATTTGCATATGGAGCCCGGCACCTCCTCAGCAAAGGAAGAACTTCTAAAAAGCTTTTTGTTTGACCATCGCGATCTGGCTCGTTATCAAGCCGAATGTGCACAAAAAGCGGAACCGTGTGCCGATGTTCGAACAATCTTAATGGTGCGCATGGACGTGAGTTCTCCCAAACCGATTTTATTGCCCACGATTCAAAAAATGGTTTTGGATCGAATTTCTACGTTTGGAGTTTGTGTAAGCTTTTTGAATGAGAATCAGTTGATTTATGCCATGATGGATGGATTTAATATGGAATGCTCGGAGCTAAGCGCCTCATTATTGGAATTGGCCCGATACAGTTCTGATATTTTGGGACAAAAACCGCGTATGGTACTGTTTCCCGTTAATCCGCAGGGAGAAAATCTAAACGCTTTTTGGCAGTTGGGGCAAGAAATATTAGATGAACCGTTTTTTTATCCGGATTCTCTTACAACTTTAAATGTGGACACTCCTTGCGTACCTAAAAAGCTGTTGAAAGGGATTGATGTGTTTCAGGAACAAATGAAATTAATTCCATGGAAATCTCCCAAACATAAAGAACAGTTTTTTGTCCGGCTGCAGGATTTGCGAAGTTCATTGCAAAATAAAGACGCGTTTATTCAGGTGGCGACAGAACTGGCAGATTTATACCGATTTTCCTTTTTCGGAGAGCATCTCTCTGTGCCAACCGACATTCAAAATCATTTGGCAGAAGCACAATCTGCACAAGCGGTGCTTGAGTTGCTTTCTGAGCAACTGCTTCCCACACAGATGAACAGTCATTGTGTCTATGAAAAAAAGATGTTTGAGACTATGCACTACATATGGGAACACACAGAAGAATCAATTAATTTGAGCAGCTTGGCAGACATGGTGGCGCTGAGTCCGAATTATTATGCGACGCTTTTTAAGCAAACAGCAGGCTGCAGCTTTTCTGAATATATAGGAAATGTGCGGATAGAAAAAGCCTGTAAACTCTTGTGCAGCACAGATCTTCCGATCAAAACAATCGCTACCTTGTGTGGCTATTCCGATATGACATATTTTATTCGATTTTTTAAACAAAAGATCGGTATGCCGCCGCACCGGTGGAGAAGAGAAGGATAAAATCGTTCAAAGTTTGTGGTTCGGCGGAAAGGCGTAATTGTAACAATGAAACGAGAAAGAATCAGAATGTTTAAAACGCTCAAATCACGTCTCATCGTGGTTTCACTGTTGTTTTTAATTGTGGGCATCCTTTTGCCGGTTGTCATTACATCGAACATATTTTTAAAGCAGATTCAATCAGCAAATGAAGATTCAACAGTGCTCAATTTTTCCCGTACAGCATCGCGGATTAACGAAATGCTTGCCGCTGCGTCGGTCTCTGCGTTCCGGGTACAAAATGAGCAGGAAGTTAATGATTATTTGATTAAAGGATATTTGGAAGAAGATCCTTCAAAAAAGATCATGAATCGGATTGATTTTTATAAGGTGATCGAAGAGGGATTACAAATTAACGATGATCTTAATGCAATTCTTTTTTTTCGAAATGATAATACCATGTGCGGAGTTTCCAGTACGTGGCATTTTTTTGAAGATGGGAATACCTCTATTGCCGCAAAAATGAATCAGGTTTGCCATACGGCACAAAATACGAACAAAAATGCAAATAAAAATGCAGTTGAATGGCTTGGCGCGTTCCCCAAAACAGATTTTACGCAGGCACATCTCTCAGGACAGCTTTCTTCCGATGATCTGCTGGTCTGTGGGGTACGAAGACTGATCAATGTGTCACAGCCCGCAGGCCGTGATGCGATTACGATGCTTGTTTCGGTGAAGGAAACCTCCTTGCAAAAATGTTTTGAGCTGATTGCGGATGCAGATAGCTCGGTGTGCCTGCTCGATGAAACCGGTACCCAAATTTCCGGTACGGATTTTTCCCTCTTCGGGAAAATACCGGATTATTATGAAATGATCGATGAGGATTCACAATATGGCAGCAAAATTTTTACCTCTGATGACAAAACAGAATACCAAGTTGTTTATTACCGACTTGGATACCCGAATTGGATGCTTGCCAAAATTATGCCAACCAGCGTACAACATCGAAGTACCAACACGTTGATTGCCACCGCCGTTGCAATCGGGTGTGCCCTTTTGGCAATTACGACGGTATTATATACGATTTGGGCAATCCGATTTACCGAACCCGTGAATCAGGTGACAACCGCTTTACTGCGGGTTAAGGAAGGCGATCTTGAAGTTCAAATTGCAGAGTCCGCACATACGAAGGAAATTCTGACCATGCAGCAGCAATTCAACCAGATGATTCGATCCATTAATGAACTGTTGGCTCAAAAAGAGAAAAATGAGCAGGAAACGCTTTTGCTTGAAATGCGAAATCTTCAGGCCCAGATTGATCCCCACTTTATCTATAATTCCATTGCGTCAATTCGCTGGATGGCGATTTTTGTCGGCGCAAACAAAGTATCCGATATGCTGGTTGTGTTGAGTAATCTGCTGCGTCCAATTTTCAACGATTGGACACTGGTTTGGAGTCTTGATGAAGAACTGCAGTTTACAAATAATTACATCAAACTGGTACGGATGAGATACGGAGATTCAATTAATATTCAAATTCACAAGGACCTGTTGCCATCGGATTTGGGAACGTTCCAGATTCCAAGGTTTACGCTGCAGCCTTTGCTTGAAAATAGCTGCGAGCACGGAATGCGTCCCGAACAACCGCTGAATATCACCGTTTATCTGACCTGTGATGTGGATGTGCTGACAATTCGTGTGATTGATGATGGCGTGGGAATGAACCGTGATACAATGGAATGGCTGAATGCACGTTTTGCAGATCCCGTTTCGGAGCCACTTCCCAAGATGCATAAAAGCGTCATTCATTCCAATGGGATCGGCATGATTAATATTAACCGACGACTCAAATTGCAGTATGGGGAATCATACGGGTTATGGATTTCGGCTCCGGAGAGCGGGGGAACCTGTGTAGAGGTACGGCTTCATATCTAATCAATGATATAACAAGACCGGCGGCTTAACGGATAAAAAAATACGGTGGGGATGACCAACATCCTCACCGTATTTTTTTAGGTTAATTCAAAGTTTTGCGAAGCAAAATTATTTCGCGTTCTTAGCTTTGATGGCAGCCTGTGCAGCAGAAAGACGAGCGATCGGCACACGATAAGGGCTGCAGGAAACATAGTTAAGACCGATGGTATTGCAGAACTCGATGGAAGACGGATCGCCGCCGTGCTCACCGCAGATACCGCAGTGCAGGGACGGACGAACATCTTTACCCATCTTTACAGCCATCTCCATCAGCTTGCCAACACCGATGGTGTCCAAACGAGCAAACGGATCGGACTCGTAAATCTTGTTCTGATAATAAGCCGGGAGGAACTTGCCGGCATCATCACGGCTAAAGCCGAAGGTCATCTGGGTCAGATCGTTGGTGCCGAAGCAGAAGAAATCAGCTTCCTTGGCAATTTCGTCAGCAGTCAAAGCAGCACGCGGAATTTCGATCATGGTGCCGACTTCATACTTCAGATCGCTGCCGGCAGCTGCGATTTCAGCGTCAGCAGTCTTCACAACGATATCCTTAACGAACTTGAGCTCTTTGATTTCGCCAACCAGCGGGATCATGATTTCCGGAACGATGTTCCAGTCAGCATGACGAGCCTTGACAGCCAGAGCAGCTTTGATGACAGCCTTGGTCTGCATGGCAGCGATTTCCGGATAGGTGACCGTCAGACGGCAGCCACGGTGACCCATCATCGGGTTGAACTCATGCAGATCGGAGATAACCTGCTTGATATAAGCAACGGTTTTGCCCTGAGCCTTGGCGAGAGCTTCGATATCGGCTTCGTCAGTCGGGACAAACTCGTGAAGCGGCGGATCGAGGAAGCGGATGGTGACCGGATAGCCGCCCAGAGCCTCGAACAGGCCTTCAAAGTCAGCCTGCTGCATCGGCTCAATCTTTGCCAGAGCAGCTTCGCGCTCTGCAACAGTTTCAGAGCAGATCATCTCACGGAATGCACCGATACGAGCAGGATCAAAGAACATATGCTCGGTACGGCAAAGACCGATGCCCTGTGCGCCGAAAGCAGCAGCCTGTTTTGCGTCGGCCGGCGTATCGGCGTTGGTGCGAACACCCATGGTCTTGTATTTGTCAGCGAGATCCATGATACGGCCAAAGTAACCACTGTTCGGGTCAGCCGGAATCGTCGGGATCAGGCAGTCATAAATGCAGCCGGTGGAACCATCCAGGGAGAGGAAATCACCCTCATGGAAGGTTTTGCCCATCAATGTGAAACACTTGTTCTCTTCGTCCATCTTGATATCGCCGCAGCCGGAAACACAGCAGGTGCCCATGCCGCGCGCAACAACTGCTGCGTGGGAGGTCTGGCCGCCGCGCACAGTCAGGATGCCCTGAGAATACTTCATGCCCTCGATGTCTTCCGGAGAGGTTTCCAGACGAACGAGAACCACTTTTTCACCCTTTTTGCCTTCGACAACGGCATCTTCAGCAGTGAAGACGATCTTGCCGGCGGCAGCGCCAGGAGAAGCAGCAATACCCTTTGCAATGGACTGAGCCTTTTTCAGCGCCGCCGGATCAAACTGCGGATGCAGCAGCATGTCAAGGGACTTTGCATCGATCTGCATCAGAGCCTCTTCTTCAGAGATCATGCCTTCGTCGATGAGGTCGCAGGCAATCTTGATGGCAGCGGCAGCGGTACGCTTGCCGTTACGGGTCTGCAGCATATAGAGTTTCTTGTCTTCGATCGTGAACTCCATATCCTGCATATCGCGGTAATGATTTTCGAGTGTATGGCAGATGCCGAGGAACTCTTCGTAGACTTCCGGCAGAACATCTTTCATCTTCTCAATCGGGGTTGGTGTACGCACACCGGCAACAACGTCTTCGCCCTGTGCATTCATCAGGAATTCGCCCATCAGGCCCTTAGCGCCGGTAGCAGGATTGCGGGTAAACGCAACGCCGGTACCGGAAGTGTCGCCCATGTTGCCGAATGCCATCATCTGAACATTGACAGCAGTACCCCAGGAGTACGGAATGTCATGATCCATACGATAGATGTTTGCGCGGGGGTTGTCCCAGGAACGGAACACAGCCTTGATAGCCTCGAACAGCTGCTCTTTGGGATCGTTCGGGAAGTCCTTGCCGAGCTGTTTTTTGTACTCTGCCTTGAACTGATTTGCAAGTTCCTGCAGATCCTCAGCGGTCAGGTCGACGTCAAAGGTAACACCCTTCTTTTCCTTCATGGCGTCGATCAGTTTTTCAAAATACTTTTTGCCGACTTCCATAACAACGTCGGAGAACATCTGGATAAATCTTCTGTAGCAGTCCCATGCCCAACGCGGATTGCCGGATTTCTTGGCAATAACGTTGACAACTTCCTCGTTCAAGCCGAGGTTAAGAATGGTATCCATCATGCCTGGCATGGAAGCGCGGGCACCGGAGCGGACAGACACCAGCAGCGGATTTTCGAGATCGCCGAATTTTTTGCCGGTGATTTCTTCCATCTTGCCGATGTATTCCATGATCTGTGCCTGGATGTCATCGTTGATTTTGCAGCCATCCTCGTAATACTGTGTGCAGGCCTCGGTGGAAATTGTGAAGCCCTGCGGAACCGGCAGACCGATGTTGGTCATTTCGGCCAGGTTTGCGCCCTTGCCGCCAAGAAGCTCACGCATTTTAGCGCTGCCCTCGGAAAACAGGTAGACATACTTGTGACTCATTCTTTTGTTTACCTCCTGTGTTTTTGTTACGGCACTGCTCCGGAAGGATTTTGGAAGCAGCCGTATTTTCTTGATATATTTTATCCAAACTATTATACCAAACATACAACGAAAATGCCAATAGTTTTTTTAAAAATATAGAAGAAAAATACCTCTAAAAATACAGCCTTTTGAGGGCCAAGAGGTAGATGGATTCCACAAAGAGGGTAAATTTCGAAAGAAGCACTTGAAAAAACTTTGCAATCTTGCGATAATAGAAGCGGAAATTGCAAATGTTGCGCAAAGAGCGTTTTGCTTTGCGGCGGACACAAGGAAGGAATGGTCATCGCAATGAAAACGGTTGGTAAACAGAAACCGGCGGGATTGTCAGGGGAGTGCTGTATCTGTTTGTATTCCAAAGGGCAACATAGGGGCAAGAGAGCTGCTTAAACGGTGCAGAGGCGGGACTCGGCATCAGAATGCAGCTTTTTTTCATGCAAATGAACGGGAGGAAAAAACAAATGAATTTTCACGGCAAGGACATCAAGATTTTTGCAGCAAACGGCAGCAAGGATGTTGCGGAGGGTATCTGTAACTGTTTGGGACTCAAAATGGGCTGTTCCGAGGTTGGGCAGTTCAGCGATGGTGAAATCAGTGTTTCGCTCAAGGAGTCTGTTCGTGGCCACGACTGCTTTATCGTTCAGTCCACTTGCGCTCCGGTCAACGATAATCTGATGGAGCTGCTCATCATGATCGATGCGATGAAACGTGCTTCTGCAGCTCGCATTACGGCTGTTATGCCGTATTTCGGCTATGCACGTCAGGATCGCAAGGCAAAACCGCGTGACCCGATCTCTGCCAAGCTGGTGGCGGATATTCTTACTACGGCGGGTGCCGACCGTGTGCTGACAATGGATTTACATGCACCGCAGATTCAGGGCTTTTTCAATATCCCGGTGGATAATCTTGTGGGCGCACCGCTGCTTGCAAGCTACTTCAAAAAGAAGATCGGCGATGAAAACGAGGATTATGTGGTTGTCTCCCCGGATCTTGGTTCCGTTACCCGTGCGCGTAACTTTGCAACCCGTATCGACTGCCCGCTTGCCATTGTGGACAAGCGCCGTCAGCGCGCCAATGTTTCTGAAGTTATGAACATCATTGGCAATGTGCAGGGCAAAAAAGTTATCATCGTGGATGATATGATTGATACGGCAGGAACCCTTTGCAACGGTGCCAACGCAATCATCGAAAAGGGCGGTGCAACGGAGGTTTATGCCTGTGCAACGCATGGCGTACTTTCCGGTCCGGCGATGGAACGTATTGCAAACAGCCCGATTAAAGAGCTTGTGCTGCTGGATACGGTGGCGCTGCCCGAAGAAAAGAAGCTTGAGAAAATTACGCAGCTTTCGGTTGCACCGGTGTTTGCCGAAGCAATTGAGCGTATTTACGAGGACAAGCCGGTTTCTCCGATGTTTATTTGAGTAAACGGTCGAATTCACGAAATTGTGCGCAAAAATAACGAAATCAGATCGAAAAGGCGGGGCAGCGAGGCTGTCCCGCCCGTTGTGGTTTGCGCGGTTGTCAAAAGATAGCTTTTAAACTGCAACTTTGTGCCTGGGCGGTCACCACAAAGTTTGTGGTTTTGTGGAAAGGTATGGTCATAGAAATGGCAGGAATATTTTCAAATTTATTCGGCACAAAAACCGCGCCATCCGGTCCGGTGGAATGGATGATTGCCGGGCTGGGCAATCCGGGAACACAATATGAAACCACGCGGCACAATGCCGGGTTTCGTGCAATGGATGCTCTGGCAGAGGTCTGTGGTGTCAGCATAGACCGGTTGAAATTCAAGTCGCTCTGCGGGGATGCGATGATTGGCGGCAAGCGTGTGCTGCTGCTCAAGCCGCAGACGTTTATGAACAACAGCGGCGAGGCATTGCGGGATGCCGCCGCATTTTACAAAATTCCGGCAGAACGCATGATTGTGCTTTATGATGATATTTCGCTCAAGCCCGGTAAACTGCGTATCCGCATGAAGGGAACCGACGGCGGACATAACGGCATTAAGAGCATCATATATCTGACAGGAAAGGACACGTTTCCCCGTGTGAAAATCGGGGTGGGTGCAAAGCCGGATCCGCGTTGGGATTTGGCGGATTGGGTGCTTTCTTCCTGCCAGGGCGAGGATGCCGATGCGCTGGTACAGGCGTTGAAAAAGGTGCCGGAAGCTTGTGAGCTGCTTGTTCAGGAAAAATCTGCCGAGGCGATGAACCGGTTTAATTCGTAAAGTTTATTGTGTTCCCCAAATTGTGGGCTTCGGAACGGAAATGATTGTTCTGACGGAGGAGAAAGTTTTGAAAAAGCTTTCAGTCCACACTAAATTTGCAGTGCAGTGGGAAGGAAGGGTCATATAAATGAACAAAATGATTCAGATTGCGGCACACAGAGGTGTTTCCGGAGCAAACATTCCCTGCAATACGCCGGAAGCTTTTGCGATCGCATTGCAACAGGGTGCCGATATTATAGAGTTGGACGTTGCACCGAGCGCAGATGGTGTTTTGTTTGTATTTCATCCGGGAATGGAGAAGCCGCACCTTGGCTGCCCCACGCCGATTGCACAGATGAGCGCAAGGGAAGTTGCTGCACTGCGGTATCGAAATCAGGACGATGTATTCACACATTACGGTGTTTCACGGCTGGATGATGTTTTGGAACAGCTAAAGGGTCGCTGTCTGGTCAATGTGGATAAATTCTGGCGTGACCCACAGAAAATTGCAGAGACCATTCGCCGCCATAAAATGTCCGATCAGGTGATTATTAAAACGCCGGAGCAACAGGAATATTTTGATGCGGTGGAGCAGTTTGCACCCGAGATGGCATTTATGCCGGTGATTTGGCACAAAGATTCCTGTACGGCGATTCTGCAAAAACGAGCGCTGCACTGCATTGGTGCAGAAGTTTTGTTTGATGAGGATGACGACCCGGTTGCTTCCCCGGAGTATTTGGATGTGATGCATCGAGCGGGAATGCTTGTTTGGGTCAATACGATTGTGTATGATGAAAAAGAGGTTATTTCTGCAGGACATACTGACGATTGTGCACTAAGCGGCAATCCGGACGCCGGATGGGGAAATTTGATTGACCGCGGATTTGATATCATTCAGACGGATTGGTGTGGAATGCTGCGGCAATATCTGCAAAACAGAGGGGAGAGAATCCATTGAAGCTGCTGACAAACGCCATGCGGCGAAATCCTGAATATAAAGCTGTTTCCGAGGCGTTTGCTGCCGGAAGGCTGCCGGCTTGTGTCACAGGAGTTGCAACAGTACACAAAGCACATCTGGTTTCGGCGCTGTGCGAAGAGCATGAGAAGAAAGCCTTGATTATTGTGGGAGACGAAGCCGAAGGACAAAGAATCCACGACGATCTTACCATGATGGGGATGCGCTGTGCGATTTACCCGTACCGCGAGCTTTCACTGCGCGATGTGGAAAGCAGCAGCCGTGAATACGAACATCAACGGCTGGGTGCATTGGCACGAATTCTGAACGGCACTGCCGACGCAGTTATTTGCTGCATTGATGCGGCACTGCAGCTTACCATCCCGCCGGAAGAACTTAAGACGCGCACGGCAGCCATCAGCGCCGGAGAGCAGATTTCGCCCGATGCATTGAAAAAGGCGCTGCTTTCCGCCGGCTATGAGCATGCGGAGCAGGTGGAGGGACCGGGTCAGTTTTCACACCGCGGCGGGATTCTGGATTTTTTTGCACCGGGAGCGCCCGCGCCGATTCGCACTGAATTTTGGGGTGATGAAATTGATACCGTAACTTATTTTGACCCCGAAACGCAGCGGCGAACCGACCCGGCAGAAACGGTTACGCTGGCGCCCTCCAGTGAAGCGGTGATTGATGCACCGGAAACACTGGCACAAAAAATTGAAAAACTTTCTGCTTCGCTGCGCGGCAAATCCGCCGAGACGGCGCGTTCCGTGCTGCAAGCTGAGCTGCAAAAGCTGCGGGATGGCAGAACACTCGGCTCGGCGGATAAATTTCTTCCGCTGCTGTATGACGGAAAAACCGCCAGCTTGTTTGATTATATTGGCAGCGAATTTTCTGTTTTTCTTTCCGAGGAATCGCGGGTGCGCGAGCGGGCGCGTTCGGCGGCATGGCAGTTCGGAGAGGACGTTAAGGGCTTGCTGGAGGAAGGCGTGCTTTGCCGCGGACTGGATACCTATGCCCGCGACTGGACGGATGCGGTGCGATTTTTTGAGGAACACGGTGCCGTTTATCTGGAGGCTTTTCCGCATGGTGGGTTTGAAACCAGTGTGCGCACGCTGGTAAATATGACGGCGCGTTCCATCTCTGTCTGGGGCGGCGGAGTCAAGCAGCTTTGTGAAGATCTTGTTCCGATGATTGAGAAAAACTGGTGCGCCATTGTGTTGGCAGGAACGGAAAAGGCGGCGCAGAGCCTTGCGGATGACCTGAGAAAGGAAAATCTGCCTGCGCAGTTTGACAGAAATCCGCCGCAGCCTTTGCCGGGAACCGTGCTGGTGCTGGAGGGAGGACTTTCCGGTGGAATGGAGTACCCGGCGGCAGGTGTCCTGGTGATGACCCACGGCACGGTGGTGCAGCATCGTACCAAGCGGAGAAAAATCAAACAAGGACAGGATATTCAGAGTCTTTCCGAGCTTTCCCCAGGCGATTACGTTGTTCATTCCGTGCACGGAATCGGTGTATTTGAAGGAATCCACAAAATTGAGATGCAGGGCATTACGAAGGATTATATTAAAATCCGGTATGCCAAGCAGGACACGCTTTATGTCCCGGTGACGCAGCTTGATCTGGTGGCAAAATATATCGGCTCCCACGAGGAAGCGCAGCTCAAGCTGAACCGGCTGGGCGGCACCGAATGGCAAAAAGCGAAAACGCGCGTCCGCGCGGCGGTAAAGGATATCGCAAAGGAACTGATTGCACTTTACGCTAAACGGATGCAGGCGAAGGGCCATGCGTTCCCCGAGGATACCGACTGGCAAAAGGATTTTGAGGCACATTTTGAATATACCGAAACAGATGATCAGCTGCGCTGCATTGATGAAATCAAAGCGGATATGATGCGGACTGCGCCGATGGATCGTCTGCTTTGCGGTGATGTGGGATTCGGCAAAACCGAGGTTGCGCTGCGGGCGGCATTCAAATGCATTGCTGATTCCAAGCAATGCGCGCTGCTTGTGCCCACGACGATTCTCGCGTGGCAGCATTATCAGACAGTACTGCGCCGGATGGAGGGATTCCCCATCCGTGTCGGGCTGCTTTCGCGGTTTCGCACGCCCAAGCAGCAGGATCAGACCATCGAGCAGCTGCGGCGGGGTGAAATTGATCTGGTCGTGGGAACACACCGGTTGGTGCAGAAGGACATTGCGTTCCGCGATCTGGGGCTTGTCATTATTGATGAAGAACAGCGGTTCGGCGTTGCGCAAAAGGAAAAGCTGAAAACCCTGTGCAATAATGTGGATGTGCTGACGCTTTCGGCAACACCGATTCCGCGTACCCTCAATATGGCAATGAGCGGAATCCGCGATATGTCCGTCATCGAAGAAGCACCGCAGGATCGCCATCCGGTGCAGACTTATGTACTGGAGCATGATCAGGGAATTATCAATGATGCAATCCGGCGGGAGCTGCGGCGCGGCGGACAGGTGTACTATCTGCACAACCGCGTGGAATCGATTGAAGGTGTGGCGTCCCGGCTGCAAAGTGCGCTGCCGGATGCACGGATTGGCGTTGCACATGGAAAAATGGATGAGGAAACGCTCTCCGAGGTGTGGCGCAAGCTGTTGGAACAGGAGATTGATGTTCTGGTATGTACCACGATTATTGAAACGGGAATTGATGTGCCGAATGTGAACACGCTGATCATTGAGAACGCCGATCGGATGGGACTTTCCCAACTGCATCAGCTGCGTGGTCGTGTGGGCCGTTCCACCCGCCGCGCCTATGCCTATTTAACTTTTACCCGCGGAAAGGTACTTTCCGAAATTTCCACCAAGCGGCTCGAGGCAATCCGGGAGTTCACCGAGTTTGGTTCCGGATTCCGGATTGCGATGCGCGATCTGGAAATCCGCGGTGCAGGAAATGTGCTGGGTGCACAACAGCACGGGCACATGGAAGCCGTCGGTTATGATATGTATCTGAAGCTGCTCAATGAAGCAATTGCTGTCGAAAAAGGCGAAATCCCCGATTACAATGTGGATAACGAATGTCTCATCGATATTCAGGTGCAGGCGCATATCCCCGAAACGTATATCTCCAACCTCAATCAGCGGCTTGATATTTACCGCCGCATTGCCGATATTCGCGGCGAAGAGGATGCAGATGATGTGGTGGATGAGATGATTGACCGTTACGGAGACCCGCCGGCATCGGTGACGGGGCTGGTGGATGTGGCACTGCTGCGCAACACGGCACGCGGTCTTGGTATTTATGAAATCCGCCAGAATGCGGGCAACCTGTTGATTTATCAGAATCAGATTAATAAGGAAGCAGTTTCGTGCTTGATTGGGGAAATGAGGGGCAGAGTATTGCTCAGTGCCGGTGCCAAGCCTTATCTTTCCATCCGGATGCAGCAGCCGGTTCTTGCGGAATTGAAGACGGTGCTTGGGGTGTTGACAAGAAATCAAAAATAAAGGAATGCTTTTTGGGCAAAATAAAAGAATTGGTAGACAAATCAGAAAATTCATTGTATAATTCATTCATATGCTCCCGCAAAACAGGAGAGAAAATCCGCGGCCGGCGTTTGGCGGCTTATAGCGAAAGGAATGGTTAATTAACATGAAGCTCACGAAAAAAGTTGCAGCGGCAGTGCTTGCGATTCTGATGGCGTTTTCGGCTACTGCATGTTCTAATGTCGGATCTTGGGCTGTGAAAACAGATTCCAAGGAAATTCCGGTCGGTGTCTACATTGCATATTTGCAGTCGGCTTATTCCAGCGCCTATTATATGACGGAGGACACTACCAAATCCCCGATCGGCCAAACGGTTACGGTGGATGACGAAAAGATTGATGCGGAGCAGTGGATTAAGGATCAGGCGATGGATTCTTCTAAAAATTTGCTTACTGTCATGGAGCTGTGCGATGCAGCCAATATTACCCTTTCCGATTCGGAACAATCCGCCATCAATGAATCAGTAGATTCTGCGTGGGATTCCAACAGCGCCAGCTACGAGAAGCTGGGCATTGCCAAAACCTCGCTCAAAGAGCTGTATCAGTTTTCCAAGCTTTCTGAAAAATATTTTGATTCTCTCTACGGTGCAAACGGAAGCAGCGCAGTCAGCGATGCAGAGGTGAAGGAATATTTCACTAAGAATTATTCCAGCATCAAATATTTCTCGGTCAGCCTGAAGGATAGCTCCAACAATGCGCTTGGAACGGAAGACCAGCAGAAGATTGAAACCGAGCTTAATGGCATCAAGGATACCTACGAGGCAGGCGAAAAAACTTTTGCTGAAATCGTGGATGAATATAATGCAAAGCACAGCAGTGCAACGGTCAAGATGACCGAAAACATCGCGGTGCTCAGCAACAGCTATTCTGAGGATTTCTACAAAAACCTGACCAATGTAAAGCCGGGTAAGGCTGCGGTTTTCACCTATGGCAGCTATATGTATGTGGTTGCAATGTATGACATTGAAAATGAAACCGATTATCTTAAGAACAATGCAGCAAAGATTCGCCACGCTATGAAGGATACGGAATATACGGAGTTGGTTAAAACCGAGATGGGTAAGCGCACCTTTACGGTTAATGATGCGGCACAAAACAAGTATTCTCCAAGCTGGATGGAAAAGAACGCCGGCTAATCCCAGGCTTTGAAATGAAAAAGACAGGCTCTTACGGTGAAAGCCGCAGGAGCCTGTTTGTTCTTACAGAAAATCTTGGCTGAAAGAGCGGTGGTAATGATAAAATGATCATTTCAAAAAAAACATTATGGATTGTTTCTGCATGCGGTGTGGGAGCGCTGATTTTATTTTTCTTTTTTGATCTTCCGATTGCGCAGGCTGCCTATCATCCGGGCACATGGTTCGGTGCGTTTTTCCGCGTGGCAGCACCGATGATGCCCTCTCTCTGCGCTTTGCTTTTTCTGGGGTGTATTGTTCGTGAGCAGCGGCAGCCCATGCGTTGGAGAGTGTTCAGCCTTGTGGCGGCGATCTTTTTTTCGGGTGTAGGCACCTATATGTTTTTTCATAATTTGCATTGGAGCCATCCGGTTGCGATTGCGGCGGTGGCGGCAGCACTGTTTGCGGGCGCGCTGCTTTTGGGCGGTTGGCTTCACCCCGATCTGGATGCAGTGCGCAGGGCGGCTGCAACCGCAGTTGTGATGATTGCGGTGGTGTTTATTGCAGTAGAGCTGCTGAAAAACATCTGGGGACGTCCGCGCTTTTATGCGATGACAGACCCCGTGACGGAGTTTACCCGCTGGATTTTTCCACAGGGAAAGCCGACATCGAATGCGTTCAAGTCCTTTCCGAGCGGGCATACGGCAAACGGCAGCGATGTGCTTTTGCTGCTGCTTTTGCCGATGGTTTTCCCGAGTGCGCAAAAACACAAGATCGGTCTCACCGTTTTTGCATATGTATGGATTGTGTTGACGGCAGTTTCCCGCATGGTGGAGGGTATGCATTTTGCGTCAGACGTTACAGTGGGATTTCTGTTAGCATTCTGGACGTTTTGTGCGGTAAGCCGCATTTTTTTCCGTCACAATCTGCCGGGTGCAAAGAATCATAACACTTGAGAAAACAAAGGTAACAGGAAGGACGTTTCAAACATGAGGCAATGCAGGGCAGAGCTGACCAATATGTGCATGGTCGAAGATCCGAAAACCGGAAAGCTGTTGGTGCAGAACCGTCGGCTTAGCTGGAAAGGCATTGCATTTCCAGGCGGTCATGTGGAGTCGGGAGAATCTATGACCGAGGCGGTGATCCGCGAAGTGCAGGAGGAAACAGGGCTGACGGTTTCCGATGTTCGTCTTTGTGGGTGCAAAAGCTGGTGGGAGGACGATTTTTGCTATCTCGTTTTCTTTTATAAAACAAGCTCTTTTTCGGGCGTGCTTTTGAGCGAAAGCGAGGAAGGCGAGAATTTTTGGGCAACGGAGGAAGAAATTCGTTCCATGCAGCTTGCGCCGGGGTTTGGCAGAATGCTGGATGTGTTCCGGAATGATGCAATTAATGAGGAATTTTTGCGCTGGAACCCCGAAACCGATGTGACCCTGCACGAATTCCACTAACAGGTGAAAAGGTTCTGATTCAGGTTTCATGGCGGCTTTCGCTGAAAATTATTTTCACAGGGAAGCAATCATCCATACACTATATAAAACAAAATCCGTCGGCTTGGCTTCTCAGAAGAAAGAGAGCAGGCTAACGGATTTTTCGTTATTTGTGTCGCTTGGGTTCATACGGCAGAGGATTGTCGGTGAGCTCCAACAGATAATCAATACTGGTTTGATGAAAAACAGCCAACTTTTTCAACGTTTCCACGGGAATGTTAATTTTTCCGTGTTCGTAATCGGAATATGTTGTTTGTGCAATATTTAAAACAGCAGCCATTTCTTTTTGAGAAAGATCTTTATCCTCTCGAAGGCTTCGGATTCGTTCATGCATAAAATCACCCTGCATTATTGAAGCATAACACAAAAATTGTTATTGATATTTAACGGTATTTACGTTAAAATAGATTTTGGGGTGATAAAATTGAATTTATACAAAGAGATTCTTTCGAGAGTATTAGAACAGGAAGAAATCCATGTAACATTTCCGAATCTAAAAATAGATGCAGGGGAAATCGTCGAACAAAAATCATACTTAGCTCTGCTGCAAATTAAGGCGATTTTAGATGATGAGGAATGCTTTATGAAAATCGAGAGAATTATCAGCGTGTTTGAAGACTTAGGCAGTTCGGGAGGAAGCAGGCACGATTTTGGTTGAATAATACGAATTTCTCTTGAAACGGTAGATAGAAATTTTCGAAAAACCGCACATATTCAAGCTTTTTCTTGATTTTTATACCGTTTCTAATTCGAAATTAGTATAATTCCAATTTTCATTGAAAGCAGTAACAAAATCCGTCGGCTTTGCTTCCCGAAGAACGAGAGAAAACCGACGGATTTTTCGTTATTTGTGTGGGTAGTTGAGCACAATTTATGCGTTGAGCGAAGCAAGAAAACGCTCAAATGCGCGGCGACCGTCCTTGTTACGGGCAAAAACGCCGCATTGCTCCAGAATCGCGCAGTAGACCGTGCCGACCTCCTGCTGCAGAATCTGGTCTGCGGTTTGGACAGAAAATTCAGGATGACGGGAAAGAACCTCCTCCATCCAGTCTGCGTGCTGGCGAAGTGATTCGTCCGAACGGAGATCAGAACCGGAAAGTACCGCGTCCCGGAGTGCGGCAAGCTCCGTTTTCAGCCGCGCGGGCAAAACAGCAAGCCCCATTACTTCGATCAGACCGATATTTTCTTTTTTGATATGATGGTACTCCTCATGGGGGTGGTAAAGCCCGAGCGGGTGCTCCGGTGTGGTGAGATTGTTGCGCAAAACAAGGTCAAGCTCGTAATCGCTGCCGTTTTTGCGTGCAATCGGCGTGATAGTGTTGTGCGGAGTGCCGTTCGTTTCTGCAAAAATGACGGCATCCTCATCCGTGTAGCTGCGCCATGCGGAAAGAATTTTTTCGGCAAGGGCGATCACGCGTGTTTCGTCCGGTGCATCCAGACGGATGACGCTCATCGGCCATTGGACAATTCCCGCGCGTACGTCCTCAAATCCACGCACGGTAAAGGATTGTTCCACCGGTGCTTTTGCCATCGCGAAGGTGTAATGACCTCCCTGAAAATGGTCGTGTGTCAAAATTGACCCGCCCACAATCGGTAAATCAGCATTGGAACCAACAAAATAGTGCGGAAATTGACGTACAAAGCTGAAGAGCTTGCGGAACGTGTCGCCGTTAATCTGCATCGGGGTATGCTCACGATTGAATACGATGCAATGTTCATTATAATACACATACGGTGAATACTGCAAAAACCACGGCGAGTTGTTTACCGTGACGGGAATGATTCGGTGATTCTGGCGTGCCGGTGCGTTCAGTCTGCCGGCATAGCCCTCATTTTCCCGGCAGAGCGCACATTTGGGGTACGATGAGCTTCCGGCGGAAAGTGCAGCAGCAATTGCCTTGGGGTCTTTTTCCGGTTTGGAAAGATTGATGGTCACATCCAGTGCGCCATAGGGAGTTTCGGTAATCCATTTCACATCGCGCTCAATGCGGTAGCGGCGGATGTAATCACAGTCACAGCAAAGCTTATAAAAATAATCGGTAGCCTCCTGCGGTGAACGCGCGTATTTTTCTGAAAATATGCGCCCAACCTCGGCAGGGCGCGGTGTCAGGCAGTTCATCAGCCGTGTATCGAACAAATCGCGTGCAGTTGCGCTGTCTCCTCGCGTCAGATTATGCTCTGCGGCGTAATCAATCAGCGGCTTTAGGATTGCGTCAAGCCGGTCACAGTCCGGCACATCTGTTTCCGTATAATCATCCAGCTGCAATTCGCCCAGCAGCAGATTTCGCGCATAAAATTCTTCACATTCGTTCAGCAAACCGCAGCGAATCCCGTACCGCACAAGCTGCCCGATGGCTGCATAAACCTGTGATGTTTCTGTCATAACAAACCACTCCCTTATCTCCTTTCAGTTTATCACACTGCAGTGTAAATACAATGATGGAATGTTTTTGCATGATGCAAGTTTGTTGCAACTTTTGCGGAAGAAAGGTATAATACATAAGGTAGGCTGCAAAGCGAAAGGAGAATCCGCGCGTGAAAATCGGAAATCTGGAATGGGACGGAAGAGTGGCACTGGCACCGATGGCAGGGGTGGCAGACCAGGCGTTCCGTGAGCTGTGTGTCGGGTTTGGCGCAAGCTATGTCGTCAGCGAAATGGTCAGTTCCAAGGGACTGCATTTTTCCGACCGCAAATCGGCAGAATTGATGGAGCTTTCGCCAAAGGAACGGCCGGCAGGAATTCAGTTGTTCGGGGATGACCCTGCGGTGATGGCAGAAGCAGCCCGCCGTGCAATGGATTTTGCCCCCGATGTGATTGATATCAATATGGGATGTCCCGCGCCAAAGGTCAATTCCAGCGGCGGAGGTGCTTCGCTGATGAAAAACCCGACGCTTTGCGCCAAAATTGTGGAAGCAGTCGCCAATGCAGTGCAGGTGCCCGTGACGGTGAAAATCCGCAAGGGATGGGACGAGCATTCCATCAATGGCGTTGAGGTGGCAAAGCGGTGTGAGGCAGCAGGTGCACAGGCAATCACGATTCACGGCCGCACCCGGGCACAGATGTATGCGCCGTCTGCAGATTGGGACTACATTGCGCAGGTCAAGCGGGCAGTCGGGATTCCCGTGATCGGCAACGGAGATGTTGTCACACCGGAGGATGCCGCACGGATGCTGGAGCAAACCGGATGCGATGCGGTGATGATCGGACGCGGCGCGTGCGGAAATCCCTGGATTTTTCAGCGTGTTCGTGCATGGATTGACGGTCACCACATGATTCCTGAGCCGGGAGCCGCCGAACGGATGCGGGTAATGTGCTGCCATATGGAGCAGCTTTGCAAGCTTCGCGGTGAGCAGCAGGGGATGCGCGAAGCAAGAAAACACGCTGCATGGTATGTGCACGGGCTCAAGGGCGCTGCTGGTTTCCGCAGAGAGGCAGGAGCACTTTGCACGCTGGAGCAGCTTTACCGCTTGGCTGCCAGAGTGATTCAGGAAAACGAGACAGAGGAGCCGGAGCAAAAATAATTCTTGCAAACGTCCACAAGACTCGCTATAATAATCTTATATTGTCGGCATGAAGCCGGCCGGAATTCTATTACAGAAACCGATATGCCACGAAGGCTTGCATCTTTTTTGAAAGGTGCCTTCGTGGCATTTTTCTTTTCGCGGAAAGAATTGACTATTTGAGGAGGTATTGTGATGAAAACCAATACGAAAAATCAAGTCAGAAAACTGGTCTTTGCAGGGCTCTGTGTTGCAATCGGGATTGTGCTGCCGCTTGCATTCCATTCGGTGCCGCAGGGAGGCATGATCTTTTTACCGATGCATATTCCGGTGCTGCTTTGCGGAATGGCTGCGGGACCCGTGTATGGACTGCTTTGCGGTGTGCTGACCCCGGCACTTTCCGCTTTGATGACCGGGATGCCTGGAGCAGCAGTTTTGCCGGGAATGCTTTGTGAACTGGCAGTCTACGGATTGATTTCCGGTTTGCTGCTGAAGTTTGTACATACCAAAAGCAGAGCGGCAAATGTCTGGATTGCACTGATTGGTGCGATGATTTGCGGACGAATTGTGAGCGGGCTGCTCAATGCACTGATCTTCCGTGCGGGACAGTATTCCATGCAGATCTGGGTGACGGCATCGTTTGTAACGGCGCTGCCTGGTATTGCAATTCAGCTGATTGTGGTGCCGCTGCTGGTGCTTGCGCTGGAACGTGCCAAGTTAGTCGAACTACAGACATGCTAAGGTGAAAAAACCATCGCACACCAGCGGTTAAAAGCCAGGCGTGCGATGGTTTTTTTATCGTGTAAATTATGCCTTGTGAAAACCGGTAGTGGTTACAGCGGCAACCGGAGTACCGAGTTCGTCAGTGACATCAATGCGGTAGCAGCAGGTAGAACGTCCGTTTTTGACGCAGACTGCGGTTGCAGAAAGCCGTGTTCCTTTGGCAGCACCCAAAAAGGAGATGTCCGAGCAGAGCGAAACGGTGCCCGGAACCTGCCAGTTGGAGGCAACGGCAAATGCAAAATCGGCAAGCGTAAACGCAACGCCGCCCATTACAGCACCCATTGCGTTTTTGTGTCGGGCAGCAAGCTGCAGACTGCAGGTGGCAGTGTGATCGCCGATGGAATCGATTACTGCACCGTTTTCGGTGGCAAAACGGTCGTTTTCAAAGAGGCTGCGCACTTGTTCAATTGTTTTTTCCATGTGTAATTTCTTCTTTCTGCAAAATTGCCTGTACCGCCAGTGCGATGGTTTGAGAAAACGGCAGCTCAGGGGTTCCGGCAACAAAAATATGGCATCGGTTCATGGGAATCAGAATTTTTTGTGCGCTGCTTTCAGAAACCGCGAGTGCCATACGCGGCGTAATTTCACCAAGCAGCGAATTGGCAGCAAGAATTCCAATAGGACCTGTAATGACATCCGCGCGGGCAGCATTGACCAGCACCGGGTTTTCGCCGGTTGCGCCTGCGTCTGCACCGGCTTTCATCATGGCGGCGGTGGCAGTGGTGTTGGTGCCGACGGCTATAATTTCGCCGGAAAAACCGGAAGCACGCAACTGCTCCACAATTGCTCTGCCGATTTTTCCCCCTTGTCCGTCAATAACCAGGATGTTCATATGCAGCGCCTCATTTCAGTTTAATTTTGCAATTATTATAGCAATGACAGCGCAAAAATGCAAGAAAGGCAGGTTTAAGCTTCGCGATAGGAACGCAGTGCTGCAAGCAAAGCATCCATTTCTGCATCGGTGCCGATGGTGATGCGCAGGAAGCGGTCGAGCGGAGGCGTGGAAAAATAGCGAACCAGAATGTGGTTTTGCTTTAAATATGTAAATAGCTTTTCCGCGGAATAAATTGGATGTGTGACGAACAAAAAGTTGGAGGCAGAATCCGGCATCGTAAAACCAAGAGCCTCAAGAGCGGCTGCGGTACGTGCCCGTGTTGTCTCAATCCGCTGCACAACAGACTCAAAGTAGGCACGGTCATTGATTGCCGCTTCTGCACCGGCAATCGCAAGGCGGTCGAGTGTATAGGAATTAAATGAATTTTTAACGCGGTCAAGCCCTTCGATCAGCTCGCGGCTTCCGGCGGCAAGTCCAACGCGCAGACCTGCCAGTGCACGAGATTTGGAAAGCGTTTGCACCACGAGCAGATTGTCGTATTTTTGAATGAGCGGAATGGCGCTTGCGCCACCGAAATCAACGTATGCTTCATCCACCAGAACCACCTCATCGGGGTGCGCCTGCAGGATTCGCTCAATTTCGTTAAGCGGAAGAAAACGCGTAGTCGGTGCGTTCGGATTGGCGATGACAACACCCTGACTGCCCGGTTTCAAAAATGCATCCACATCCAAGGAAAAGTCGCAGTTCATGGGAACCGCCTCGTATGGAATCTGGTAAAGACCGCAGTAAACGGGATAAAAGCTATAGGAAACGGCAGGAAAACGCAGGGTGCCATCCCCGAAGAACGCCTGAAAGGCAACGGCAAGCACTTCGTCGGAGCCGTTGCCGACGAACACCTGCCCGGGTTCCAGTCCGTTTAGTCCGGCAAAAGCGCGGCGAACGGCAGAAGCGTCCGGATCGGGGTAAAGCCGCAGAAGTTCATTGTTGGCGGCAGAAATGGCTTCTGTCACCTTTGGAGAAGGCGGGTATGGACATTCATTTGTATTGAGCTTAATCAACTTCTCGCCATCTTTGGGCTGTTCACCGGGTGTATAAGGAGAGAGTGCGGCGGTATTTTTGTTCCAGAATCGGCTCATGTCATCGCATCCTTTCAGTATTACAGCTATTTCAACTTGATTTCGCGGCAGTAGCAAAATAAATATTGCTGCGCAATGCCGGCGTAAGGACCAAAAAATTCGGGGGATTTTCCGGGGAAGAGCTGTGTCATTGCGCGACCGATCCACACATCCACCGGAAATGCTTCCAGTCTGCCCAGTCCGTAAAGCAACACGCATTCGGCAACCTTTGGACCGATTCCGCTGACCGTTTGCAGCGCCTGACGGGCTTCGGGCAGGGGAGCATTCTCCAGTTCGGCAAGTTTTAACTTACCGGAAGCCACTTTTTGTGCAGCGTCCAGCAAATATTTGGCACGAAAGCCGCTGCGCAGTGGCGCCAATGTTTCCAGCGACTGAGCCGCAAGCACCTGTGCAGAGGGAAACGCAAATTGTCCGTTTCCGCACGGGGTTCCAAACGATTCACACAAGCGGGAAATGATACCCTTGATACGTGGAATGTTGTTATTTTGCGAAATAATAAAGGAGCAAAGCGTTTCCCAAGGGTCTTGCTTGAGAATCCGTACCCCCGGTACCAGCGCGCAAGCTTGCTGCATCACCGGAGAAAGCGCCGAAAGCTCCTTGGAAATTGCAGCATAATCACGGTCAAGATCAAGATATTCCGAAAAGCCCAGTGCAGCAAACTCTTCGGCAGAAATACCGTCGATCACAAGCGATTCTCCCTGTGCGGAAACCTGCAGGGTTCGGCCGGCAACGACCCCGCAGAAAGAACCGTCGGACTGCTCGTCCCAACGAAAACACTGACCGCTCAAAAAGGTATCTGCTGGGGAAAAACCGTTTGCCGGCACGGTGATTTGTGTGGTATTCAAACGCGATTCTCCTTTCTGCTTTTGTTTACAATTTATTTTACCATAAAACGCGGGGTTTGTGGTAGAATGAAACTGATGGAAAAAACGGAAGACTTTTCGAATATTTTAGTACAGTATCACAGTAAAGCAGCGGGCGAAGCAGACGGAATGTTTTGTTCTGTAAATCAGCGGTCTGTTGAAGGAAAGGATTGGATAAAAGATGAGAGAGGATATTTGCAGTATTCCGGTTAGTGAGGTGTTTGAGCCTAGGGACGGCTGCCCCATTTGCCGCATGGTTTCCACCTTGGAGGAACATATTGTGGAATATATCACCGGTGCGGCGATGATGGAACCGGATGTTCGGCAGGAAACAAACAAAACCGGTTTCTGTCCCGAGCATTTTCGTATGATGCTCGCAAGGAGAAATCGCCTTTCGGTTGCACTGACGATGGAAACCCATCTCAAGGATTTGCTGCAAAACCTTGATTTTCACGGCAAAGCACCCTCCAAAGATCAGCTTGCAGCCCTCAATTGCGCTGCGGACGGCTGTTTTGTGTGCGATCAGGTGGAGTGGGGACTGCATCGCCTGCTGACTGAGGTGTTTGTCCTTTGGCAGAGGGAAGAGGAATTTCGTACTCTGTTTGCACAGCAGAGCGGTTTTTGTCTGCCGCATGCAGCGCGGCTGCTTTCACAGGCACAAAAAGAAATGCATCGCAAAGCATATCCGGCGTTTGCGGCGGCGGTGGCATCGGTTGCCAAAAAACAGCTGGACGTGATTGCGAGCGATGTTTCCGGATATTGTAAAATGTATGATTATCGCAATGCGGGTGGTGATTGGGGAAATACAAAGGATTCAATTGAACGTGCAATGCTGTTTTTGACAGGGGAACCCTCCGTCCCCGACATGCAAAAATGACGTAGGGTTTACAAAAAGTTTTCAATTGCGGTTGACATAATTTTAGACCGACAACGCTTTGAACAATTCTCCACAATCCGGTTTCCCACCCGGAATTTTGCTTGTACAGTTAAATTCGGACATGTTTCCACAGGATTTCTCCACATTTTCCACACAGTTTTCAACATAAACAGTGTATGCTGTGGAATTACAGCTTGTATAATCGGTCGAAAAACCAAAAAACAGTCCGATTTCTGCGATTCAATCAAAAAATGAATATTTTTCCTTACATTCGCCCAAACTATTCATCGCTGAAAAAAGGCTTTGAAGAAAAGGGGAATGCAAATGATCCGCGGGATTAACCGTCAGATTATTGAGGTTAGCGATACAGACAGTGATTATTTTGAGCGGGCGCTCTTCTTTGTGAGTCCTGATTATTGCGATGCAGAGCGCACGGTGTTGGAACATGAGGCAAGGCGCGCGTTGAAACGTCTTGCGGAGCCCAGTAACCTTCGTTGCCGGCGCAAACGTCTTTGGCTTTGGGGAAGGTTAGCCATTGCAGCAGTTTGCGGAGCAGGACTGGCATCTCTCGGATTCTGGCTTCTGTAATTGTCACAAAATCTTTGCTCCTCGTGCTCGCTGCGGCATGAACCGATTTTTTGCTTCATATGATGGAAGCAGGGACTCAACAACAGTGTGCAAACGGTTCCCGGTGCATACTGGAAGGAGCGGTGGTCGTGATGAATGAAAAGCGGTTTGAGCGGATGGAACGCTGGGGAGTGCTGATCTGCTTTGCGCTGGCAGTTTTGGTGCATTTTATGTATCAGTGGAGCGGGTATTCCATCTGGGCGGGGATTATCGGCGCCGCAAATGAGAGTCTTTGGGAACACGGAAAAATTCTGATCTTGCCCTATGGCTTGTGGAGCATCGTGGAATTTGCGGCTGCAAAACCATCTTTCAAGCGTTTTATTGTGGCAAAAACGGCGGCACTTTACGCGATGCTTGCCGCAATGATCGTTTTTTATTACCTTTACACGTTCTTCACCGGCGAATCAATCGTTGTGGTGGATATTATCAGTACGCTGGCATGGATGGTGCTTGGATTCGTTGTTTCTTCCGCATTAATGCGCTGCCCCAAAGCCGATGCATGGTTTACGGTGGCAGTATTTGCGCTGGTCTTGATGGTTGTCATGCTGCTGAGTTTTACCGTTAATCCGCCGCAGGTTGGTCTCTTTCAGGATCCCGTTACCGGTGGCTTTGGATTGTTTGCCAATACAGTTCCTACGATGATTCCGGTATAATGCAATTCATAAAGAAGATTCAACCCTGCAACGGGTAAGTGGATCGGGTGTTTTCCATCCTGAAGAGAAGTCACAGGAAAGCCAGTATTGGCTCCTGTGGCTTTTTTTGCGCTAAACTGCAAATTTCAACCAAGCATGAGTAATCATAATTATTTTATCGTCGTGAGTTAAGCAGATTTGAGTCTTTTTTGATCCACATTTCTGTGGGGGAAAGTTTACAAAAACGTATGTAAATTTTGTAACAATCCCGGGGAGAGAAATTCCCTGAAATCATTGAAATTTATGCGAATTTTCTTCTGATTTTTTTTGCTCTTGTGCAGCGGATATGTTATAATCATTCTGTATAAAGACAAACTAATCTGGAAGGAACGATTATAAATATGAGAATCGAAGAAAATAACGAAGAAATGCGCCCGGCACGCGGCGAAGATGTGATTGCAGGACGCAATGCGGTTTCCGAAGCATTGCGCGCAGGACGCAATATAGACAGCATTCTGGTGGCTCGCGGAGAGCGTTCCGGTTCTGTGGCGGCGATTACCGCAAAAGCAAAGCAAAAAAACATTCCCGTCAAGGAATCCGATTCCCGCAAGCTCGACGCAATCTGCGGCGGTGCAGTGCACCAGGGAATTGTTGCGATTGCGGCAGTGGTGGAGACCGTGGAATTGGAGGATTTATTTCGCCGTGCAGAAGAAAAAGGCGAATCTCCTTTTTTTGTGATTGCAGATGAAGTGGAAGACCCGCATAATCTTGGTGCATTGATTCGTTCGGCAGAAGCAGCGGGAGCACATGGCATGATCATTCCCAAGCGCCGTTCCGCAGGGCTGACCTATGCGGTTGGCAAGGCATCTGCCGGTGCGGTGGAACACTTGCCGGTGGCTCGTGTAACCAATCTTACTGCAACGATTGAAGAACTCAAACAGCGGGGCATTTGGGTTTATGCTGCCGATATGGATGGTGAGCCGTGGTGCACCGTTAATCTTACAGGTGCATTGGCACTTGTAGTGGGCGGTGAAGATCACGGTGTGGGACGCTTGGTGAAAGAAAAATGTGACGGCGTACTTTCTCTGCCAATGTGCGGTAAGGTTAATTCACTTAACGCGTCGGTGGCAGGGGCTATTTTGATGTATGAGGCAGCCAGACAGCGGCTTGGAATCAAAGCTCGCTGAGCTTTGACGCTTGACCGTGCGGAAAGATAGTTTGCCCTGATGGGCGGTTTTCCGTCAAAAAGGAGAGTCTATTCCGGACACGGCTAAGGGAAAGGAATGGTTATTGATTATGGAAGATTCGCGCGATCCGCGCTTTTCGATAGAGAACTCGGAAGATTCAAAGTTGGATGCCGATGCACAACCGGAGGACGAGAAAGAAGAAAATCCGCTGCCGGTTGATTTTTATCGTCCCACACCGGGACAGAGTGAATATTCTTACCTGTTTGATGAGCAGGATGAAATTGATCCCTATGATTATGTGATGCAAAAGGTGCAGCAAAAAAAGAATCCGAATTCTGCGCTGCAGGAGGATTCGCCGGCGCAACATCAGCCAAAACAACCGAGGGAGCAATTAGTCCCCAAACAACCCGAAAAATCGCAGCAGCCGTTGTCATCGCGCAAAACGGTGGAGCGTGATCTGGCGCTGGATGAACCAAAAGGTGGCGAAAAAAAGTCGTTGCGCGAATCGCTTGGAGATTTGCTGCGCCGGGTAACGAGTACTGCGCGGATCCGCAACGAATTTGTGCGTGGAGAACACGATAAATCTGATGTTGACGGAACAGAACCAGAGGTGCAGGAGGATATTGAGCAGCGTGTGAACCGATTGATTCGCAATGCAGAGCGCAAGGTGAGCGAACAAGCCGCCAAGGAGCACAAAGACAAGGATGTCAATATGCAGCAACAGGATTCAGATGAAAGTGTCGGCGGGCAGGAGACGGAAAATTTGCCGGCAGAAAAACCGGACGAAGAAGTCCCAAAACAACAGAAAGCTGCAGAAGACGAACCAAAAGATTTGTTCTTTTTGCAGCAGGATCAACCCGCAGAACCGGATCAGGCGGCAGAAGCGGAAAGACCTGATTTTCCACAGGGATACGAAGAATCAGACCTATCCGAAGAACCTCAAATGCTGGAGGAGGTGCCTGAAGCAACGGAGACACCCGAAATAGCGGAGACACCCGAAATACCGGAACAACCGCAAACATCCGCCGATCTGCAAACAGTTGAAGAAGAACCCTCTGTGCAGCAACCGGAGGAAAAGCTACCGCTACATTCCATGCGAGAAACTGAAGTGCAGAATGAACCGGAAAACGCCTCACAGGAAGAAATAACGGAAGAACCGGAAAAATCTAAATTACAGCCGGAGCGGATGAACCATGTGCAGGTTTTGCCGGTCACAGAACCGATTCTTCGACAGGAATTTTTGCAAAGGGAGCCGAAAACAGCGCATAGTCAGCCCCATTCTATCTGTATTGAACTTGACGCGGACAACCTTTTCTCCAGTAAGGATTTGCCGGAAGTACGGCTGGATGAAGGAGAAACAGGCTGTAAAGAACTGCATATGGAGTATGCGCTCATTACGGGAAAGTCCATCAGGGAGGAAGCCATACCGGCGGCTGCAACTGCAAGGACACGGTGGCTGCCGTTCTTAAATCGTAAAAAACAAAAGGACGCGCCCGGCATCCACCCGCAAACAGAAAAAAGCCACATGGTGGATGCGGTACATCAAAAAGAGAATTACCAAAAGACTCCGCAGACGAAAGCAACCGAAAAAAAACGGTCAGCTTCGGGTCAGCGGGAGACGGTCAGCAAGTCGGATAGAAAGAAGACCGGTGATGATCCGGATTCCCATCCCACACCGGCGGATGCAGCAAAGGCACTGCGAAAAAGGATTTCCAGAGAGGTTCGTAATGTGTTTTTGCGCTTGATTTTTGTAGGTGTGATAGCGGTCTGTCTTGCAGTGCCTGCAGTTTGTGCACGCATTGGTGTTGAATTGGGAGCGTGGTTTTCGCCCGTTCAGAATCCCAGATTTTTTGCGGCGATCAATCTGCTCGGAATTTTAATTTGTCTTGTGCTGTGCCGGTCAATGGTATTAGTCGGTCTGCTCAGTTATTTTAAAGGGCAGAAAGAAGCCGGAGCGGACTGCGCGTTTTCGATTGCGGCAATTGCATGTGCGCTGCAGGCACTGGTTGCCACAATTCGACCGGATGCACTGGCTGCGGGGGATATCTGGCTTTATGCGCCGGTTGCAGCGTTTGGATTATGTGGCAATCTCATTGGAAAACTTTGCATGATGCTGCGCACAAAAGAAAATTTTTGCGATCTTTGTGCCGTGCCGGACCGGCTCGCATTGGTTCGGTTGGAGGAAGAATCCAGAGTGCAGAAAATTGTGGATTCCGATGTGCCAGGTCGGCTCACTGTTGGAGCGGTGAAAACGGTTCCCTCGCAGGATTTTTTGCGTAATTCTCTCCAGGCTGATTTTGGAGAGCGGAATGTGGAACGGATTTTTACATTCGGATTCTTTGGCGCATTGGTGGCGGCGCTGATTACTTACTTTTCTTCACCACAGAACAACTATGACGCAGCGCTGGGTGCTTACACGGCCGTTTGCTGTATTTGTGCACCGTTTACTGCAACTTTAGCGGTTAATTTGCCGTTGCGCCGTATTTGTCGTGTGTTGCGCAAAAATGGTGTGGTTGCGGTTAATGCACAGGCGGCGGAACAATTTGGAGAGACCGGATGTGTTATTTTGCGCGATGAAGAGCTTTTTCCGGCAGATGCGGTGGTGCTTAACGGAATCAAAACCTTGAGCAGCAGCCGTGTGGATGATGCTATTCTGGATGCTGCAGCCCTGCTTCGGGAAGCGGGCGGACCCATGAGAACTGTATTTCAGCGGGTCATCCGCGGGCAGACCGGAATTTTGCCTCAGGCGGAGCAGGTGGTTGCGGAGCCGGGTGGTTTTTCCGGTTGGGTGCAGGGCAGACGGGTGTTTGTGGGCAGCAGCGAATTGATGGCTGCACATGGAATTACACCGCCCTCGCGTGATTATGAAGCAAAGAATTGTCCGAGCGGAACCATTCCTGTTTACTTGGCACGCAGTGGAGAGCTTTCGGCACTGTTTACCGTGGAGTATAATGCCGATCCTGTGATTTTAGATGCAGTTCAGAAGTTGGTGCAGAATGGGGCGGATATGGCAGTGCTGACTACGGACAGCAATCTTTCCGCTGCAATGGTTGCCGCAAAATTTGAAATTTCCGAGGAGTCCGTGACAATGGTGCCCGACACACAGGAACTGCACGAAACGGACGTGCAACCAGAGGATTTGGAGCGTCAGATTGTTGTAACAAGGTCGCCAGGGGCTCCGGTGCTGGTTGCGGCTTCCTGCTGTATTGGTGCAAAGGCTACGTTTCAGCTTGCAGTGCTGCTGCAAATGGTCGGGATTCTGCTGGGGCTTGCGCTCGTATTTGTTTTTTCCGCCGCAGGCAGCATTGCACAGATTGGTGTGACAGAAATGATCGTCTTTCAAACCTTCTGGATGCTGGCGTGTCTCGTCATTCCGGCAGTAAAACGATTCTGAACCCAATTGGCAAAGAATGCACATCATTGGAAAAACCATATTAAAACGCTGCTTGTGTTTTTGTGTGATTTTCATTTTAAATTCATATAATTCGTCATATTTCACAAATAGCCTTGCATATTATCGTAATGCAAGGCTATTTTTTTATTTTTTCAGAAAAGTGATTGAAATATCATAGCAAAGAAGCTATAATTTATTTAACAATTGATTGTAATTTTAAATAATAATTACAATCATCATGCATGGTGTAAATTCAAGCGGTTTGTTTCCGCCTGCACCGTGTAATACGGATCCGGGAATGGGAATTTAAATTTGTATAGAAAATGCTTTTCCAAAACAGGATTCGTATTGGTACGCCGGTTTTCTTGGCGCCATATTAGAAAGGAGTTTACGAACGTTGAAACAGTACGAAGCGAAAAACATCAAAAATATCGCCCTTGCAGGCCATGCCGGTTCAGGAAAGACTTCTTTGGCAGAAGCATTGTTGTTCTTGGCAGGTGCAACCGACCGTTTGGGTAAGGTTGCGGACGGAAATACCGTTTGCGATTTTGATCCGGAAGAAGTTAAGCGCAAAGCTACCGTAGCAACGGCAGTTGCTCCTCTGGAATGGAAGAACGATAAAATCAATCTGCTGGACACGCCCGGCTTGTTTGATTTTGCGGAAGGTATGTGCGAAGGAATCCGCGCTGCAGAAACGGTTCTCATCAATATCTCCGGCAAATCTGGTGTGGCGGTTGGAACCGAAAAGGCATTTGAAGCGGCCAACGAACGCAATGCGGCAAAGTTCTTCTTTGTGAATAAGCTTGATTCGGATCATGCAGATTTTTATAAAGTTTTTGAGGAGCTGAAGACGCAGTTTGGTCCTGCAGTTTGTCCGGTTGTGGTGCCATTTGTACAGGAACACAAGGTTCAGTGCTATGTCAACATGCTCGAATATAAGGCATATGCTTATGAAAACGGAAAACCCTCCGAGGTGGCAATTCCGGATATGGGGGCACGATTAGACGGTTTGCGCACGGCGATTAATGAAGCAGTTGCGGAAACAAGTGATGAAGCATTTGAAAAATATTTTTCCGGAGAAACCTTTACGCCCGAAGAGCTTATTGTTGGGCTGAGTACCGGTGTGCGCAATGGTACCGTTTATCCCGTGTTTTGCGGTGCATCGCAGTCAATGCAGGCAATTGACCAGCTGATTAACGGATTGGCATGGCTTGCTCCCACGGCTGAGGCCAAGGCGGGCGAAACCGCAACCATCGGTGATGATGTGCAGGAAGTCGCCGTGGACGCATCCGCGCCCACCGCAGCACTGATTTTTAAAACCGTAGCAGATCCGTTTGTTGGAAAGCTTTCTTATTTTAAAGTCATCCGCGGCAAACTGTCACCAGATCAACCGCTGCTTAATATGCGCACCGGGACTACAGATAAAATCGGAAAAACGCTCTTTATCCGCGGCAAGAAGCAAGAGGATGCGCCGTTTATTTCTGCAGGAGATATTGGCGCCGTGGCAAAATTGGCACAGGCAAAAACGGGAGACACGCTTTGTGCCCCCGATCACCCGCTTACTTTGATAGGAATGGATCCGCCCAAACCATCGCTTTCCATGGCAGTAAAGCCGAAAAATAAGGGTGATGAGGAAAAAATTGCGCAGGGAATCCTGCGATTGATGGAAGAGGATCCCACAATCCGTTTTGAAAATAACGCGGAAACACACCAGATGATTCTTTACGGCCTTGGCGAGCAGCATCTGGATGTGATCGCGTCAAGACTCAAGGCGAAGTTTGGGGTGGAAGTCAAGCTGGAAGCCCCGCGCGTGGCATATCGTGAAACCATTCGCAAAAAGGTGCAAGTACAGGGGCGCCATAAGAAGCAGACGGGCGGTCACGGTCAATTCGGCGATGTGTGGATTGAGTTTGAACCGTGCGAAAGCGAAACGATGGAGTTTGGTGAGCGTGTGGTTGGCGGTTCCGTGCCGCGGGGATTCTTCCCTGCGGTGGAAAAAGGACTGCGCGAATGCATTCTCAAAGGACCGCTGGCAGGATATCCGGTTGTCGGTCTGCGTGCAACCCTCTATGATGGCTCTTACCATCCCGTTGACTCCAGCGAAATGTCATTTAAAATGGCAGCTGCGTTGGCGTATAAGGCTGGAATGCCGATTGCAAATCCGGTTTTACTTGAACCAATCGGCACCTTGCAGGTGGATGCACCCGATGATAACATGGGAGATGTGATGGGCGAAATTAATAAGCGCCGAGGTCGCGTTCTTGGCATGAACCCCGGCAAGCCGGGGCGTCAGGTAATTGAAGCCGAAGTGCCAATGGCAGAAATGTCCGATTTTACAACCTTTATCCGGCAGGCAACGCAGGGACGCGGCAGTTACTCGTTTGTGTTCACGCGTTACGAAGAAGCGCCGCCTATGGTTGCCCAAAAGGTGATTGAACAAGCTAAACAGGAGGAAAATCCGGAAAGCTGATTGGGCTGGTTTGATCAGTTTTGTCAGATAAAATTAGCAAAGCACGGATCCGTACTGCAAACGGTATGGATCTGTGCTTTTTCTGTTTCTTGTCGGTTTCGGTTGTCAAGTGCACGGTAATTCGTTATAATAGAAATAATCAAATTCGGCAATTGGGGTTAGCAGATTTGATCAAAGATAAGCGGAGAACTCAGCAGAAAGAAATGGATATTATGCCGTTTTGAATTCAAGATTATGATAAAAACGGTAACATGAAAGGGAAAACAAAATGAGAATTGCAATATACGGCGCAGGCTCTCTTGGTACAGTACTCGGTGCTTATTTGACGAAAAACCAGCAACCGGTAGACCTTGTGAATCACAATCGTGCTCATGTGGAAGCTCTGAACACGGACGGGGCACACATTTGCGGTACCGTGACCATGGATGTGCCGGTTACTGCATTGACACCCGAGCAGATGACCGGCGAATACGATGTGATTTTTCTTTTGACCAAACAGCGTGAAAATAGAGAAACCGCTCAATTTTTAAAGCCGTTTCTGGGTAGTGACGGCGTGCTGTGCACGCTTCAGAATGGATTGCCCGAGCCAGTGTTGGCGGAGGTTTTGGGCGAAAACCGTGTGCTTGGCTGTACGGTTGCCTGGGGAGCAACATTGCTTGGGCCGGGCAGAGCGGAGCTGACCAGTGAACCAGACGCACTGTCATTTGGTTTGGGAAGTTCAGGAAGAATTCCCCCTGCCAAGCTGGATCAGGTGAAAAGTGTATTGGAAAAAATGTGCCCGGTTGCGGTGGAACCAAACTTTGCGGGTGTGCGATGGTCAAAACTTCTGATTAATGCCGCGTTCAGCGGAATGAGCACCGTGTTGGGCGGCACCTTTGGCGAGGCGGCTCAGCCGAGGGATTCCCGAATCTGTGTGCAGCATTTGATTAAGGAATGTATCGATGTTGCCTCGGCATCGGGCGTAAAAATTGAACCCGTACAGGGAAAGGATATTGTTCGGTTGCTCAACTACAAAAATCCCGTGAAGAAGAAATTTTCTTTTGCAATTATTCCGATTGCGATCAAAAAGCACGCTGCGCTGAAAGCGAGCATGTTGCAGGACCTGGAAAAAGGTAAGCTCACAGAAGTGGATTCTATCAATGGTGCAGTCTGTGCAGCAGGAAAAGCAGCAGGTGTCGCAACACCGTTCAACGACACAGTTGTTCGTTTAATTCATGAGATGGAACAAGGAACACGCAAGCCCGGAAGAGAAAACCTGCAAGAGTTTTTTGCGTGAGTCAGTCTGCAGTATGTCATAAAATTGGTTACAGAAAAGTTACAAATAGTTACAATCTTGTAACAAACATATACAAGCGTGTTGTTTCATGGTATGATTAATCTATCAAATAACAGGAGGTATCATGAAATGACGAAAAAATTGTTCCGGGTTGCGATGCCCTATTTGTTTATTGGTCTTTTGTTGTTGGGAGCAGCGGTTGCATTAATGATACCGACTGTTGGTACGCTTCCCTTTATTGCATAAGGATCACTTTTTCAGTTCCGGCGTGCTTTCTTCCCGCAGTCAGAAGTAAAGTGCGCAAAAGCCTGTCGTGGATTCTGACCCGCTGTAGCAAAAATAGACAGTAAAAAGAAAAGCATATCGTAGAATATCGAAATATTATGCCGTCTGGCTTC
>CAKXIK010000028.1:0-20195 GCA_934875675.1 uncultured bacterium
GTTTGTGGTGAACTCATTATACCATATCTCGCGGGAGGCTTCCTCTCTTTTTGGGTCACATCATTTTAACACATACAGTCCATTGTAAAAACAGCGAAAAATCGCTGTTTTTACTGAATTTTTATTTCTTTTTTCGAACCAATAGAAGAATCATCGTCAATCCAATCGTCAAAATCAGCAGCCCGCCAAAAATCACCAACGGTTGCACCGGTGTGAATGGCAATTGGGCTTCACTGCTTACCTGCGCACCCGCAAAAAAATCCTGATTTTCAACCATGGATTGCACGGTGCTTTCCTCCTGTTCAAAGGCTGGCGGTGTACTTTCTTCGCTTTGGACACCTGGCACAGCAGATGACACGGCAAGGGAAGAATCCGGCACTGCCGCGTCAGCCGAACCTTGCATTGGCTTGCTTACATTTGGTTTTCCGGAAGCAGTGCTGCTTTCCGCCGGCTTGTTTGGCATTGGCTTTCCTGTGCTTGCGACAGAACTGTTTCTGCTTTCCACCGGATGGCTGCTTACCAAACCAGAGGAAGACACGGGCACATCCCCCGAAACCGCAGTTTTCAGATAGGATGCCAACGCGTTAAAGTAAACCGCTGCAATCGCTTTGCACGCCGCCGAACCTGCAACCGGATGAATGCCGTCCTTAAAACTGGAGGGCATATTCCGGGTCACCTGATTTGCATCGAGCAAGGTCAGCTGATTTTCTCTTGCGATCTGCTCCACCAGCGGTAGAATGTTTGTATTCAGTGAGGCTTCCGTATAACCCGGCAACCCCATCGTAGCATCATACATGGCTGGGGGCTTGACCAAAAATATTTTCGGTTTTTGGGCAAGCGCCTGATATGCCCGAATCAGATCTGTATAGCCCGAAACAAAGCCCGCTGCCCCCTGTTCATTCCAATTACCATCCCGGCTGTCATTCGTTCCGAGCATAATAAAAACCACATCCGGTTCGGCTTGCAGGCTTTGGGGATAATTGGCATAATGCTGAAAATTCGGATTCGCATAGCCACAGCTGCTTCCCTTGCAGTCCTTACCCTGATACATCGCAGTTGCACCATCACTGCCAAAGTTCTTCACTTCCACATTCCAGGAGCCGTTTGTCTGAATCATTGACCTCAGCTCCTTGATAAAACCACCGATGTATGTAATACTGTCACCAACGCAAACCACACGGGTCGGTTTTTCCTCCGCATTCACAGCAGAAGGTGTAAAAGCCCAAACTGCAGAAACCAAAAGCACCGTAAGCAGCATTACAAAAAAACAATTCATCCGATGTCTTCTGTATCTTGACCGTGCCGGGGAGCACAAATTACCTGCAATCATCGGGTTGTCAGTCCGTTTTTCAGCTTGGCAGCAGTCAGCGTGTTGCACATCAGCATCGCAATCGTCATGGGGCCAACACCGCCCGGCACCGGTGTGATGTAGGAAGCAACCGGCTCCACGGCAGCAAAATCAACATCACCGCAAAGCTTGCCTTCTGCGTTGCGATTCATGCCAACATCAATCACGACCGCGCCCGGCTTGACCATATCCGCAGTAACAAACCCGGCTTTTCCCACTGCCGCAATCAGAATATCTGCGCGTCGGCAGACCTCGGCAAGGTTTTTGGTACGGCTGTGGCAGATCGTGACGGTGCCGTTCTGGTGCAGCAACAGCATTCCCATCGGTTTTCCGACAATATTACTGCGGCCGATCACAACGCACTCCTTGCCGGCGATCTCGATATTTTCGCTTTTGAGCATTTCCATAATGCCTGCCGGTGTGCAGGGCAGAAAATGATAATCGCCGATCATAATACGACCCACGTTGGAAGGATGGAATGCATCCACATCCTTTGCCGGATCGATCGCTTCAATGACCGCCTTTTCATCGAGATGCTTTGGCAGCGGCATCTGAACGAGAATGCCGTTGATTTTATCATCTGCATTGAGCTGTTTGACCAACGCAAGCAGTTCCTCCATCGTGGTTTGTGCGGGCAGGGCATGTTCTTCGCTGTAAAATCCGACTTCGGCACAAGCCTTTTTCTTGTTGTTGACATAAACACGCGAAGCAGGATCGTCGCCGACAATCACAACCGCAAGACCCGGCGTAATCCCTTGTTGTTTGAGGGTTTCGGTTTCGGCAGCAACCGACGCTTTTACCTGTGCCGATACAATTTTTCCGCTGATTAATTTTGCCATGAAGCATTCATCCTTTCATCTGAAAAAACAAAAACGCGGCCGCCCGAAGCGTTCTCCGGACGGTCAGCGCAAAAAGCTGAAAATTACTCGTCTTTTTTGGGTTCGGATTCCTCATCCGCCTCTGCGAAAGCTTCCCCGTCATCAGTCACGGAATTGTCTTCATCCGAATCCGCCTCAACAGGTATGGAATCGTCACTTGTTTCCTCTTCAACCGACTCGGTCTGGCTGTCGTCGAGTGCATCTGTTTCCGTAAATGCTTCCTCATCAACCAGCTTTCCTGCAGATGCCCCGGACTTTAGTGCCGCCTTTTTTGCCTTTTCCTCCGCAATGGCCTCATTCTGCAACCGGAGTCCTTCCTCGCCAAAAATATTGCGGCGATTACGGAAAACGATCAGCAGTACAATGCTGGCCAAAACAAAGAATCCTGCAAGGAATCTGGAAATGCGATACGGCCCCATCATCAGGCTGTCCGTGCGCAGTTCCTCAATCCAGAAACGACCCACGCCGTACCAGAGCATATAGAGCAAGAAAATCTGACCGTCGTATTGTTTCCATTTCTTTGAGAAAATGTGGAGCAGTAAAAAGCCAAGCAGACACCAGATAGATTCATAAAGGAAGCATGGGTGCACCGGCATGGTGGGATCCACGGTAATACCCTGAGAAGCCAGTGTGGACTGCACCGAGGAAAGATAATTATAGGTGGAGCTGCTGTACATGCCCCACGGCATGGTCGTGTTGCAGCCGAACGCTTCCTGATTCATAAAGTTTCCCCAACGGCCTATTCCCTGACCGATCAGGAATCCAATGCTTGCCAGATCGAGCATGGCAAGCGGATGTACCTTGCGCCATTTGCAAAGAAAATAGCCGGCAAGCATTCCTGCAATTATTCCGCCGTAAATGCCCAGCCCGCCCTCGTAAATCTTGAGCATGTCCAAAAACGGACGACCGGCATATTCGCTATAATTGAAAATAACATAATAAGCACGCGCGCCGATGATGCCGATGATTACACTGAGAAAAACAACATCGGTCATGCGGTCTCCGTCAATGCCAAAGCGTTTGGCGTTTTTGAACGCATAAAGCAATGCTAAAAGCAATCCCAAACCAATTAAAATACCATACCAACGGATTTCAAAGCTTCCGATGGAAAAGGCAACCGCATTAATATCCAGCGAGAACCACGGAGAACTACTGCTTGAGCCGAAAGATACCGTTCCGGAAAAACCGTTCATAGCTGTACCATTCCTTTTCTGAATTGATCATTATTTTCAACAGGAATCCCTGCAAATGCGGGAAATCAGTTGCAGGGCAAAAACTCCCGCATTTGACAGAATTCCGTTTGAGCAGATTTATTGACAGACAACCGAAAGCGCGGAATAGTGCTCGTCGAGCTGCTCATTCAGCCTGCGCATAATATCCTCTTTCGTCACCTGCAGTGCCAGGCCGATCGAATCACCGAAAATGCGTCCGGAAAACGCTGCTTCCGCCATGCTGTTTGCAATGGCACCCACGCTGCCCAGTACCGAAACTGCACGGCCATAAACGGTGCGGCGGGCACATTCAAAAGTTTCGGGGTCAATCCCCTCCTTGCGCAGGCGAACAATTTCCGCTTTAATTTCGTCTGCAACGCGATCAGGTTCTCGGGACTCTCCCCCAAAAAGCACCGCGGCATAACCCGGCCCCTCAAAATATTCGCATCCGAATGAAGGATTAATCCATCCGCGATCCAACAGGCGGCGGTAAAGCGGAGAAGACTCCGACGCAAGCAGCTCCAGCAGAATTTCGGTTTCCACCAGCTGCTGCGATGTTGCGCGATCTTTGGCGCACTCCTTGAATCCAAGCTGAAACAATGGCACTGCCACGGGAAAATGCTGCTCTGTGCGAGCTTGCACCACATCCGCAGGCTCCTCGGGGAAAAGACAACTCGGCTTTCCCTCTTGCCTTTCGGTGCGAATCAGGCGGTCAGCAGCATCAAAAACCGTTTCCGGCTGCACATTTCCTGCCACGCAAAGTGCCATGTTCTCCGGTCGGTAAAATGCACGGTAGCAGCGGTAAAGCAAATCCGCATCAATCTGTGCAATCGATTCCACCGAGCCCGCAATATCCATGCGAACCGGATGGTTGTGATAGAGCGCCTCCAGCAGATTCCAGACCACGCGGCGTTCCGGGTCATCGAGGCACATACGGATTTCCTGCCCGATAATACCCTGTTCCTTTTGCACGGTTTCCGGCGTAAAATACGGCGATTGCACAAAATCGAGCAGAATCTCCAGCGATTCCTCAAAATTCTGCGAGCAGGAAAAGAGGTAACAGGTTTTATCAAAGGACGTGTAAGCATTTGCATTTGCACCGGTTTTGGCATAACGCACAAACGCATTGTCGTTCTCATTTTCAAAGAGCTTGTGCTCCAGAAAATGCGCTATCCCTGCCGGCACATCCATAGGCTGTGTGTCTCCTGGAACACAAAAGCGGTTGTTTACCGAGCCATAGGCGGTTCCGAAAATGGCAAATGCGGAAGAATAGCCTGCTTTGGGACATACGAACACGCGTAACCCGCTCTCATGCTCCGCCGTAAAAACCGTATCACCACATACGGTATATTGTGTCTTATTTTTCATCTTCTTCGCCTTTCTCCCCTGAAACCGTTCCTGCCAGCAAAAAGACCGCCCCGGGTTTGAGTGAATTTGCCGCCGCCACGATCTGTTCTTTGGTTACGGCACGAATTTTCTGTTCGGTTTCTTCCGGCATCTCAGGGTTGGGCAGCATACACTGCTGCAGAAGCCATTCGTCCATTCCAACCGGGGAGTCGGAAACAGAGCAAAAACTGTCGCACACACTGCGACGCACATTTTCAAGTTCTTCCTCCGTAAAATCACCCGTTTGGAGTGCTTTGAACTGATGCAGGATTTCTTCTTCCGCGCGGGCGGCATTCTGCTCCTCCACACCGCTTTCCACCAGCAAAATTCCCTTTGCACGCACAAAATGAGCCGCACAATAGTAGCAAAGGCTCAATTTTTCGCGTACATTCAAAAACAGGCGCGAATGCGGTGTTCCACCAAACAACGCACAAAACAGCCGCATGGCAGGCACCATTTCATCCGGCTCGGCAACTGTGCTGCAAAAGCCCATCACCATCTTGCATTGAGAAAGCTCGGAGCGTTCGGTGCTGCGGCGAATTTCTTCCCCGCCGCGCGGCAGTTCGGTTCGGCAATCGACCGGAGTGCGCGTTCCAAGCCCGCGCAGTTCACCGGCAAACTCCATCGCAGCAGCGCGAACCGTATCCGTTCCGATGGCGGTAACGCGAATCTGCGCCGCATGAAGCAGCCGATCCCATGCGTCAAATGCATCCTTGGGTGTGAGAGAAAGCAGCTGTTCCTTCGTTCCGATGCGTGGCACCGCATAAGCCTCGCCGCTGCACAGCAATGCTTCGGCGCAATTTTTTGCATAAATCCGCTTATCGTTAAATTCTGAATCCAGTTCTTCACAAAGCTGACGGCGTTCCTGCTCAAAATCCTCGGTACGAAATGCTTTTCCGTTCAGCGCAGGGCGAAAAATCATGTTGCGCAGCAGCTCTGCACCTTTTTGAGCCAAAGCGGCACCGTCCGGTGCATAACGCTCATCCAGCATGGAAAGTGTAATCGTAAGCGCCTGTGTTTCACCGATTTTTCGCACACGGCCGCCCACCCACGCACCGTAGAGCATTGCAAGCTGACGGTTCAATGACGTAAAGTCGGGACATGCGGCACAAGCACGGGTTAAAAGCCCTGGGATCAGTGCATTTGCCGCAGCAGTTTCTTCCCGAAGCGGAACAAGAAAACTGAATGTGATCCGCGCTGTTTTGTAACGCTCATCCGGCAGATAAAGCAGCTGAGCTCCGTCGCAAAGGGAAATTTGTTCCAAAGGTTCCACATTCTTTCCGGCGAATTGCCTATTTTTCTGTTTTGAATCTGAAGTTACCATGCACCCAAAGCACTGAAATATGCTTTATTCTACCACAATTTTTTCCGTGATGCAATACAAACGACGCATGCTGCACACGCACATTCGTCCTTGTCATTTTGCGTCGATTCCGGTATAATGGATATATTTGGTGCGTCGGTGTGCTGCCGGGCACAGGCGGAGGGATTGCCATGTTTGCAAGGCTTAACAGCATGGGTATTTTCGGAATGGATGCATACCCTGTTTCAGTAGAAATTGATCTTTCGCAGGGGCTGCCGTCGTTTGACGTTGTCGGCTTGCCGGATGCCTCGGTTCGGGAATCCCGGGAACGGGTTCGCGCTGCGATGAAAAACTGCGGACTGGATTTCCCGGTCAGCCGCATTACAATCAACCTTGCTCCTGCAGATGTGCGAAAGGAAGGCCCCATTTACGACCTGCCGTTTTTGCTTGCTCTGCTGCTTGCCACTGGTCAGATTGACTCTTCGCTGGAGGGTTGTGTTTTTGTGGGTGAGCTTTCGCTTTCGGGTGAAGTTCGCCGCGTCAACGGCGTGCTTTCAATGGCACTCAAGGCGAAGGAGTGTGGATTTCACTCGCTGTTTGTGCCTGCCGATAATGCCGCCGAAGGTTCTATCGTGCGCGGTATTCAAGTGTTTCCGGTTCACACATTGGACGAGCTGCTGCGCCATCTGCGCGGCGAAGCACTCATTGCGCCTGCCGTTTTTGACAAAGCAAAGCAAGCACCGCCTGTCTCTGCACCGGATTTTTCCGAGGTTCGCGGTCAGCAGGAGGCCAAGCGCGCGCTCGAGATTGCCGCGGCAGGCGGACACAACGTTCTGCTGATCGGTCCTCCCGGTTCCGGAAAAAGCATGCTTGCCAAGCGGATTCCCTCCATTCTGCCGGAAATGACTTTTGAAGAATCGATTGAAACCACACGGCTGCACTCCATTGCCGGGACGCTGAATGCAGATGCGCCGCTGATTACCACCCGTCCCTTTCGTTCGCCGCACCACACCATTTCACCTGCGGGGCTTTCCGGCGGCGGCACGGTTCCCCATCCGGGCGAGATTTCTCTTTCTCACAATGGCGTATTGTTTTTAGACGAGCTTCCCGAATTTTCGCGCGCTGCAATGGAAATCCTGCGGCAGCCGCTCGAGGACGGAAAGGTGACGATTGCGCGTGTTTCCGCAACGCTTTCCTACCCATGCTCCACGATGATGATTGCAGCTATGAATCCTTGCCCGTGCGGCTATTTTGGTCATCCGTCTCACCCATGCTCCTGTTCGGCGCAAACAGTGGCGAGGTATCTGGGGCGCGTTTCCGGCCCGCTGCTCGACCGGCTGGATCTTCATGTGGAGGTTCCGCCGGTGGATTACGCCGCACTGGCATCGGCACAGCCCGCTGAAAGCAGCGCCGTTATCCGCGCACGTGTCAATGCGGCAAGGAAGCTGCAGCAGGAACGTTACCGCAGTACCGATATTACCTGCAATGCCCGGCTTTCCTCCGCTTTGCTGCGTTCCTGCTGCCCGATGACCGAACGTGCCGAAGGGCTGATGCACCGTGCGTTTGACCGGCTTGGGCTTTCGGCACGCGCCTACGACCGTATTCTGAAGGTTGCCCGCACCATTGCCGATCTGGACGGCTGCGAGGTCATTGACGGAGTACACGTGAGCGAGGCAGTGCAGCATCGCAGTCTCGACCGCAAGTACTGGCCCGGCGGAGAGGCGTAAGAGAATCATATAAATATAAAACTAAAATAAAAAATGAAGGGAAGTCTATACGATGATTACACATATTGTATTCTGGAAATTGCTTGATGACGAAAACCACAGCGCTGAGGAAAACGGGGCACGCATCAAGCGCGAGTTGGAGGCGCTCGTCGGTGTGATTCCCGGGCTGCTTTCCGCACAGGTGGGTGCTGCGCTCAATCCCGGCGATTACAATCTCTGCCTGCTGAGTACGTTTGAAAACACCGAAGTGCTGAAAGCGTATCGCACCCATCCGGAACATGTGAAGGTTGCTGACTTTGTTCACACCGTAATTTCTTCCCGCACTGCATTTGATTTTGAAAGCGACAATATTATGGACAGCGGCATTGATCCTTATGTCTTTTGATAAAACACCCTCCAATTGTCTCTTTCATTTTATCGTCATTTTTCACGATGATTCGCGCAAAATTCACAAATTCACCCTTGTATTTTAAGGAAGAAAGCGGTACAATATGAGGCATTGCCATTGTACTTTGCTTTCCGAAGAACATTTTGACCGGCATTCGCTCGTGAAGCTTATGCTCTTTTCCTGTTCATTTTCGGAAATAATTTAATACAAATCTACGGAAAGAAATATAACGCAGACTTATGCGGCTAAACATCGCAATATCCCGAAAAACGGTTACCGTCTGCGCGATTCTGCTCGAAGATTGGTATAAGGAGTGATTCCTATCAAAGGACGCAATCAAAAGAAAAAGCATTCCAAGAAATTCCGAAAACGCATTCTCATGAGAGTTGCCGTCTGCTTTTTTTCCTTAATCTTCTTTCTTTCTGCTGCCGGTATCCTATATCTGCGCTCAATTCTTGGAAATGTGGATCGCACGGTCATTCATGGTAATGAATCACTGACGCTTTCTGAAATTTACGGCGATGATGTTTCCTTCGCCGATGTCCCGGATTCGGTGGAAGACATTCAGGATTCACGCAAACAGTATGAAGCGATGCAAAGCGTTGAGCTGATACAGGCTGATTACATCCAGAATATCCTGCTGATTGGTTCTGATACCCGTGTGAGCGGTGCAGCAGGAAATTCCGATTCTATGATTTTAGTCTCCATTAACCATCATACTAAAAAAATTCATCTGATTTCCTTGATGCGTGCCATGTATGTGCGCATTCCAAAGTCCAGCGGCGCTCAATGGGGGATGCTGAACGCTGCGGTTCCGTGGGGCGGGCCTGAGCTGCTTGCAAAAACGATTGAAAACAACTTTCGCGTCAAGGTTGATGACTATGCTCTTGTCGATTTCAGCGGTTTTTCTTCGCTGATCGATCTGGCAGGCGGGCTTGATATTGAGTTGACAAAGGCAGAAGCCGCGTATTTGACGAACGACGTTTATTGCAGTGGAAGCTTTCGTGCCGGGATGACTCACCTGAACGGTACACAAGCACTTTCCTATGCACGCATGCGTCACACGGATAACGACTTTAAACGCACTGCACGCCAGCGCACTGTGATTGAGTTACTGCTGAAAAAAGCCTTCACAATGAATCTTTCTCAGTTGGATTCATTTGCCTCTAAGATGCTTTCCATGATCAACACTTCTCTTTCTCAGGGAGAAATTCTTTCTATGATGGGCATGGTGGTAAACCTTTCCTCTTATCAAATAGACCAAATGATGCTCCCGATTGAAAATCAGGAGGGAGAGACATTTGAAGGCATGATGTATGTCAACGGCAGCGAGGTTTACAAGGTGAATTACTACACCAACGTCACCGCACTGCGAAAGCTTATTCTGGGGGAAGAATAACGCACAAAACACAATCAACTGTATTCCCAAAACAGACAGTGAAAAAAGCACCTCCGGTTGTAGCGTCCAAACTACAGCCGGAGGTGTTGTTATATGGATCCGGTATCTGTCCTGGACGGTTGCCAATTGAATGGTCAGACAAAACCGAATCTTTTCGCAGAATATCAATGAATTATGCGAGCTTATTGCAGATTTCGTAAAAAGCAGACCGTTTTTTGATTAACACATTCAAATTTGCATAACTTTAAAAAAATATAGTTCTGTGCTATTATTTATGTGGAATCATTTGTCCTTTTCCAAACATTTTTAAAACTTCGCAAGCTAAGTCAAGAGATTATAACATCAATCCTCTATAATTGCGTTAAGAAGGTGAATTTGAATGTGCATAAACTCCGTTCCAAGCCAGGACAAAATTGATGCCGTCACTCGTATGCAAAATTACATAGCTGATAACATCCGAAAACCAATCACCCAATTTGCGTTATCCCGTGTTGCCGGATATTCCGAATATTACTCCGCAAGAATATTTAAGGAGCTTACCGGCAAAACCCCTTTTGAGTATATTAGGCGACTGCGGTTATCACAATCGGCTATTGTTTTGCGAGATAAAAAAACAAGAATTATTGATGTCGCGCTTGATTATGTTTTTGACTCTCACGAGGGCTTTACAAGAGCGTTTGCAAAAGAGTTCGGCTTAACACCCAAAGAATATGCAAAAATGCCCAAACCTTTAAAACTGTTTATGCCGTCAAATGTCCGTGATTATTACCTTCTGTTACAAAACAGGGAAGAGGAACCAGCTATGAGTGAAAGCAAAACCAGAAGCACCATCTTTGTTCAAATCGTTGACCGTCCTGCAAGAAAAGTGATCCTCAAACGCGGCAAAACTGCAACACAATATTTCGAGTTTTGCGAAGAAGTCGGCTGCAATATTTGGGGAATCCTCTGCAGTATTAAGGGCGCACTGTATGAGCCAATCGGTATGTGGATGCCTGACAACCTGCGACCTGAAGGCACTTCCCTTTATACGCAGGGTGTTGAAGTCCCGCCGGAGTGGCAGGGAGAAATTCCGGAGGGTTTTGAAACAATCGAACTGCCACCCTGCAAAATGTTGATTTTTCAGGGTGAACCGTATGATGATGAAAAATTTATGGAAGCGATCGGTGATCTTTGGGAACAAACTAAAAACTATAATCCCAAACTATACGGGTACGAATGGGCCGATGAACTTGCTCCAAAATTCCAACTTGCACCCGAGGGCTATCGTGGTTATATTGAAGGCAGACCGGTCAGAGAAATTAATAAATAAATTTTTCCCCGGTAAAGAACCAAGCCTGCCATCACATGGTGCATCTATTTGTTTTATTCCTCCCGCAGCCGAAACCTGTAACTGACTTATTACAAAAGAGTTACAAATAGTTACAATTCTGCAATTATTGTTGTATTTGCTTCGTTTATCTCATACAATAAACTTGTAAGTACTTCGGGAGGAGGCATTCAATTTTGAAGGAAAATTTTGATCTTTTAAAGCTGCACAGCCGCCTTGCGTTAACACTCTGGAGCGCCGTCGGCATTGCACTCCTGATTTCCATCGTTCCCATTTTGGGAATATGGCAATAGAACAATTTGAAAAGAACCATTCCTATGCAAAGCCCGTGGGAACGGTGAGAACTTCTATTCTCATCGTTCCCACGGGCTTTTATATTGCTTATTGACAGGATCTTATGCAGCTGAATACGGATTTTTCAGATGAGGGATAAAATCTTTGGAATCGCTGAGCAATCAAAGCTTCTCCGAAATTTTAATATGAATGACTTTTTTAGCAGATTGATATGATTGGTGATTCAAAGTCAGTTTAAGCCCTCCAAAGTCTTTCATCATCTGACACAATCACATAAATATTCTGATGAGCAAGTTTTTCAAAATATGATTTTAACTTTCGGTTGGCAATTCGCTTATTTTCCGGATAATATCCATATCTCTGCTCAACATCATTCATCCTGTCTTCCATATTCACCACTGTAGTGCCTGCCAGACAATCACATAATTGAATCAATCGATCATAATCATCCAGCTTCAGTGCTTCCAACTTCTGTTTTATTGCAAAGTAATCACCCTGGGAAACATCAATGCTGCCCACATAATCCTCCATGCACTGCGTTGGAAACGAATGTGTTAAACAAATTCGGGCAGATTCGTCATAACCTAAATCCAGCAAATACCGATACCCATCCACAACATGTCTGAAATGCGAAACACCGAATTTTCTTCCGATATCATGCAGCAAACCCAATAAAAACGCTTTTTCTATATCCATATTACACATTCCCGCAATCTTTTGGGCACATTCCGCAACCACGAGAGAATGTTTCACCCACATGCCAGGATTGGATTTTTCTAATTCAAGCTTGCACCGTGTTCGCCGAACATCCGATGAACCTGTGCCCGCAATAGCCGATGCTCCGGCAACTGCAGTTCGGGGTCTTGTGCCGTAATTTTTTTGGCCGCCTGCTGCGCTTGATTGAGCAGCTGCATATCCGCCTGTAAATCGGCGACTTGCAAGGTTGGCAATCCATGCTGCCGTGCACCAAAAAAATCTCCCGGTCCGCGCAGACGCAAATCCTCTTCTGCTATCCGGAACCCATCTCCTGTTTGCGTCATAACGTGCAGCCGCGCCAAAGTTTCTGCATTTTTTGTATCAGAAATCAGGATGCAGGAGGATTTTTCTTTTCCCCTGCCCACCCGTCCCCGAAGTTGGTGAAGCTGCGAAAGACCGAAACGCTCCGCATTTTCGACTACAAGCACCGTTGCATTGGGCACATCCACACCAACCTCGATGACCGTTGTTGAAACAAGCACCTGCAGTTCTCCCGCTGCAAAACGCTGCATTACGTTATCCTTTTCGCGTGGTTTCATCTTTCCGTGCAGTAACCCCACACGACAACCTGCAAGCATCCCCTCTGAAAGTTCCTCACAATATTCCCTCGCAGATTTCAGTGTGGGGGAAACATCGCTTTCTTCCACTAATGGGCACACAACATACGCCTGCTGCCCGCGCTGGAGATGTTCGCGTAAAAATCCAAATGCGCGGGCACGCTTGCTGCTGCTGATGAGAAAGGTGTCTATTTTTTGGCGTCCGGGCGGCAATTCATCCAACACAGAAACATCCAGATCTCCGTAAATCATCAAAGCTAATGTACGCGGAATCGGTGTAGCCGACATGACAAGCAAGTGCGGATGATCTCCTTTTTGCGCCAGTGCAGCCCGCTGTGCTACGCCAAACCGGTGCTGTTCATCCGTGATGACAAGCCCCAGCGAATGAAATTTAACCGGATCGGAAAGCAGCGCATGTGTGCCAACTGCCACTGAAAACTTGCCCGATTCCAATCCCTCACAGGCAGCTCGTTTTTCCGAGGCAGAAAGCGCACCCGTCAGCAGTGTGCAGTGGATTCCGACCGGTTCCAACAGGGTGGAAAGTGTTCTGAAATGCTGTGCTGCCAAAATCTCGGTGGGTGCCATCAATGCACATTGACCGCCGTTTTTTGCAACGGTGTCACACAATGCTGCCGCTACTGCCGTTTTTCCGGAACCAACATCGCCCTGAATCAATCGGCTCATGGGACGACCGCTGCACAAATCGGCCATTGCCTCATGCACTGCCCGCCGCTGTGCACTCGTGGGCTTAAACGGCAGCACTGAAAAAAATTCTTCACTGCAATCGCGTTTCACCGTAAATCCGGCACAACCGCGCACACCGCTCTTTGCTGCGAAAAGCCCAAGCTGCAGTACCAGCAGTTCTTCGAAGGCGAGTCGACGGCGGGCATCCTGTAATTTTGCCTGCGAAGAAGGTTGGTGCACCTCGCAGATCGCTTGCCGCAGCGGACAAAGCTCATAGTGTGCACGAAGCTGCTCTGGTAAAGGATCGCGCACCTGCGGTGGAAGCAATCGCAATGCCTGCCCAACTGCATTGGAAATTATGCCCACAGAAAGTCCCTCGGTCTGCGGATAGATGGCGCGAATCTCTGTCATCCGCTCCTCGGGCAGGAATGCCGGTGAACTCATGGTGCGGTGCGTAAGGGTACCTTCCGCCTTGCCCCGAAAGAAAAAGGTTTTTCCTTCCTGCAATATTTGCGCTGCAAATTTGTTGTTAAACAGTGTTACCGCAAGGTCTGTTTCCCCATCGGTAACGGTCAGCTTGTAAAGCGTCATTCCCTTGCGGATTCTTTGCTCCACCGGAGCACGCACAACGGACGCACGGATTACACAAACTTCTCCAAACGGTGCTGCTGCAATTGAAACCGGATGACTCCAGTCCTCATATGCACGCGGATAAAACCGCAAAAGGGCGCCGACAGTTGGCGCGCCGAGCTTTCGAAAAAGCTCTGCACGCCGTTCGCCGACGCCTTTCAGTGTTCGAATATCAAGATTAGACAAGGAAGCCATCTATGAAATCATCTTTTCTCATCGGAATGAAAACCCATTTCCGTGCCCTTGCCCCATGATCTGAGCTTATTCCACGGAAATTATATAATAATAAACAGGCTGACCGCCCTTTACGAGCGTTACCTCAATATGAGAGCCGAGTTTTGTTTCAATGGAATGCAGCAACTCTTCCGCCTGTTCATCGGAAATATCCTCGCCGTAAATCACCGTGACAAACATTGCATCATGGCCTGCCATGGACTTTGTCAGCTTAAGTGCCGCCTTGTTGATGTCCTTATCGGCAAAAACCAGCTTACCGTCATGCAGTGCAAGGATTTCTCCCTCTTTAATTTTAAAGCCGCCGAATTCAGAATCACGTGCAGCAAAAGTAATCTGTCCGGTCGCAACGCGACTTGCGGCTGCCATCATTTCATCCGCATTTTGATCCGCTGCGGCATCGGGATTAAAAGCAAGCATTGCAGAAAGCCCTTGCGGCACGGTGCGTGTTGGAAGAACCACCACACGCCGTTCCGGGCAAAGAGCAATCGCCTGTTCTGCAGCCATGATAATATTCTTGTTATTAGGCAATACAAACACTGTATCTGCTGCCGTGGCTTTGATTGCTTCCACAATATCCTCTGTGCTGGGATTCATGGTCTGACCGCCGCTCACCACATGTGAGCAGCCAAGATCCGTAAATAAGGTACGCAAGCCGTTTCCTGCGGCTACTGCAACAAAACCGGTTCCCTCTTCCGGATCAACAGGCTCCAGTTTTTCGGGCTGCGCAGTTTCCGATTTTTTTTGCTCATTTTCCTCCGCAGCCTTGCGATGTTGTTCCTTCATGTTTTCAATTTTAACGGTCAGCAGCTGGCCGTATGCCAGACCTGCTTCCAGCGCATTACCGGGGGCCTCTGTGTGCACATGTACCTTGATGATTTCGTCATCATCCACCACAAGCACACAGTCGCCGATCGTCTCCAAAAATGCACGCAGCTTCTGGGGATCTGTATGAACCTCCGCATTACGACCGACAATAAACTCGGTGCAGTACGTAAAGTTGATTTCCTGATCAAATTCAGCCGCTGCATTGCGGAAAAAGTCATCGCTGTTGGACTCTGCCGCCTCGTATGTGACAATTACACCATCACGAAACACTGAGAGCATTCCGTCAAAAATAATTGTCAGACCTTTTCCGCCGGCATCCACAACGCCAGCTTTTTTAAGCACAGGCAAAAGATCCGGTGTTGTTTTCAGTGCCTCGGCAGCACCTTCACAAATCACAGACCAGACAAAAATCGCATCATCATTCTCTTCCGCTGCTGCTCTGCCTTTTTCTGCCGCAACGCGGGCAACGGTTAAAATGGTACCCTCTGTCGGTTTCATTACTGCTTTATAAGCGGCTTCCACACCAAGCTCCAGCGCAGTGACTAAATCTTTTCCGGAAGCGGACTCCCTGCCAACCAAGCCTTTGGAAAAGCCACGGAATAAAAGCGAAAGGATTACACCGGAATTTCCACGCGCACCGCGCAGCAGCGCGGAGGCAGCGGTTGCCGAAACTTTTTCTGCCGAAATCGCATCAAGCTTCTGCAGTTCTCCTGCAGCCGCCATCATTGTCATAGACATATTTGTTCCGGTATCGCCATCCGGCACCGGAAAAATATTCAGCTCGTCCACGGAGGTTTTATTTTTGGCAATAGCATTTGCGCCGGAAATCAGCGCATCACGAAGTTGCTCACCTGTAATCACAGTCTGCACTCTCCTTACTCCGCCCGGCCAAAGGGCATTCCTGTTTTCATTATTCTGCCCGTGCGGAATTAAATTATTTGATCAGTTCCAAATACAGTCTCTACGTAATACATAGTATCTCTTTATAATATACATAAAACGAATGAAAAAGTCAAACATCTGCAAAAAAAAAGTTGTTTTTTCCATTTTTTAAAAATGGCATCTTACCGCTTAATTTTTATTAAAATGCTTAACAAAACTAAATATTTAATTTTGGTACAAAAAGACCGGAACCGCAAACACGGCTCCGGCAAGGTTATCTTGGCTCAATAATCAGCTTGATTGCCGTTCGCTCCTCACCAGCAATTTCCACACTGGTAAAAGCTGGAATACAAATGAGATCAACACCTGCAACCGCCAAAAAGCCCCGCGCAATTGCGGTTGCCTTGAGTGCTTGATTGGCAGCTCCGGCACCAACTGCCTGCACCTCCACCGCGCCTTGTTCCCTGATTACTCCCGCAATTGCACCGGCAACGGAATTGGGAACAGAGTGAGACGACACTTTGAGCACTTCCATCTTGACACCTCCAGATTGTTGCTGCAATGTTTTTTGTTTCGCGTGAGGATTCTATTTATAGTATACGAAATCGATTTGTAAAATACAAGCAAAAATTCAATAACTATTGAAAAAATTTTATGATTCACAACATATTTTTGTTTTCTTTGCCTTGTTTTAAGCTTTTTTAACGGTTGATAACGAAAAGTTGCAAAATTTGAGAATTGGATGCAAACAAACCGTTCCGAATTAATTTTCATCCCGTTGATCATCATCTAACAATAAATGGAGCATCTTTTCGGGTGCATTTAAAAAGCGGCGCGTGAGGCAATAATGTTCTGTTTCGCGAAAATCCACCTCGTTGATTCCCTCTTGACTGAATTCATAGACTGCTGCACCGGGATATGCCATTAAAATAGGTGAATGTGTCGCAATAATCAACTGTGAATTGCGGTGAACCAGACGGTCGATTTCCACTAACAACGCCATCTGTCTGGCTGGGGAAAGCGCCGCCTCCGGTTCATCCAGCAGATAAAGGCCGTCGCCGCCAAACCGATTGTGCACGAGCGAAAGAAAACTTTCTCCATGGGACTGACAATGCAGCGAAACACCGCCGTAACTGTCCACTAATCGCGGCGCAGATGCGGCATCTTGATCAAGATCTTCAATATTGCTCGCAAGATTATACAAGCTTTCCGCACGAAGGAAGAATCCGTCCTTTGCATAGCGTGTTCGCACAAGGGTTAAATATTCATGCAGCGCTGAATGCGTTTTTCTTGTGGAAAACGTAAAATTTCTCGTTCCGCCTTCTGCATTAAATCCACTTGCAATCGCAATTGCTTCCAACAGCGTTGATTTTCCCGTTCCGTTTTCACCCACAAAAAACGTGACATCCTTAAAAAAAGATAGCTTTCCGCTTCTTGATAAACTCTTTACCACCGGCAGCTGCGAAAAATACTCTGTTTCGGGCGGATCTTTTTTGAGAATAACCTGTTCAATATATTTTCCGTCCATCTGCTTACCGGATATCAAACCGTTCCGCCTGCAGGGTGCGTCCGGTTTTGTCATCAATGGTAAAGAGTGCACTGTTGAGCATTTGTTCCCCTTGTGCGTTTTCAAAGCGAACCGGCAGCTTACCTTTCATCTTTTGAATCGCAATTTCCGGTTTCACCCCAAGCACGGAATCAACCGGACCGGTCATACCCAAGTCGGAAATATATCCGGTTCCGCCCGGCAAAATGCAGCAATCTGCTGTTTGTACATGCGTGTGTGTACCAACAACTGCTGAAGCGCGCCCATCCAGATAAAATCCCAGCGCACGCTTTTCCCCGGTTGCCTCCGCGTGAAAATCAAAGACACTGATTTTTGCTTCCGGCGTACGGTTTAAAATTGAATCCACCGTTTCAAACGGACAGGCCAAGCTTTCCAGGTAGACGGTTCCCATCACATTCGCAACGCAAATTTGAACACGTCCCTTATCGACTACGCAGAAGCCTTTTCCAGGCGCACTTGCCGGAAAGTTTGCAGGACGCAGCAAAAACGGTTCACTGTCAAATAATTCATAAACCTCCCGCCGGCGAAATGCATGATTGCCGGTTGTGATCACATCCACGCCGCTATCGAACAGATACCCCACCGAGGCAGGGGTAATGCCATTACCGTCAGCAGAATTTTCACCGTTGCAAACCACAAGGTCAATTCCCTTCAATTTCTTAAAGGCAGGCAATTTGCTGCGCAAAAACTGGCAGCCTCCACTGCCAACCACGTCACCAATCATTAAAATATTCATATGACAAATCCTTTCCGGTGAATTGAAATTCCATGACAATCACATTAATTCTGTTTTCCGGCACAACCCTATCATGCCCATTGATGCTTTTCTTTTTTGTTTATTGTATCATAATTCAACGCAAAAACAAAGAGAACCAATCGTCTTCTATGTTTTTTGTTCAATCCAATGCACAATTAAGACTGGTAAAACAACAGCCTATTTTATGAATCGTGCTCGAAAGGATAATTTTTATGTAGGATACGATTCATTCCATTGGGCTGCCCTTTACGTAATCGCAATTTACCACCATATTCCTCGCTTGTTATCGGATAAAACCTGTGATAAAATGAATATACAATTATTTATCTGCTTCGAAATCATAAAGGCGGTGCACTCGTAATGAGAAGAATCCGAGGTAACTACTCGGTGCAGTTTTATGTCTGATAGCAGATTGCATCGAGATTTCCAATTTTATGTTATCAGTTGGCTGCACCTATCGAAAGCAAAAAATATTTTAGACGATAAGGGGTAGTTGCTATGAAAAAAGAGCTCTTAATGAGTCAATGGTTGAAAGAAGAAAATATTGCGCATATCCATGGTTGGGACTTCTCGCACATTGATGGAAGATGCGAAGAAGAAAAGGACCTGCCATGGGATTACCGCAATATTATAACCGGTTATTTAAAGCGTGAGGATCAACTTCTTGACCTTGATACCGGCGGAGGAGAGTTTCTGCTCTCTCTTGGTCATCCCTTTTGCAACACAAGCGCAACAGAATCATACCCGCCAAATGTTTTGCTGTGTCGAGAAACATTGATACCGTTGGGGATTAAATTCAATGAAGCTAACGCAAGTGCTACACTTCCCTTTGGAGATGGAGCCTTTGACATGGTAATTAATCGACATGGCGATTTTAATGCAGATGAGATCTATAGGGTTCTAAAGCCAAGTGGCATTTTTGTTACCGAACAAGTAGGTGCAGAAAACGATAGATCACTTGTGAATTTACTTCTTCACGATATCGAGATGCCGTTTCCCGATTTGTATCTGGAAAATGTGCTGCAGAAGTTTACTCACGCCGGCTTTACCATTTTACAATCACAGGAAGCTTTTCGCCCAATTCGTTTTTATGATGTTGGTGCCTTGGTATGGTTTGCACATATTATTGAATGGGAATTTCCAGGATTTACTGTAAACAGGTGCATACAAGAATTATATCATGCAGAAGAGATATTAGAGAAAAACGGTTATATCGAGGGGCAGATACACCGTTTTATGCTTGTCGGAAGAAAAAAATAGTTCTGGTATCCCTTCACGTGTCCAAGACTTGGATGGCGCTCTAAAGAACCGTTTCTATGTAGGATACAATTGAGCCCTATTCGGTTGCACCCTGTGTAATTGGAATTTACTGCACCGTTGTTCTGTTCTTACATAAGACCTATGAACGAAAGATTGTTTTAATTTAGGAGGTAAATACCAGTGCAAAAAGTAATCGTATTTGATTTAGGTGGCACCCTTATGGAATATGAAGGTATGCCGTATTCATGGATATCTTATTATCAAGAATGTTTTAATGCTGTTAATACTAAATATTCATTGGATTTATCACAAGCGGATATTGAAAAATCCGTTGAGATATTAAAGGAATACAACCCCAGATATAAACCCCGCGAAATTGAATATAGCTCTGAATTTCTTTTTACAGAAGCAACAAAACATTGGGCAACTAATGTCTTGTTAGATAATATTATTTCTGCATTTTTCAAGGGAATGAAACTGAAGGCAAAAGTCTACAATGACACAGTACCAATGGTTAAGCAATTAAAAAACATGGATTATAAAATAGCTTCATTGACTAATCTACCATCTTCTATGCCTGATAGATTGTTTAAGGCTAATATCCCAGAAATATTGGATATCCTTGATTTATACGTTTCATCAGAAATTTGCGGTTATAGAAAGCCACACAAAGCAGGACTTGAATATATTGCTAAACATTATAATGTTAATACAAAAAATTTAATTTTTGTAGGGGACGAAAAGCTGGATATTGATACTGCAAAAAATGCAGGTTGTAAATC
>CAKXIK010000028.1:20205-33832 GCA_934875675.1 uncultured bacterium
TTGTAAATCAGTCCTAATTTGTAGAAATAAGAAAAATCAAAATTTTGGACAAGACATTACCATTTACAAATTAGAGGATATTTTTAGTGTTATCTACACAAAATAAACAAACTATTAATCAAGTAGGAGGCCAATTATTAATTAGTCGACCTCACACACTACCGTGTGTACCGTTGGGTATGCGGCAATTCAATCGTATAGATACAATTTACGAAATTGCTTGTACTGAGCCGGTACGTCATAGTAACCGACCAGTGTGAGCTTTTCGTTTGTAATGGAATATTTTAAAACCGACTGCCGACAATGCGCCAGTAATCCAGCCGGGAGTTTTCTCTTCGGTAGGCAAAATCTTTCGGCACATCCAGCCTTCGGAGGTTGGCGGCCTTTGCTTTTGGCTTCTTCCACTGCTTTTAGATGTGTATTCTCACTCTTTTTCGCAACCATTCGCTCCAGCACGGTGAGCACAAATATAAATGCATTTTCTATTCTTTTCCAAATAAAACCAAGAAACTTAAATTATTTCTGTGCCACCACGCTGACCACGGCTATATTTATCGCGCAGAATTCGATAGCATTGGACTTCGTTTTGTATGGCAAATTCGTCCGTTCTTGCACGGCCCTGTGTGTGATTTCTGTTCGTCGGCTCGAAACTTTGCCCAGCTGAGCTCCCCCGCTCCGCCATCCGGTTTCCTTCAGATTCCACCTCGCGATGGACACCCTTGCCTTCGGCTAACGCTTCCTGCTACCGAGCGCGTAGAGGACTTTCACCACCTAGTTATTGCCCCTGCCAGGCGCACCATAAAATAACCCCCATAGTGTAGTCTTGAAATCTTTTTGTTATTTCAAGTGTCTACTCTATGGGGGTTATATCATTCCTTCGGCGGGTATTGTTCTGTTTCTTCAGAGTGTTCGACTTTTGCTGAACCTTTTTACTGATTCCAGTACATACGTCGCCTTATTTAGCAGCAGGAAGCGCATATTTTTTTTCAAATGCTTCGAATTCCCGTTCATAATTCGTCTCATGCGTATCCTTAATATTTTGCAGATATCCATGAGTATCAAAATCAGAATGATTGATGCGCACAATGCAAACGGCGATATTGGAACAATGATCTGAAACACGCTCACAGTTTGTCAAAAGATCAGAAAGCACGAATCCCAACTCAATGGTGCAGCTTCCGCCCTGCAAGCGTTCAATATGGCGTGCTTTCAGCGCATCGGTCAATTCATCCACCACCTGTTCGAGCGGTTCCACACGAGCGGCAATTTTCTCATCATCGGCAGCGAAGGCATCGGTGGCAAGATTCAAAATCTCTGTCAACGCTCCAATCAGCACGCGAAGCTCGCCGTTCGCCTGGCTGGAAAATTGAATCTGCTTGTTGCGCATTTCCTCTGCCACCTGCAGAATATTCACCGAGTGGTCCGAAATGCGCTCAAAATCGCCGATGCAATGGAGAAGCTTGCTGACAGAACGGCTGTCCGTATCGGAAAGCTCCCGGCTAGAAAGCTTGACCAGATAAGTCCCCAATCGGTCTTCATACTCGTCAATTCGATCTTCCAGTTCTCGGACATACTCGGCTTGTTTTTCATCGTAATTTTCCATCAAATGAAGCGCGGAAAAAATGCTTTCCCGCGAAAGCTTTGCCATCTCTACCGTTGTGCTGCGGCATTGCTCCAGCGCAAAGGAGGGAGAATTGAGAAAACGCTCGTCCAAACCGGCAAATGCATTGTCGTTTTCTTCCTGATCGCGGATAGTAAGCGTTGCAAGCTTGCCAAGCAGTTTGGAAAACGGCAGCAAAACCATGGTGGTAACAACATTAAAAAGTGTATGCACAATTGCGATATCCGCTGCATTCAAGGCACTTTGAACAAACTCAAATTGAAAAATAGCATTCAAGCCATAATAGGCACCGAGGAACAACACAGACCCAATCACGTTGAAATACAAATGCACCATTGCGGCGCGTTTGGCGTTCTTTTTTGCTCCAATGCAAGAAATCAAAGCCGTGGCACACGTTCCGATGTTTTGACCCATAATAATCGGAATTGCGGCACCGTAGGTAATTTTTCCGGTAGCAGAAAGTGCCTGCAGAATACCGACAGACGCCGAAGAGGACTGAATTACCGCAGTCAGCAGCGCACCCGCCAAAACACCAAGCAGCGGATTTGTGGAAAGCGTCAGCAAAATATTGGTGAACTCCGGAACATTTGCAAGTGGCTTGACGGCACTGCTCATGGCGCTCATTCCATACATTAAAACGGCAAAACCCACCAAAATGCCGCCAATATCTTTTTTGCGCCCCTTTTTGCCCGCCATAACAAGAATCACGCCGATCATGGCAAGCACCGGAGAAAATGATTCCGGCTTGAGCAGACGAATCCAGACACTATCGCCCTGCAGACCCGTCAGACTGAGAACCCATGCGGTGATTGTGGTTCCAACGTTTGCACCCATGATAATACCGGTTGCCTGCGATAGCTTCATGATGCCGGAATTGACAAAACCCACAACCATAACGGTGGTTGCAGAGGATGACTGAATTACGGCGGTGACACCCGCTCCCAGCAAAACACCTTTGATCGGGTTATTCGTCATTTTCTCCAGCGTTTTTTCCAATTTGCCGCCGGAAAGCTTTTCAAGCCCGTTTCCAAGCAAGTTCATTCCGAACAAGAAAAACGCCAGACCTCCTACTAAAGACAGGCAGGAAAAAATATCCATAGCCACGGTCCTTCCTTTTTCATTCTTTACTTTTTCTTTACACCATTTATCTTATCATGAGCACTGTAAAAGACAAAGACTTTTCATGTAAAATCAAAGTAAAATCTTTTATCATTATCATGAACCGGATGGACATTTTTCATTCTCGAGGCAAAAAAGTACCCGGAGCGCTGATCTGCGGCTCCGGGCATATTTTTTGCTTTTACAGCAGCTTTTCGTAAAGAGCTTTAATTTCTGCCACACTGGTGTCTCTTGGATTTCCGGGACGGCAGGCATCCGCATAGGCACTTTCCGACAGAAAATCAATATCCTCCGGTTTCAGAATTCCCTTCAGATGCGCCGGAATGCCCACATCACGACTCAATGTTTTGACTGCATTCACTGCAGCACGGCGATACTCATCCTGCGACATTTCATCAACACCGCAAACACCCATTGCGATGGCAATATCCTTATATTTTTCTCCTGTAAACGGTGCGTTATACTCCAGAACCGTCGGCAGAATGATTGCGCAGGCAACGCCGTGCGGCGTATCATAAAGTGCACTCAAGCCATGCGCCATACTGTGAACCACTCCCAGGCCAACATTGGAAAATCCCATTCCTGCAATATACTGCCCTAACGCCATTCCTTCGCGTCCCTCCGGCAGATTTGCAACGGCACCACGCAGGTTTTTGGAAATGATCTCAATTGCTTTCAGGTGGAACATATCGGTCATTGCCCACGCGCCCTTTGTGATGTAGCCTTCAATTGCATGCGTCAGCGCATCCATTCCGGTGGCGGCTGTCAGTCCCTTTGGCATACTGCTCATCATATCAGGATCCACCACTGCCACATCAGGAATATCATGTGTATCCACACAAACGAACTTACGCTTTTTTTCCACATCGGTGATGACATAATTAATGGTAACCTCTGCAGCGGTACCGGCAGTTGTTGGCACGGCAATGGTAAAAACACATTTATTTTTGGTTGGAGCAACCCCCTCCAGGCTGCGGACGTCAGCAAACTCCGGATTAGTAACAATCACACCGATCGCCTTTGCCGTATCCATGGAAGAACCTCCGCCAATTGCAATAATGTAATCCGCTTTTGCTTTATGAAATGCTGCAACACCGTGCTGAACATTTTCGATGGTGGGATTCGGTTTAATCTCGCTAAAAATTTCAAAATTCAAAGCTGCCGCTTCCAAAACATCCGTAACCTTTTTGGTTACACCAAACTGAATTAAATCCGGATCGGAACAGACAAACGCTTTTCTCAACCCGTGTGCTTTAACCTCGTTTGCAATCTCTGCAATTGCGCCTTTTCCGTGATATGAAACACCGTTTAATACAATTCTGTTTGCCATGACCCATACCTCCGTTATTTTCATTTTCTGCACCGCAAGCGTCGGTTGATACACTTCTTCCATTGTTTGCTGTGCAGTTTCATTATAACACGCATACCTCAAATTGGAAATCATTTTTTGACAGAAAAACGGGAAACCGCCCAAAAGCAGCTTCCCGTTTCCGAATCATAATCCATTAACTGAAATGAATGCATACATTACGGATTGAATCCTACGCTTACGAAGCGTATTTGTGTTCCAGACGAATTTTATCCGCAATCATGGCAACAAATTCGCTGTTAGTCGGCTTGCCGCGCTCATTGTGAATGGTATACCCAAAATAAGAATTCAGCACATCCACATCACCCCGGTCCCACGCAACTTCAATTGCATGGCGAATGGCACGTTCCACGCGGGAAGGCGTTGTCTCATATTTTTTTGCCACGGTTGGGTACAACAGCTTTGTTACGGCATTCATCATCTCTTCGCTTTTGACAGAGAGCTGAATGGCATAACGCACATAATGATACCCCTTGATATGTGCCGGGACACCGATTTGATGTAAAATTTCTGTGATGCGCAGCTTAAGGTCATCCTCTGCCTGCGCTTCTCTTGCTGCCATCTCAAGCGGCGCCGGTGCCCTGCGCTGCATCTGGAGCAGCTTCGTCATCAATAGCTCGGTGTCCACCGGGCGGGTAAAGCAATATTGTGCGCCGGCATCATATTCTTCCTTGGCGATTCCGGGATTTGAAAAATTCATTACAGGGAAGAAAATAGTTCTTCCTTCTCTTCTTGCATTATAAGACTTCATTACACCGACAGCATCAATATGAGGCATAAAAGCGTCAATAATTGCCGCCTCTGGCCGAAAGGTTTCCAAGGCTTCCAGAACTTTTATTCCATCTTTTTCTACGCGAATCAGTTCCATGTTTCGTTTATTGAGTTCAAGCTCCAATTGATTGCAAAAATCGGAATTTTCTTCTGTAGTAAGCACTTTTTTTCGGGCATCCATGATTTGACCATCCTTTCACATTGAAACCGCAATTTGCGGTACTTCGTAAGTCGATACCCTTATATTACCATTATCGTTTCATTTTGTCAATCTATTTTTTACAATTTTTTCTAATTCAGTGATAAATCTTTGAATAAGCTGCTTTGTTTTCCACTGTTTTCAAAACTAAACGCATATCTGTCATATTTACTGCCAATCCGCCATTACTGCAGATTGTTCCGGGCAAAACCGGTGCAATGGTGCCGATTTATCGGTTTGTCTGCAAAATCTAGTGGAAACACGATATATTTGATACGTCACTATGATTTCATTTTTTTCCAAAACCCACTATAGGATTGATACCCCACCATTTTGGATATTTTTTCCATAGTAAAATCTGTTTCTTTCATCAGTTTTTTTGCTGCATCCATTCGATAATCGCACAAAACTTTCTGAAACGAACTTCCCAAATATTTTTTCACAAGACGAGATGCCTGCTTTGGTGAAACTGACAACACAACTGCTAAATCATTCAGTGAAATATCCTTATCGTAGTTATGTGAAAAAAATTCATTAATCAAGAAGCATCGATCCTCAACTGCACGCGGAGGAATATGACTGCAACTGGGAAGATTGCTGCAGATTAACGCCATATAAATTTCCATTTTTAAACTTTTTCCGGACGTCATATAGCTTTGAATTGCGTCATATAGTCCGTAGGCTTCTGCCTGTGAAACCTGACACAGATACAACTGATCTATCGGCCAGTTGATTTGAAATGCAATTCTTCGTGTATCTTCATCGCGATTGACGCCTGCATGAAACATTCCTCCTGGAAAGAACGCCACATCTCCGCTTTGTAGGATAATTGTTTTCCCGTCTGCGAGATATTCTGCCTGTCCCGAAATGATAACATGAACCTCCGTATAACGATGACTATGAATTCCTGAATTCGTTGCAATCGTGTAAAAGAATCCATCCTGCATAAAAACGTCTAATTTCTGATCTCCCACTATAATCTGCGTTTCTTCAACCATATCGGATTACCTCTTTTCTTCACCCTATAATCATTTCTTAAACGGACATATTGCATTGAAAGAAGTCTTCTGCATAAATTGCATTTACATAGCATCCATTCTAAAATAATCCTACCAATTCATCCTTTTTCTCTAGTATGAAATGGGCAGTTAAGAAAGTCAAGCTATTTTCGCATAACAAACTCGATAGCAAAAGTTATTCTCCCTATAAGCGATTTTCCGAAGATTTTGATTTGCCGTTTCAAGAGAAATTAGGGACAGTATGAAGATGTTTTATGGCTGGGGTTGTGTTTGCATGGTCAAATTCAGTGTGGGAGCTTTGATATGAAAAAATTTTTTCAAAAGGGTATCCTGATGCCTCTCGTATTTATGGGAGTTGTTGGTATTCTAATTACAGCGGCGGGTATTATCTTTCGACAGTCATTTCTAAGAATTTTGCCACTCTACTTATCGTTAATAATAGGTTTTCTACAATCCAAAGTAAGCCGCTTTGCACCGCTTTTAGGGGGAATTAATTCCCTGCTTTACGCAGCGGTTTACTTCTATTACGGACTTTATGCTTCTTTTGTATATGCCATCCTAATTTCGTGCCCATTGCAAATTATTACATTTATTAATTGGCGGAAACGCGCTTACGGACAGTCTGTGCGTTTCAAGATAATGTCTGCAAAACAGCGAATCTTTATTGGCGCAACATTTGTCGGTTGTTGGCTGATCTTATATGTGATTCTTTCAACACTTGGCTCAAGTTATCTCTTGTTTGACAATACAACAACGCTATTTGGTATTCTTGTGACTGTGTTAACGATGCTTGCCTACATTGAATATACTTACCTGATCATTCCGAGCTGTTTGTGCAGTGTATTATTGTATTTTGTAATGATTCGTGAGAATCCGGAACAAGTAACTTATCTAATATTTGCAATATACTCACTGATCTGCAATATAAGGGGCGCTATCTATGCACATAAACTTTATACCGAGCAAAAGAAGAATTCCTGATGGCTCAAAAATAGCGCGGAAATCGTCCGTTCACTGCAAGGTGAAGCATGCGTTCCGAATCATTAAATGCCAGTTTGGGTACAGGAAAACGGTATATGGTGGATTAATGAAAACCAAAAACTACCTGTATGTTATGTTCGCCTGCGCCAATCTGTACTCACTTGCCTTTGCCGGGCAAAGGTCCTCCACAACATGACAAGGGGAAAGCCTGTCCTTTGGGCAGAAACGCAATAGAATTACCGCCAAAGCGTGATGTTTAAAGCTACATCAGTGTTGTTACAATGTCGAAAGACATGATTTTATACAATACACGCCAACAACCGCTGTTTATTCAGAGGTTCCCTATCTTTCTGCAAAATCAAGCTTACGCAAAACACCCGTGAAAAACGAGTATAAAACTCTTTTCCACGGGTGTTTTCTGTCTGCACTTTTCAGCGTATCAAGGGCAATTGGTCAGCTTCTCCACCAAGTCCTGAAACAACCGGTCGCGATCAATATGAAAAACACAGCTAATCGGATGTCTGGCAGGGCTTACCGCATAAAGATTATCATATTCCGGGATCGGGCTGGGAATCATCGATTGACTGGTAAAGCTGCCGGTGAGCCATGCAACTGCCGTAACATCCCAGATCACACGTGTCCACGGCTTTCCTTTTGCATATGTCACTTCGTTAATCGTATGCTGTACCAAATAATCACACAGTTTATTCTTCCCCTTCAACCAGTAGAGCAGTTCTGCTTCACTGACCGAAAACGAGGATGCCACCCCCATACAGGGAACCTGAACCAGCGGCACTCCGCACCCGAAAACAACTCTTGCAGCAGCAACATCCTGCATCATATTAAATTCCCTGGTGTTCGGCCATTGAAGAGAATGCCCGCCCAGCCAAATTACCACCATATGTTCTTTGATTTCCGGTTTCATCAGAATTGCGGATGCGATGTTGGTGATTGCCCCTATGGCCACGACATAAAGCGGGCGTTCTGATGTGTAGCACATTGCCAACTCACACAAATGTTCTGCCGCCGGAGAAATTACCGGCGTCGTTTCATTATCTAGGTACTGTGCAGAACCTTTGAAAACACACGACTTAAGTTCTTCTCGGTTCATTAATGACAACAGGTTTAGAATTTCATCATAGCTTTTTTCCATCCCGTCTGCCGGACTGGTGGAATGATGATTGAAAAAAGGCGCTGCGTAAATTGCGTTGGGACAAAGCTTTTCTTTACAGTTCAGCAGATATGCCAGGGCAAATTGATCATCAATTTCGTTATATGTATCCGTATCCAATACAACATCCACTTTCCCGACGGGCTTTTGAAGCATTTTTACCATCTGTAGACGATCCATCATAATTCCTCCTATAATTTTTTTTGAATTTTTCTGTATTCCATCGGCAGCATCCCGTATTGCTCCAAAAAAACTTTTCTAAAATAATTTCCGTTGTGATACCCAACCCGATCAATAATTTCTTCCACCGGAATATTCGTGTTTTTCAGATAATCAGCAGCACAACAACAGCGTTTTTGATGCAAAAGCTCAGAAAAGGTCAGATTAAATTTAGCTTTTATCCACTTGCTGGTATATTCCTTTGAATATCCCAGCAGAATCGCCATCTCTTCCATACATGCTGATTGCATATTATTTTCCAGATAAGTGTCAATCAACTGCTTTTGTTCCGCAATCTCATTACAAAGATTGGAATGCATTTCCGGCATCCGATTATGAACTTCTGCAATTGCTGGAATGGAAGAAGCCGCGCCTTGTCTGGAAATTGCAATTGCAGCTGCTGCCGATGCTGTTTTAAAAATATTGTCGTTCGTGAATTGATGAAATAATCCCGAGACAAAATATCCTGTGAAGGTATCGCCTGCCGCTGTTGTGTCCCGAACAAGAGTTTTGTATGCCTGATATCGGTAAATCTTTTCATCACACCAGTACAGGCATCCTTTTTCGCCCAAAGTAAGCACCACCCGGGTTTGAGCCTTTTGTTGTTTCACCATGGTAATAAAATCAAAAGGACAGTTGGTATCTGCCCATTGAGCTGCTTCCGTTTCATTCAAAACAATGCAAAATAAATCATTAAGGTTCAATTTGACAAATTGTTTGGTAAACGGTGAAGGATTCAAAATAATTTTCATGCCTTTTTGCGATGCATGCTCGATTAAATAATCCAAATTACTGATTTCATTTTGCAGAAGAATAAAGTCACCATCTGAGAAGTCTTGCAGCACTTCATCAATATATGCGGAATCAATGCAGTCATTGGCACCGTGAAAAATAAAAATAGAATTCTCACCATTGCGATCAACCTGAATAATCGCCTGACCGGTTTTATGTTCGCTCGTCTTTAAATACGTGAGATTGACGCCTGCTTCTGCGAGCATTGACTTTAATCCCACACCGTCTTTTCCAATACACCCTGCAAAATATACCGGAGTTCCTGCCTGTGCAATGGCCATGGCTTGATTAAATCCTTTTCCGCCCGGATAAGTTTCACATTCCGTCGCCGATAGTGTCTCACCCGGCCGAACAATATGATCGACTGAATAAACGGAATCAATATTACACGACCCGAAAACAAGTATCTTCAACATGTGCACCTCCTGTGTTCTGACGATAATTAATTATATCATGAAATCATTCCATGCTACAAGAATATCATCCGGCTAAAAACTAACCGATAATGATATATTCACAACAACAGCCAAGGCTTTAACACCTTGGCTGCGGCGTACTATGATGCCTGTTTCAAGCTTTTTTCAATTACCGATTGTGATGTTTCGACCATATTCTCCGCAAAAATAGCATACCCTCGTGTCGGGTCATTGACAAACACATGTGTGATTGCACCGATTAATTTTCCGTTCTGCACAATCGGACTTCCGCTCATCCCCTGCACAATTCCGCCGGTCTGTTCCAATAAGCGGGGATCCGTGATGTGCACAACCATATTTTGCGCCACAGACTGTTCATCATAATTAATTCGTTCAATTTGGATCGTATAATATTCCGGTTCACCGCCGTTCACCGTGGTCAGCACCTGAGCTTCTCCTCTGGTGACCTCCTGCTTCATGGCTACTGCAACGGGTTCTCCTGCGGGAGCAGGACAGTTTAATAATCCATAAACACCTGCCTCACTGTTGCTCAGCAAGGTTCCCTGCGGTTCTGTGGAAGAAAAATATCCTTTTAATTCACCGGGTGCGCCGCGAACACCTTTTGTAACGCCGATTAATTCCACCGGAACAATTTCTCCTGAATTCATTGGCATGATCTGTCCGGTGTCTGCATCACAAATTGCATGCCCAAGGCCTGCAAAAATTTTTCCGTCTGCTGTGACAAACGTCATTGTGCCAATTCCTGCACAACTATCTTTAATCCACATGCCAGCTTTATACTCGTTTGCTGATTTTGAAAGCTGTGGTGTAAGTGTTGTAATGTGGGTTTCTCCTTCGTGCTCATACGTGACCGATAATTCTTTTCCCTGAGATTTTTCAATAATATCTGCAACTTCTTGTCTGGTAGTAACGCGTTGATTTCCCATCCGTGTAATCACGTCACCCACTGCAATGCCCGCATCCCGTGCAGGATTTGCTTGCCCTGCACCGGTATCCACATCGGTCATTCCGATAACCAACGCACCACCGGCAAACATTTTGATTCCGAACGGAGTTCCACATGGAATCACTGTCATCTGCGGTTTTGTCTGCACTTGAACCGTTTTAACGGGAACCGCACCCAGCAGTTTTATTTCCGCTTCATAGGAATCCCCGACCGATTTTCCTCCAACCGGAACGCTTTGCTCTGTGCGCTGCGTTGTTACCGGCCAACCGTTCTGCAGCGAAAATGGTTGATCCTGCACGGTTGCAAAAGAATCCGGCAATGCATTGGCAACCGCCGCTGCGGAGCCCAAAGTTACTGCACAGATCACAGCCAGCACGGCACAAAAAACATGAACTGCTTTTTTCAAAGCGCCGCGCCTCCTTTCTGCGGGATTTTTGATAGTCAGAGCTTTTGCCGAAAAATCAAAAAATCGAACGAATTTTTCTCCCGCTTCAATAATTTTGCCCGCACGCGTCTGTTTATTTTTCAGAAATCCTGCCCGCCGTGCACAATCATGGAATTGAACTGCAAACAATCGGCATTCGGGAATCATGGATGGCACAAACTGTTTTTCCCTGCAGACAAAAGCATTTTTTCCAATTGATTATTTTATAAAAATCGTGTACACTAAAATTGAAATAATTTTAAAAAACAATTTGAGAAGGGATGTTTTGACCGTGACAGATGTAATCATCATCGGCGCCGGCACCGCTGGAATGACCGCGGCAATTTACGCGGTTCGTGCCGGACTGAAAACCCTTGTATTTGATAAAAGTTTTTACGGTGGCCAGATCACTTCGGCAACGGATATTGAAAATTATCCCGGAATTGAACGCATCAGCGGAATTGATTTTTCCCAGAAGCTGTATGAACAAGCCCAGGCTTTGGGGGCTGAATTCTGTTTTGATCCGGTTGATCAGCTTGAAACAACGTCTGATGCATTTGCAGTGCACACACCCAATGGCATTCGTACAGGCAATGCGGTGATTGCTGCACCGGGTGCACAGCGGCGCAAGCTGGACTGCCCAGGAGAAGGCAAGCTTGTCGGGCGCGGTGTTTCCTATTGCGCCACGTGTGACGGTGCATTTTTCCGCGGAAAAACCGTTGCCGTTGCCGGCGGCGGAAACACGGCCTTGGAAGACGCTCTTTTCCTCTCTAATATTTGCAGTTCGGTTTATCTGATTCATCGCCGCAACGAATTTCGCGCGGAAAAATATTTACAGGACGCTGTTGAAAAAAAGCAAAATATTACACTTTTGCTGGATTCCAATGTCACCGAAGTTCTGGGAGAAGAACGTGTATCTGCGCTGACCGTTGAAAACAAAAAAAGCGGACGAAAAAGTCAACTTGCTGTAGATGGATTATTTGTCGCAATCGGTCTTGCACCGGACACCTCCCTTTTTGCGCCGCTCACAGAGCTTGACCGCGGGGGATACTTTGTTGCAGGAGAGGACTGCCGCACCAAGGTTCCGGGACTGTTCGTTGCAGGAGATGCACGCCAGAAGCCACTCCGTCAGTTAATTACCGCTGCCGCCGACGGTGCCGTTGCAGCGACACAGGCTGCCGAATATCTGCGCAAATAAATATTTTTATTTTAAAAAAAAGGCTTGCCATCCGCTAAACCGGGTCCCATCAAGAGGACAATGAAATAATATAAATTTTTTCACAGCCGACAGAGGGGCAAATACGCTGTCGGCTGCTTTTTATGCAACCATGGCCAACATGTGCTTTTCCACGGGAGTCAGAACGCCCAGGTTACGTTGCACACGTCGATTGGTGTAATAGCGGATATAGCATTCAATCATTTTGACAAGTTCCTGTTTACTGACAAAACGTCTGCCATAGTTACGTTCTCTCTTGAGAATCCCCCAATCCCTCCATGGGACCATTATTAATGCAGTGCGCAACGCGAGACATGCTCTGCATCATGCCAGCATCCGTGAGTTTACAGTGGAAAGTGCGGCTTGTATATTGAAACCCTCTATCTATCAGAATGGAACCGCGGATGGGCATTGGGAGTTGCCTTTAGCGCCCGGTCAAAAGTCTTGAAAACCAACGGATTGTCATTGTGCTCGCCAACAGCATAGTCATAGAGGCCGAGAATTGCACTCAGATAGATTTTGTGCACCACCATGCCCTCGTACCACTTGAATTCCGTCACATCGGTGAGCCACTGTTCATTTGGCCTTTCGGAACTGAACTGGCGGGCCAGAAAATTTTCAGCAAGATACTGCGTGGCTTTCGCATGTCTGGTACAGCCGCGACTGGCGTACTCGATCGTAGACTTAATATCTCTCGTGCGGCAGAAAAAGCGCTCACGCCTTCCGCCTCGTACTGTGCAATCCAATGCAGGATGCTTTCACGGCTTGCATCCACTTTTCGACTGGCTTCCAGTATACCGACTTCCCCGCGCAGACAGTCCTGCACCAGATGTATCAGACTGTCGAAAAAGGTCCGGCGAAGCTGGGCTTTTTTTGTTTTCAGAGGTATAATAGAAACGGTGATGAGGGATGCTGACAAAAGGAAAAGAAAATCGCTATCAATACGAAATGCTTTGCGCAGAGGACATGGTTCCGAAGGATCATTTGCTGCGCAAAATAGATGCGGCAGTAGATTTCACAAAGCTATATGACATAGTGGAAGACTTGTATTGCGAAGATAACGGCAGACAGAGCATCGATCCTGTAGTTCTGTTTAAAATGGTCTTAATTCAGCATCTGTACGGCTTGCCGTCCCTACGCAGAACGGCGGCGGAAGTCAGTGCAAATTGTTGCTATCGTTGGTTTTTAGGATATGGATTGCAGGAGGAAACGCCTCATTTTTCAACGGTAAGCTATAATTTCAGGCATCGTTTTACAGAGGAAACCGTTGACCGTGTATTTTCATGGATATTGGATGAAATAGTGGAAGCCGGATATCTGACACCAAGTGCAGTATTTATTGA
>CAKXIK010000029.1:0-17610 GCA_934875675.1 uncultured bacterium
ACCGTCTGCCCTTTCCAAAAAGAAAAAGTCGCAACGATAGTTGTGGCTTTTTCTTTTGTACTATTCACTTTTTCTTAGAGAATTGAACGAACAGCTTGCTAAAATTGAAGAGCATGAAGAACATGAGGATATTGTGCTGACCGCCCCAGACAGCATTCGGAGTTAATCCGAATGAGAAAATGTCTGGTTAAGCATCTATTTGGTACGGTAAAACGAGCTTATGGATATACGTATTTTTTGACTCGCAGGACTGAAGGTGTGCGGGTAGAATTCTGCTATGCATTTTTTGATATACAACTTTGATATACAACATTAAAAAGAGTGCTGCCAATATCGGGAACAAAGGAAATTATGCGGGCAGTTTTTGCTTGGTTTCATGCATTTTTGGTCTAATCTGTTAAAATATGCCGCAATGAAATCTTGTTTTCACACAGTCTGGAACATAACCTTCCTACATGAGTCCGAATCTCTACCGATTGGTCGAAAATATCTTTTTTATAGTGCATAGACAAAAAAGAAGCTGCTGCAGATATCTGCAACAGCCCCCTGTATGATGCCCTTAAGGCTAATACAAGCCCGAGGTTATGACTTATATCGTACAGCTTTGTTATCCTTTTCTATATCCGCATTTTGGGCAGACACCATTTTCATTTAATGCAATTCCGCACAATGGGCAACGGTCGATATTGTTTTTTGTCTCAAACTCGGCTGTTGCTGCGTTCACACCGCTGGTAAATGTCAGTTTGGAAATATTTAACTTGTCTTTCAACAAGTCGTACACAATTTTGATCATACCTTCAACGGTCATCGTTTCTTTGGTAACAACCAAACGACATTCCGGATATGCAGTAGCAAGTTCTGTTTTAAATGCAGGACCTGTCATCTGATTGGTGGGGGCACCATCTTTAATGCCTTGCTCCTCATAAACTTTCAAAATTGCAGGCAGCAACGGGTCATCTTCTCTTAAAATTAAAGCATGGTCAAAGTTCTTCAGTACTTCCCAGGCAGTTTTTTGAATTTCGTTGCAAGGGAAAACCATATTGACACCCATATTAACAGAATCTTCTACTTCGATGGTCAACACACCGGTGTGCCCGTGTAAATATTGTGCCTCTCCCTTGAAACCATAAAACCTATGTGCATATTGCAAATCCAATTTCGTGATACTTCTCATAACAAAGCTCCTTTAAATGTACTTATCGATATTGATAATCATTATCATTATCGACATAATTATATTACTGCATAATTTTTCCTTTGTCAACACTTTTTTTAGATACTTGATTTATGATATCTTCATGGATATAATAATGATAATCAATATCGCTGCGAGGTGCAAAATGAAACAAACCAGGCAAAAACAGGCGGTACTGGATACGGTTTTAAATATGACAAACCATCCAACAGCAGAAGAAGTTTACAAGGAAGTCTGTAAGGTGAACCATGAAATTGGTATTGCAACTGTTTACCGCAATTTGAACTCTTTTGCAAAAGAAGGGCTGATACGCAAGGTGTCCATACCCAATGCGGCGGATCGTTTTGACTTTCAGCTGAAATCGCATGAACACTTTTTATGCAAAAAATGCGGCCGCGTGTTCGATGCCAATGTTGAGGTCAAGATTACACCCAAAAACGGAACAATCCATTATAACGGTTATACTCTGACTCTTTTTGGCGTGTGTGCGGAATGCGAAGCTGCCAAATGAATTTGGTGCAGATACTTTATTTATTATCGGCGATGCCCCAGGACATGCGAATAGAAGGCATAAAAAGAGGCGGCTTTTTGTTGCACCGTGTGTTTTGTTGCTTCATATTCTATTATTGCCGGAGCAATATGAAATGCGCAGAGGATCTTCACGCATATTGCGGATGCCGGCAGTGAGAGAAGGGGCTTTCGATGAAGACAGGAATTGCGTTAATCGGTGCAGGTGCAGGCGCGGCGGGCGTCTGGCAGGCGATGTGTGCCATGCGCCTTCCTGCTTTACCGCTGATGGCAACAGACGAAACCGCGCTGCCGTTGCTGTGCCGTTTACTGTGTCAAAAATATCATCTTTCGCCCGTGCGCCGAAGACGCATAGAACGCGGGGGTGCAGCCGCAAAGCTTGAATTGCTGAAACTGGCACGCTGGCTTAAAAAAAACAGTACCGCAGAACCGCTCAAGCCGGGACCGCTGCTTTTTTTCTTTTCCGGATCTCCGATTTTGATTTGTGCACCGGGAACGGATGTTTATCTTTCCGGCAGAAAAAGACTTTGCCGGGATGACCGTGACTTGCTTTTGAATGTAATGCATGCCACCTGTTCACAAAGCAAAACAAGTTGTCCCAGAGTATGGCCTCTTTGTGCGGCCGGAGCAGAGAAAACCGTAGCTGTTTTGCTCAATGTTCCCGAGCAGAAGAGTGATGCCCGGGTTGCGTTTTGGGTCAGATTTTCCAGCAGGAAACCGGAATGTGCGGCGGAAGATGTTTTTTTGCAGCTTTGGCAGCGCCGGATGGAGCTGTATGATGCGCTATTATTTTAAACAATGTGTGTCTGATGGGTAATGCAGAGTTCATAGCGTCTCCATGTCATCTAAAAATTGCATCAGCGGCAAAACAAGAGGAACATCCGTGCGAATTTCTTATCAGCTTTTGATTTGAAATTTGCGCTGGAGTGTTCCTTTTTGATTTAAAAAAGTGCTGCGTAAGACGGGTGTTTCTCTTTCCGTGTGTTTGTTGTTGAATTTATGCAAATAAAATGTTAAAATAATAAGAATAAAGAAAAAGAAGGAAGAAAAGCGGTAAATGAAACAGTGGCTGATTGCAAAACCGAATAAGATCAAAGCGGCAGAATTGGCCGAAAACAGCGACTTTTCGCCGTTTTTAGCGCTTCTTTTGATTACACGGGGTTATGACACTTCGGAAAAAATAGAGCGTTTTCTGCGGGCAGATGAATGGGACGACCCAATGTTGCTCAAGGATATGGATCAAGCGACCGGGCGAATTCTTCGGGCGATTGATTCGTTTGAACGGATTATGATCTATGGTGATTATGATGCCGACGGCGTAACCTCAACGGCGCTGCTTTATTCTTACCTTGAGCAGCGTGGCGCCAACGTCGGTTTTTTTATTCCGGAACGTGAGACTGACGGTTACGGAATGAACTGTGATGCCGTGAAAAGATTGGCAGAAGAAGGAACAAAGTTGATTGTGACGGTGGATAACGGCATTTCTTCCGCAAAAGAGGTTGCCTATGCCGCGGAGTTGGGAATTGATGTGGTTGTAACAGATCATCACACACCGCCCGAAGTGCTGCCCGATGCAGTTGCCGTTGTCAATCCACATCAGGCAGGATGTAAAAGTCGCTTCAAGGATCTCTGCGGCGTGGGTGTTGCACTCAAGCTGGTTTCCGCTCTGGAAGGAGAAGAACTGGATACAGCATCTCTCTTTGAAAATTTTTCGGACTTTGCGGCGATCGGAACCGTGGGCGATATTGTTCCGCTGCAGGGTGAAAACCGCAGAATTGTACGCGAGGGGCTTTATCAGATTGCCAACAGCGAAAAACCCGGCATTCGTGCATTGCTGGAGAAGACCGGATTGCAAAGCACCATCTCTGCCGGAAATCTTTCGTTTACGTTGGTGCCCCGCATCAATGCCGTGGGGCGTATGGGTACTTCTGACCGCTCGGTACAGTTGCTGCTTTCCGATTATGAGGAAGAAGCGGTGTCTCTTGCCGAAGAGATGGAACAGGAAAACACGGAACGTCAAAAACAGGAGCAACAGGTACTGGAACAGGCAATCGAACAGCTGCACCGCGAACCGCGCCGTCAGCTTGAGCGTGTTCTGGTGGTTTGGGGAGAAGGATGGCATCCTGGTGTGCTGGGGATCGTTTCCTCCCGTATTACAGAACGTTTTGGCAAGCCGAGCGTGGTGCTTTCCGTGGATGGGGAGGTTGCAAAAGGTTCCTGCAGGAGCATCAGCGGCTTTTCTATTATCAAGGCGCTGACGGATTGTGCACCGCTGCTTTCTCGTTTTGGGGGACATACTCTTGCGGCGGGGCTGACCTTGCCGGCGGCAAGGCTGGAAGAATTTCTATGTGAAATCAATTTGTGCGCGGCAAAACAGTGTCCGCAGATGCCAATGCCGCAGATCAATATCGATTGTAAGTTGAATCCGGCTGGCCTTTCAGCAGAGTTGGCAGCAGAAATTGAGCAGCTGGAACCGTTTGGTGCGGGAAATCCCACGCCGGTATTTGCGCTTCTAAATTTGGAACTGAAAGAAATCCGTCCGGTTGGCGGCGGAAAGCACCTTCGGTTGCTGCTTTCCCGTGAGGGTTCGGCAGTAACAGCGATGCTTTTTCGTACCACACCGCAGGAATTCCCGTTTGTACCCGGCGATCTGCTTGATCTGGCGGTAACACTGGAACGCTCGGAATATCGAGGCGAAGCTCAGCTTTCAGTTTTTGTGCGGGATTACCGTCCTGCAGGGCAGGAAACGGAACCGCTTTTTTTGCAAAAGCAAGCTTATGAATCCTTTGCCCGCGGCGAGGTTGTGGATGCGGCATCCATGCTTCCAAACCGTTTGCAGCTTGCAGCAGTTTATCGATTGCTGCAAAAGGAAGAAAATAAGCCGAGAACCATGGAATATCTGTGCAGTCGGTTGCAGAATGAAAAAATTGGATATGATAAGCTTACAATTTCTTTAATTGCAATGAAGCAGGCAGGGCTGCTTCAAATGAGCCGTGAAGCGGATACATTGACAGCTTCTCTCTGCAAAACAAACGGAAAGGTTCCGTTAGAACAGGCGCCTATCTTGCAGAAGCTGCGTGCTCAATCATAGTTTCACTCGGAAAGGGAATGTTACACCATGGCAGAAGAAATTCAAAAACAAACGGAAGCTGAACAGGAGCAGGAGGTTGCCCAAAAGCGGGCAGTCCTGCAAAAGGCGCTGGAGGCCGGCAACCGTCCTTTCGATATGGAACGCATTGAGGTAGCATATCAATTGGCCAAGGAAAAGCATTCCGGTCAGTTTCGCCAATCCGGCGAACCTTATATTATTCACCCGCTGGCAGTGGCAACCATCGTGGCAGAGCTGGGAATGGATACGGAATCCGTTATGGCGGCACTCCTGCATGATGTGGTGGAGGATACGGACGTTTCGCTTGAACAGATTGAAAAGCGGTTCGGAAAGGAAATTGCCTCGTTGGTGGATGGTCTGACCAAGTTGGGGCGAATCCCATATTCCTCGCGGGAAGAGCAGCAGGCGGAAAATATCCGTAAAATGCTCATCGCAATGGCGGATGATATTCGTGTCATCATCATCAAGCTGGCGGACCGTCTGCATAATATGCGCACGATTCAGTTCAAGCCGCCTCAGAAGCAGAGAGACACCGCGCTGGAAAGCATGGAGGTTTTTGCTCCCATTGCGCACCGGCTTGGTATTCGTACCGTTAAAGAAGAGCTGGAGGATTTGTCCATCCATATTCTGGATCCGGTTGCATATGAAGAAATTGAAAAGAATCTGAATATGCGCAAGGCAGAGCGGGATGATTTTATCCGGTTGACCAAGCAGCGTGTTTTCGACCGTGTTTCTCCGATGATTCCCAATATATATTTAGAGGGACGTGTCAAAAGTATCAATGGAATTTACCGCAAGATGTATGTACAAGGAAAATCCTTTGATGAAATTTACGATATTTATGCCGTTCGTGTGATTGTGGACACGGTTAATGACTGCTATAACGTGCTCGGCATCGTGCACGATATGTTCCGCCCAATTCCAAACCGGTTCAAGGACTATATTTCCACACCGAAGCCGAATATGTATCAATCCTTGCATACTACCGTCCTCAGCAAAGAGGGCATCCCGTTTGAGATGCAGATCCGTACCTGGGATATGCACCACACGGCGGAATACGGTATTGCGGCACACTGGAAGTACAAGCTGGGTATTTCCGGCGGCGAAAACAAGCTGGAGGAGCGCATTGCGTGGGTGCGGCAGCTGTTGGAAAATCAGGCCGAAACCGGGGACGCCAGCGAGCTGATCCGTTCTATCAAATCGGATATTGCACCAGAGGAGGTCTTTGTATTCACCCCCCGCGGGGATGTAATCAGCTTGCCGACCGGTGCCACGGTGATTGATTTTGCCTATGCAATTCACAGTGCCGTCGGAAACCGGATGATCGGTGCGAAGGTAGACAGTAAAATGGTTCCGATTGATTACAAGGTCAAAACCGGTGAAATTATTGAGGTGCTTACCACCAAAGAGGTTGGGCGCGGTCCAAGCCGTGACTGGCTCAAGATTGTGAAAACGAGCGAAGCGCGCAATAAGATTCGCCAATGGTTCAAAAAAGAAAAACGCGAAGAGAACATTGAGCAAGGAAAAGCGGAACTCGAAAAGGAGTTTCGCCGCAACGGTATCGATCTGCCCGCCGATGAAATGGAAGAGTTTCTGCTGGGCATTGCAAAAAAGCAGCATTGTAACGGTGTGGATGATCTCTATGCGGCAATCGGATACGGCGGCGTGCAGCTGTGGCGCATGATTCCCCGTGTGCGCGAGGAATATGCCAAAATTGCCAAACCAAAGACTGAGCCGATTACTCCGGTGCTGGAACCTGGAACCGAAAAGGTTTCCAGCGGTGTTGTTGTGGATGGTGTGCACGATTGCCTGGTAAAATTTTCCCGTTGCTGCAATCCGCTTCCCGGTGATCCGATTATCGGTTTTATCACGCGTGGTTTTGGTGTTTCCATTCACAAGCAGGACTGCAAAAACGTCCCTGCTGATATTTCTCAGTGTGAAGAGCCAGAGAGATGGGTGCGTGTCCATTGGGCAAATCAGGTCAAGGAATCGTTTAAGGCAGTGTTGGAAATCCATGCAATGGATCGGGAAGGACTGCTTGCGGATATTACGATTCAACTCTCCAATATGCATCTGATGATTCATTCGCTGAATTCGAGAACGCTGAAGGATGGCGCAGCCATCATATCAGCCACAATTACGGTTACCGGCATGGATCACATCAACGGCATTATTACAAAGCTCAAGGCTATTAAGGGCGTTATCAGCATCAAGCGCTCGTAATCGTGTATGGTCAGGATATCCAGCAGGACGATTTCATCCGTTTTGGTAAGCAGAAAGGAAGATTTTGTTTGAGAGCTTTACTCCAACGCGTCACGCACGCCGAAGTGGTGGTAGAAAACGAATGTACAGGAAAAATCGATAATGGCTTTCTGGTTTTGCTCGGCGTGGGGCAAGGAGATGGCGAGGAACAGGCCAGATTGTTGGCGGCCAAAATCGCCGGTTTGCGGGTTTTTACCGATGAACAGGATAAAATGAATCTTTCGTTGTTGGATGTCAACGGCGGAGCGTTGGTTGTTTCGCAATTTACGCTTTATGCGGATTGCCGACACGGGCGCAGACCAAATTTCATTCCGGCAGCACCGCCCCAGCTTGCAGAACCGCTCTATGAACAGTTTTGTGTGATGCTCAAGGAACACGGTGTGCAAAAGGTGGAACGCGGAGTGTTTGGCGGAGATATGAAAGTTTCGCTTTGCAACGACGGTCCGGTCACTATCTGGCTGGACACGGATGAACTGACCGCGCCAAAGAATCACTGATTTCACGCAAACGGAACCGTTGCATTCGTGACGCAGCAGGAAAGGATGGTGTTGGCAATGAAAATAAAACCATATTTAACGGGAGAATTGCAGGAAAATGCTTATCTGCTGACCGATGAGGCGACGGGGAAGATTGCGGTGATTGATCCCGGAGCACCGGATCAGGTGTTGATGGATGCGATTCATGCGGTTAAAGACTCCATTGCTGTGATTTTGCTGACCCACGGTCATTTTGATCATATCGGTGCAGTGGAGGAGATTCAAAGGTTGACTGGTGCTCCTGTTTATGCAGCAGGAGAAGAACTTGATATGCTTGATGACAGCAGAAAAAACCTTTCTGCGATGTTTGGCACACCGATTGTCATCCGCGATGCACACCCACTGCACGATGGCGAGCAAATCCAGCTCGGAACGTTGATGATTGAAGTAATTCACACACCGGGGCATTCAATGGGTGGCATGTGCTTTTTGGCAGACAATGCGCTCTTTACAGGCGATACGCTTTTTGCGGGCAGTGTTGGCCGCACCGATTTTTGGGGCGGAGACGGCAGCATGCTGATGCACTCGGTACAACGGTTGGCACAATTGCCCGGTGATTATCGTGTTTTGCCGGGACATGGGGAGGAGACCACTCTTGCCCGTGAGCGGGTGTACAACCCCTATTGCAGAGAGGAGTCCCAGTTTTGATTACTGTAATTTGCAGCGGCCATTCCTTCCGTTATGAAATGGAAAATGTTTGCCGCATCTTTTTTCCGCAGGAAAAGTTTTTGCCCGAAGCGCAGCCGGATGTATCCGAGGTGGTTTCGGTTATTCGCAAGGAAACGGAGCAAAAAGCTTTTTTGTGCGCTTCGATTTGCCTGAACGGGCAGCAGGCAGAAGAAGAAACCTCGTTGCCGCTTGATTTTCCGGATTACGAAAAGGAATGTGAACGGCAGCTGGCAGTGCTCTTGTTTCATCTGCTCACTCGCCACTGTGGCTTTTTGCCCAAGTGGGGAATTCTTACCGGAGTGCGTCCCGTCAAGCTGATGCACAAGCTGACAGATGAATTGGGAGCAGATGCGGCCGCAGAGTATTTTACCAAGCGGCTGCTGGTTTCACCGGAAAAAACGTTACTTTGCCAGCAAACTGCCAAGCTTCAGGAACCGATTGTACAAGCGTCAAAACCGGAATCGTTCAGCCTTTATATTTCGATTCCGTTTTGTCCCACCCGCTGTGCTTATTGCTCTTTCGTATCGCAATCGATTGAAAAAGCTAAGAAGTTGCTGCCGGGTTATGTGGAATATTTGAAAAGAGAGCTGCAGCAAACGGGTGAGATTGCGCGTGCGCTCGGTCTGCGACTGGAAACGGTTTATTTTGGCGGGGGAACACCCACCACACTTTCTGCCGATCAGCTTTCGCAGTTGATTGAAACCATTGCCGCGTCATTTGATCTTTCCACGGTGCGGGAATATACCGTGGAGGCAGGTCGTCCGGATACGATTACGCCGGAAAAGCTTGCAGCACTCAAATGCGGCGGCGTTACGCGCATCAGCATCAATCCGCAGACGATGAATGATGCGGTGCTGGAGCGGATCGGCCGTCGCCATACTGCGCAGCAGACAATTGATGCATTTGAATTGGCGCGCAAGGCGGGGCTTGATAATATCAATATGGATACCATTGCCGGTCTGCCGGGAGATACGGCAGAAAGCTTTGCCCGAACCTTTGAAATCCTGACTTCCCTTGCGCCGGAGAGCATTACCGTGCACACGCTTGCGCTCAAGCGTTCCTCCTATCTCAACCACGAGGAGGGACTTTCCTTGGTGCAGGAAGCTGCAGTGGTTGACAATATGGTTACCCATTCACAGCAGGTGCTTTCCGGTGCTGGGTATTTGCCGTACTATCTTTACCGCCAAAGCAAGATGCTGGGCAATTTAGAAAACGTGGGCTGGACAAAGCCGGGGTTCGAAGGGCTCTATAATGTTTACATTATGGAAGAAACCCACACGATTCTTGCCTGCGGAGCGGGTGCGACTACAAAGCTGCGTTCTCCCCGCGGAGAAAAAATTGAACGAATATTCAACTTCAAGTTTCCGTATGAATATATGGAGCGTTTTGACCAGATGCAAGAACGCAAGGAGGGAATCTTGAATTTTTATGAGCATTGCAAGTAATCATTATGTGAAATACACCGCTCGGTTGGAATCAATCAACCGGGAAATTATTAAGAATCCGGAAGGCATTATTGCAGAAGTGGAAGAGAATTTTCGCGTTTCTATCGAGGAAATTGCCATGCGTGCACACGGCAGAAACTGTCGGATTATTCTGCTTGCGGGACCGTCCAGTTCCGGCAAAACCACCGCATCCCATCTGCTGACCGATTATTTTGCAACCATCAATATCAGCTCACATGTAATTTCGCTGGATGATTTTTTTCTTGGCAGAGGGCAGGCACCATTGCTGCCGAATGGCAGGCCGGATTTTGAATCGATGGATGCATTGGATGTAAAAAATATTCAAAAATGTCTCACGGGATTGGTAAACTCGGGTCGTTGTGAAATGCCTGTTTTTAACTTTACCACCGGAGCTCCGGAGAAATTTACCCGTCCGGTTGTGGTAGGACGTGGGGATGTGGTGATTGTGGAGGGATTGCATGCGCTCAACCCTCATTTAACAGAAACCATCCCGCCGGAAAGCTTTTTGCGCGTGTATATCAGCGTGAAGCAGGGAATCTGCGATGCAAACGGAGAAATCATCCGCGCCCGGCAGGTTCGTTTTTTGCGCAGAATGGTGCGTGATTATTATTACCGTGCCTGTTCCCCGTCGCGCACCTTGGAAATGTGGGAAGATGTTTGCCGTGGAGAAGATTTGTATATTCAGCCGTTTAAGCGACAGGCGGATATCACCATTAATTCGCTTCATCTTTATGAACCGTGTATTTTCCGTGTACTGGCGCTGCCGCTCTTAGAAGATTTGCAGCAAAAACAGCCTGAAAATGCAAAAGTGGCAAATTTACTGCACCAATTGTGCCGGTTTGAACCGCTTGACCCGGCGTTGGTGCCCAAAAATTCTCTGTTGCAGGAATTTATCGGATAGGATTCATAAAAAATTAACACATAAGATGCAAAAAACGCGTACACTATATTTAATATGATGTTCTGATTCTATTGCGGTTTCAGAAGTGTTTTGAATCATATCAAAAACGATGATTTCCGGTTTTGCTGTGTGCTATGTGGTAATTACCGGTCAAAAGACGAAGGGAGCGGTCATAACCATGGGAGTTCTGGAAGATGTATTGTTGAATGCAAAATCTGCTGCTGAAAGCGTAGGAAAAAAGGCGACTGAGATCGCAGATCTTTCCAAATTGAAAATGAATGCCTCACAGCTCTCGCGGGAAATTTCCAACCAGTTTGAGCAGATCGGCCGTGCAGTTTACGATGCAAAAAAGTCTGCAGGAAATGCCGACCAGGCAGTGGAACAAGGGATTGAAGCGGTTGATGCGCTGTATCATGAATTCAATTCGATCAATGAAAAGATTGATGAGTTGAAAAAAACCGTTACCTGCCAAGGCTGCGGAGCCAAGCTGGAAAAAGGCGATGCATATTGCCCCAAGTGTGGCGCAAAGCTGTAATTTTTCTGCCTTTCAAGGGTTGCCTAACCGGTTTATTCGGCGGGGTAACCCTTTTTCGTTTGTTTTAAAATCCATATAAAATTAGGGGATGATGCGGTGCAAAACTCATATGAAGCCGGTGTATTTGCGGCTAACGCGATTACGGACAGGTTAAGCGGAAGGATTCCGGATACAGCGGTCGTGCTTGGTTCCGGACTGGGGGTATTAACGGAGCAGGTGTGGGACGCCATCAGAATTCCGTATGCGCAGATTCCGAATTTTCCCTGTACAACGGTTGCGTCCCATAAAGGAGAACTTGTGTGCGGTAAACTGGGAGAAAAATCGGTTCTATTGCTCAGCGGCCGATTTCATCATTATGAAGGCTTTGATTTTTCACAGGTGGTATTTCCGGTGCGTGTTTTGCATTTGCTCGGGGTAAAAAATCTGATTCTGACCAATGCAGCAGGTGGGGTGAACGAGTCTTTCTCTATGGGAGACTTTATGATGATTACCGATCAGATCAATTTAATGGCATGTGCGCCGTTGGCAGGGAAAGAGCAGCTGCAGTTCGGTCCTCGCTTTTTTGATATGTGTGACACCTACACCCATGCGTTATTTCCCTCCGTTCGTTCTGCTGCAGGCAAAGCGGGCGTTACCCTGCGAGAGGGAACTTATTTTTATATGCCGGGTCCGCAATTTGAAACACCGGCAGAGATTCGCGCAATCCGTTTGCTGGGCGGTGATGCGGTGGGAATGTCCACCGTGGTGGAAGCAATGGCAGCCCACCAATGCGGAATGAACCTGATTGGGATTTCCTTCATTTCCAATCTTGCGGCAGGAATGACCAATCAAGCTGTCAGCGATGACGAAGTGGTTGCAAACGGCAAGCAGTTTGCGCATCGTTTTGCAGCGTTGGTGCAGAATATTCTGCAGGAACTGTAAGATAAGCTTCGCATCAAAACTACACCCATGAAAACGGTATCGCTTGGAGGGAAGTAGAGTGCTGTTTACAAATATTGATTATCTTGCGCCCGATCAGTCGGTACAGCATGGTTTTGTGGCAACCTTCGAAAATAAGATTGTTTCAGTTGGAAAAGACCGGCCGCAAGGCGATTTCGGGGAAGAATATGACGGAAAAGACCGTCTGCTGATTCCGGGCTTTGTCAATGCCCACTGCCATGTGCCCATGACGCTGCTGCGGGGATACGGAGAAGGCTTGCCGCTGCAGCGTTGGCTGACAGAGCGGGTTTTTCCGTTTGAAGCACAGCTGGATGACGAAGCAGTGTACTGGGGTGCAATGCTCGGGATTGCAGAAATGCTGCGTTCCGGTATTACGTCTTTTACGGAGATGTATGATCATTGTGGGGCAATTGCGCGCGCAGTCCTGCAATCCGGTGTTAGCTGCAATCTTTCCCGGGGTTTGATGTGCTTTGACGATACCCCTCTGCAACAGCTAATTCCGTTCCAGGAAACACTGCAGCTCTTTGATGAATATAACGGTGCAGGGGATGGGAGACTGCAGGTGGATTTTTGTATTCATGCGGAATATACGTCAAATCCGGATACGGTGTCCGGTGTTGCAAATGTCGCATCCAATCGCCATGCACGGATGCATCTGCATCTTTCGGAGACAAAACAGGAACAACAGCAGTGCGTGGAGCGTCACGGCAAAACTCCTGCTGCATATTTTGAGCAGCTCGGCGTTTTTGCCAACCCGACTACTGCCGCTCATTGTGTGTGGGTCACCGAACAGGATCGAGCAATTTTGAAACGAAACGGCGTAACGGTGGCGCACTGTCCGGCAAGCAACTGCAAGCTTGGCAGCGGAATTGCGCCGGTGTGTGAGCTGCTTGAGGAGGGGGTGCCTGTTGCGATTGGAACCGACGGCGTTTCCAGCAACAACAGCTTTAATTTTTTGCAGGAGCTGCGGCTTGCGATTTTGTTGCAAAACGGAACGCGACAGAATCCCAATGCAATTTCCGCCGCGCAGGTGCTGCAGATGGCAACAGAAGCCGGGGCAAGGTCGCAGGGAAGAAACAGCGGGGTGATTCGCTGCGGTGCAGTGGCTGACCTCGCCGTTGTGCGGTGTGATTCCATCAACATGACACCCTGCTATAATCCGCTCGTCAATTTGGTTTATTCTGCAAATTTACCGGATACGGTGCTGACCATGTGTGCAGGAAAGGTGCTGTATCGGGACGGACAGTTGGTTACCATTGATGCAGAGCGGGCAAAATTTGAGGTAAATCGTGCAGTGCAGCGAGTAATCGGTCGTGTGAACTCATAACATGCCCTGCCGGGGAATATACTTTTGGTACATACCATCATGTATAAAGGAAGTGTTCCCTTGGCACAGCAGACAAAAAAGCGAACGCAGTCCTTCCTGCAGGGCGCGGTCATTCTTTCGGCAGGAACAATGCTGGTCAAGGTGATCGGCGCAATCTTTAAAATTCCGCTGACCAATCTGATCGGCGAATTGGGCATGGGATATTTTAATACGGCATATCAGATTTATCTGCCGATTTACACCATTGCAACCGCAGGGTTTCCGATTGCGGTTTCCAAGCTGGTGTCCCAGAATGCCGCCGTCGGGCGATGGAAAGATGTTCGCCGGGTTTACCGGGTGTCGGTTCCGCTGTTCTTTATCAGCGGTCTTTTGGGTGCGCTGGCAATGTTTTTTGGCGCAGGAGCCTACACGGCCGCAGTCTCCAGCCCGGATTCCGTACTCTGCATTCGGGTGTTGGCGCCAACGCTCTTTTTTTGCTGCCTGATGTCGGTGCAGCGGGGGTATTATGTCGGCTTGCGCAATATGACTCCCAGTGCCGTTTCGCAGGTGATTGAGGCAGTTGGCAAGCTGTTTATCGGGCTTGGATGTGCCTATCTGGTGATGAAGCGCGGAATGGAGGAATATTCCCATTCCGGCACGGTGTTCGGAACTCCTGCAGCAGATGCAGCGTCCGCAGTCAATCTCACTCTGCCTGCAGCAGCTGCCGGTGCGGTGCTCGGCGTAACAATCGGTGCGGTGCTTGGATTTTTATATCTGGTACTTTTTCGCCGCTGCAAGGGCGATGGCATTTCCAAGCACGAGCTTGCCGTTGCGCCAACGCCCGGTTCAAGCAAAGAAGTGCTCCGGTTGCTGCTCAAAATCTCGATTCCCGTCTGTCTTGGGGCGCTTGTTCTGAATCTCGGCACGCTGATTGATGTGACGTTTTTGCAGCGAAGCCTTGCGGCAATCGACCATTCGGTGCTACGTAGTGTATTTGCCGGTCAGGTGCCGGAGAATATCACCACAGAGGAGCTGACTCCTTATCTTTACGGGTGCTACACTATCGCACAGAATGTTGCAGCTTTGGTTCCCACCGTTGCACAATCTTTCGGGGTCAGTGCGCTGCCATCGGTAACGGCGGCATGGGTCAGCGGAAAACGCGACGAAATTAAAAAAAGCATTGAATCTGTGGTGCGTGTATCGGCGCTGGTCGCGTTTCCGTCCGGATTCGGGCTGCTTGCGTTGGCACAACCGGTTTTGACACTGCTTTTTTCCCGTCGTCCAAACGGCGTACAAATTGCCGCGCCGCTGCTTTCCGTGCTTGGAATCGCAGTGATTTTTATGACGCTTTCCGTGCCGATCAACAGTATGCTGCAGGCAATTGGCCGTGCGGATATCCCGGTGCGGCTGCTGCTTGTCGGCATGATTTTAAAGCTCGCAGCAAACTATTCGCTGGTAACGGTGCCGCAGATCAACATGATGGGCGCCTGTGCAGGAACGGTGCTTTGCTATTTCGTGATTACGGTTTTCGGCTTGGTTGCGCTCAAACGCAATGCGCGTGCACCGCTGCAGCTTCTGCCTGCCTTGTGGAAACCGGCGCTTGCGGGCGGGACTTGCGCCGTTGCGGCGCGCCTGGTTTACGGATGGTTAGCAGCGGTTCTTTCCGGAACCATTTCCGTTTTATGTGCAATTTTAGTTGCGGTATTCGTTTATGTAATTTTGTTGCTTCGTCTGCGTGCTTTGGAAAAGGAAGATTTGCTCATGCTTCCCGGTGGGGAAAAAGTTGTAAAATTGCTTGAAAAGCGCGGTCTATTGCGTTAAAATAAGCGTATTGCTCAGAAGTCTGCTTGTAAAAGGAATGGTTATAAAATGGAATTTGAAAAGAAAGAACGATATACCATCGAGGATTTGCGCCAGATCATGCAAATTCTGCGCGCTCCGGGCGGATGCCCCTGGGATGCAGAGCAGACGCATGAATCCATTCGCAAGAATATGATAGAGGAAGCCTATGAGGTAGTGGATGCCATCGACAGCGGCGATCCCGCAGCATTGCAAGAGGAGCTTGGCGATGTGCTGATGCAGGTGGTATTCCATTCACAGATGGAAGCCGAAGCAGAAAGATTCACTTTGGATGACGTTGCGGATGGTGTTTGCAAAAAGTTGGTTTATCGTCATCCCCATGTGTTTGGCAATGTTCATGCAGAAACCAGTGAACAGGTGCTTAAAAACTGGGATGCACTCAAATTGGTGGAAAAATCTCAAAAGAGTCAGACAGAATCCATGCAGAGCATTCCCCGTCAGCTCCCGGCATTGATGCGTGCGGAAAAGGTACAGAAAAAAGCCTCGCGTGTCGGGTTTGACTGGGATAATGCGGACGGTGCATTTGAGAAGATTGCCGAGGAAACGACAGAATTGCAGCAGGCGGCACAAAGCGGAAATGCAGACCAGGTTCGGGAGGAGCTTGGAGACTTGCTGTTTTCGGTTGTCAATGCTGCCCGCCTCCTGCACGCAGATCCCGAAGAGGCTTTGACCGCAGCAAGCGACAAGTTTATTCGCCGTTTTTCGGCTGTGGAGCAGATGGCAAAGCAGCAGCAGCTTAATATGAACGAGGCTTCTTTGGAACAGTTGGATGCCCTTTGGGAGCAGGTTAAGACAAAAGAAGTGAAGAATTCATGAATAATCGGATATTTCGCGGTTTTTTGGTTGACAAAAATACTGGTATAGTAGTATTATTATGACGTCGTTAGGCAGTGAGGAGCATGATTCATGAATTTCTTTACGCAGGTTCTCCATGCGGATTATGGAAAGTTCTTTCGCAACATTCAAGAGGTTGCAAAAAAAGAGAATAAAAACAGTATTCTGTTGACATTGGATGTTTGTTTTTCCACAGCAGTTTACGGCAGTGCGTTGACTGATTATTTTAATTACGAGTTTTATAACAAAAGCTTGAAGGAACGCAGCAAGTATGCCGTTGTGCATACGCAGGACAAGTTCTATCAGCTGGTGAACGATCCAAAATATAAAAAAACGTTCACCGTCAAGCCAAACTTTCTGCGGGAGTTTGCACTGTATGCAGGTCGCGACTGGGTTTATCCGGACGGCAGCAATTACGAAGCATACGACAAGTTCCTTGATCAGCATGATACTTTCATGGTGAAGCCGATTGACGGACTTGGAGGAGGCGGCATTTACAAGTCTTCTCTGCAGGAAATCGGAGATCGCCGCAAGTTTTACAATGAGCTGATTGAAAAACGCATGTTTTTGGAGGAAGTGATTCATCAATGTGATGCCATGGCGTCACTGAATCCTGCATGTGTGAATACCATTCGCGTTATGACGTACAATGTGGATGATAATCCCACCATTTTCTTCAGTTCCGTCCGGGTAGGCAACGGAAACACAGTGGTGGATAATTTTCATAGCGGCGGAATGAGCGCTGTTGTAGATTGTGATACCGGCATGGTGATTGATGATGCGCTCGATAAATCGATGCGCCGTTTTGCAAAGCACCCGGTTACTGGTGTTGTTTTCAAAGGTTTTCAGATTCCCGATTGGGACAAGGTTAAGAAAATGGTGCACACCGTTTGCCGTATGCATCCGGAAATGACGGTTGTCGGTTGGGATGTTTGTATCACGGATAACGGACCGATATTGATTGAAGGAAATCGCCGTCCCGGTTTTGATATGGTGCAGATGTTGGACGATAAGGGTGAAAAGTATGTTTTGAAGGATATTGAAAAACGCTTTATTGCCTGTCAAAAGAAAAAGCAGACCGCTGCCAAATCCAATTGACGTCTTGACACAAATATTGCTGGTTCCCGATGCAAATCGGTGAATGATAAAAAAGAAATTTTGGAGGTTTTCAAAATGAACAAAACTGAATTAATTGCTGCCGTTGCTGAAAAGGCAAATCTCTCTAAGAAAGACGCAGATAGTGCTGTGAATGCCGTCATCGATTCCATTGTTGAAGCAGTTGCTGCTAACGACAAAGTGCAGCTCGTTGGCTTTGGCACATTTGAAGTGCGCGAGCGCAACGAAAGAAAGGGCCGCGATCCCAGAACGAACAAAGAAATCACCATTCCGGCTTCCAAAGTCCCGGCTTTTAAAGTTGGCAAGGCTTTCAAGGCTGCTGTGAAATAATTCGTTTTGTATTGGCCGGTTTCG
>CAKXIK010000029.1:17620-33169 GCA_934875675.1 uncultured bacterium
CTTTTCAGTTGTTCAAATTAAAATTCCATTTCTTTTTGTCTGAAAAGGTTCCTATTCATTTCTCATAAATCAGAATTCGGATAATATTGGGAAAGAAAAGCAAGTCGCTTGAGTGGGTTGTGTCCGGTGATTTTAAGAGAGAAATGCATAACAAAAAATTATGAGAAAGGCATGTATCATCATGAGATTGGATAAATATTTAAAGGTATCCCGCCTGATCAAGCGACGCACCGTTGCCAACGAGGCGTGCGACGCAGGCAAGGTAACCGTCAACGGCAAGGTAGCGCGTGCATCCTATGACGTTAAGGTGGATGATGTTTTAGAAATCACGCTGGGCGAACGAACGGTTCGCGTGCAAGTGCTGAATGTGGCGGAAACGGTTCGCAAAGAAGGTGCCACTGATCTTTATCGTGTTTTGTAATCCATAAACAGGAATATTGCCCCCCTGCTTCGTCATAGTATTAACGGAAACAATACGGACGAAACGGGGGGCATTTATTTTGGCAGAAGAAAAAAAAGCGGTGAAGCTCCCGCAGAATATCATTCTGGAAAATCGCAAGAACCTGCATGTTTCCGGTGTGGAAGATGTGGACAGCTTTGACGAGCAGACGGTTGTTGCATACACGGGACTGGGGCAGTTGGTCATCCGGGGAAAAGATCTGCACATTTGCAAGCTGAATCTGGAGTCGGGTGAATTGCAGTTAGAGGGCGAAATTACAACGCTTGCTTATACGGATAATCACACAGGCAAGGGTGGTTTTCTTTCAAAAATGTTTCGTTGAAAGGGCGGGGAAGCCGCTTTGACTATTTCACTTGCAGGACAGACGGTTGCCTTTTTATATTCCTGCGCACTGGGAGCAGGGCTCTGTGTGATATATGACATTTTTCGTGCATTGCGAATGTTTTTTCTTTTTGGGCGAGTGTTGACAGCGGTGTTTGATGTGCTGTATTTCTTTCTGGCAGCAATTTTTACATTTGCGTTTTTTATGGCAGTCTCTCAGGGAGAGGTGCGGGGATACTTATATTTTGGTGAACTCATCGGTTGGCTTTTGTATTATGAAACGATCGGAACTTTGCTGTTTCGGCTGCAAAATGGAATCTTTCGATTTTTGCGGCGTATTACGCGAAAAATTGCAGCGCCGTTCCGCAGTTTGGGTAAAAAGTTGTCCGCTCGGGCAACAAATCGGCGTCCGGCGGCAGAAAAGAAGGAAAAAGGCGGCAAGTCTCGCAAAAAAAGATTATTTTCCGGGTCAAAAAGCCTTGCAACCCGAACAAAGAATAGTGTATAATAAAACAAAGTATGTGTGAAAGGCTGCAGGGAGGAGTTCGCGTGGTCAGACTGCTTGAAAAACCAAAGAAGAAAAAAAGCTTTTTCTTACGGCTGGCTTTTGTGCTTGTGCTGGTTTATGTGGTTGTAGTATTTATTAATCAGCAAGTTACGATTGCGCAAAAGCAGCAGGAATACCGGCAGCTTTCCAATCAGCTTGAGCAGCAAAAAGCACAAAACGCAGAATTGAAAGAACTTAGTGAAAACGAAGATCTTGCAGCTTACTATGAATTGATTGCGCGGGGTACCTTGAATTACGCTTATCCTGGAGAAAAAGTGTATATCGAAGCATCCGGCAATTGATATTTTTGTGAAAAACTTAAGGAGGCAATCGGTTCTTTATGCAGTTTGAGGTAGGGACGATCCTGGAGGGAAAAGTCACAGGGATAACGAAATTCGGGGCATTTGTGGAGCTCCCGGGCGGAAAAACCGGAATGGTGCACATTTCGGAGGTGGCTCCCACGTTCGTCAAGGAAATCAGAGATCACCTGACGGAAAATCAGGAAGTCAAAGTTAAAGTGCTCAAGGTTGGTGACGACGGAAAGATCAGTCTTTCCATCAAGCAGGCAATGCCCGCGCCGCAGCAGCCACAGCAGCGCAGACAGTCTGGCGGATATTCCGGTGGCCGTGGTCGCTGCGATTGGCAGAAACCAAAGAGCGAGCCGGCCACTTTTGAAGATATGATGGCTAAATTCAAGCAAACAAGCGATGAGAAGATGTCAGACCTCAAGCGGGTGACAGAAGCCAAGCGTGGGGGTTATTCTCGTCGTGGTACCGGCAGTGGCAACGGTCAGCCAAAATAAGAATACGTATTCGCAGGGGCAGCGGCAGAATTCAATTTTGTCGCGCCTTTTTTCTGCTTTCAGGCAAAATCATAATCATTTCAAAAAAGAAACGGCAGCAAACCGAGAAAGAAACTTGGATTTATGCGGCTTTAAAAGATTTGTAGCGGCTTTAAAAGATTTGTATCCGTCGTTTCAGGAGAAATTAGTATTAATCATCAGGAAAGGACCTGTTCAATTATGCGTAACATTCATACTTCATTAATCACCCGCGCGGTAGCACAGCTTTGTGTGGAGGCCAACCGTGTGCTGCCCGAATCGCTCAAAGAACGTCTGGAATGTGCCCGTTGCGCCGAAACAGCAGCACTTGCGAAAGGAATCCTTGGCGATCTGTGTGACAATCTGCAGGCCGCGGACGAGCTTCAGGTACCGATTTGTCAGGATACCGGTATGGCGGTTGTTTTTGTGGAGATCGGTCAGGAGGTTCATCTGGTGGGGGGCTTGCTGGAGGACGCAGTGAACGAAGGCGTGCATCGCGGTTATGTGGACGGGCTGCTTCGCTGCTCCGTGGTCAAAGATCCGATCCGTCGGGGAAATACCGGTGATAATACGCCTGCAGTGCTGCATGTGCGCATCGTTCCAGGAGAAAAACTGAAGATTACGGTTGCACCGAAAGGATTCGGCAGCGAAAACATGAGTGTGATCAAAATGTTTTTGCCGTCTGCTTCTCAGCAGGATATTATCGATTTTGTGGCGCAAACTGCACGCAGTGCAGGCAGCAATCCGTGCCCGCCGATGGTACTCGGTGTTGGTATCGGCGGCGATTTTGAGCTTTGCGCAATGCTTGCCAAAAAAGCGCTCTGCCGCGATGTAAAAACTCCGAACAGAGACCCGTATTATGCGGATATGGAACAGCAATGTCTGCAGGCGGTCAATGCGACCGGTGTGGGACCGCAGGGCTTTGGCGGAGACACAACCGCGCTTGCAGTCAATATTGAGCAGTATCCCACCCATATTGCGGGCTTGCCGGTCGCAATTAATGTGGGCTGCCATGTTACGCGCCATAAAACCGCGATCCTTTAATTCCTGAATTTATTTGCCGTTGGGCGGAAAGATTGGTTTGAATCATGTCACAGATTAAAATGGTTGCTCCCTGTTTGTTTGGGTTGGAAGGACTTGTTGCAGGGGAACTGCGCACCATGGAAGCACAGAAGGTGGAAGCGCAAAACGGGCGAGTCCTGTTTGAAGGGGACGCCTCGGTTTTAGCACGTGCTAACATCGGATCTCGCTATGCCGAGCGAATCCAGATTCTGATGGGAACGTTTCAGGCGAGAACCTTTGAACAATTGTTTCAGGGAGTTAAGGCGCTGCCGTGGGAAGCATGGATTGGAAAAACCGATGCGTTTCCTGTCAAAGGCAGATCGCTCGATTCCAAGCTGACCAGCGTGCCGGACTGCCAGTCCATTATAAAAAAAGCGATTGTCGAGCGGCTGAAAACGGCATATCATTTGCCGTGGTTTGAAGAAACCGGGCCGATGCATCAGATTCAGTTCCTGCTGATGAAGGATACCGTCAGCGTTATGCTGGATACCTCAGGCGCAGGGCTGCACAAGCGTGGCTATCGTGCAAACGCAACCGAGGCACCGATTAAGGAAACGCTCGCTGCAGCGATGGCATATTTGGCACATGTGCGCGGTGACAGCAATCTTTATGACCCGTTCTGCGGTTCGGGCACCATTCTGATTGAATCTGCACTGCTTGCACTGCGGATTGCACCGGGACTGCGCCGCCGTTTTGCTGCGGAAAAATGGGCACAGGTTCCGAATGAGGTATGGAGCATAGAACGTCGCCGTGCACAGGATCAGATTTTTACGGATCGTCCCTTTATGGCATACGGCTCTGATATTGACCCGCAAGCTCTTCGTCTTGCAGCAGAAAATGCGCAAAAAGCAGGGGTTGGCTCGCGAATTCATCTGGAGCAGCGTCCGGTTGCGGATTTTACGCCCAGCACAGAAAAAGGTATGATTATTTGTAACCCTCCCTATGGCGAACGGCTGCTGGATATTCAGCAGGCGGAAGAAATTTATTCCGTGATGGGAAAGGTTTTCCCACAGGAATGGAGCAGCACAATTATCAGCCCCTCAGAGCGGTTTGAAACGCTGTTTGGTCGTCCGGCACAAAAAAGAAGAAAGCTGTATAATGGCATGATTCGCTGTCAGGTTTTTCTTTATCCGGCTCAAAGGGACAAGCAATAAGCGCAGACAAAGAGGAAAACAGGAGGACGTGCCATTATGCGGTATCTATTCATCATCAATCCCAAGGCGGGAAAAAGAGATCCAAGAGAGTGGATTTTTCAGAGATTTGAAGCGTTCTTTTCTGAAAACCGGATTCCGTATCAGGTTCGTGTAACGGAGTATGCCGGCCATGCGACTGAAATTGTGAGGGAAGAAGCGGTACCAGGAGAACCAATTCGCGTAATCGCCGTAGGAGGGGACGGAACTCTGCGGGAAGTTGCATGCGGTGCAGCCGGCTTGCCGGATGTTGAGGTTGGGGTTCTGCCCTGCGGTTCAGGTAATGATTATCTTCGGATTTACGGCGACAAAGAAGATTTTCTGGCTCCGGAGCGTTTGGTGAATGGAGTTGCATATTCGGTGGATACCATCGAAAGCGATTATCTTCCGGCACTGAACCTTTGCTCAGTCGGTATTGATTCTCAGGTTGCGATTGATATGGTCAAGTATAAGAACCTGCCAATGGTCAGCGGCTCGATGGCTTATAACATTGCACTGATCAAGGCGTTTCTCGGCAAGATCGGCGTGCAGATGAAGGTGACGATTGATAACGGAAAACAGGTATTTGCCGGACGTTATCTTTTGGCAATTGCAGCGGTGGGCAGTTACTACGGTGGAGGTTACTGTGCAGCACCGACAGCAGTCGTAGACGACGGACTGCTGGAGGTTTTGCTGGTAAAGGTGCCGAAAAACCGCCTGCAGATTCCCGGTTTGCTGAGCATCTATAAAAAGGGAGAGCATATCGGCCACCCTAAATTTAAGAATTTGCTGACCTATGTGCGCGCGAAAAATGTAATGATCGAATCGGAACGTCCTGCTGCAGTGAACAGCGACGGCGAATGCATGGAACGAAAGGAAACCCATTTCACAGTGCATTCACACGCGGTGCGTTTCATCATCCCTGAGGGTATCCGACCGATTTGTCTTTCTTCGCTGACACAGGCAAATCCGGTTTGCGTATCATAATTGTAAAAAAATTATGAAATCCTGTTTTTCTATCAAAAAGCACTTGATTTTTCCATTGGATGTGGCTAAAATAAGTTTAGCACTCAGGAAAGCGGAGTGCTAAAGTAACGAAACACTAAGAACGCCGTTGATGTAGTTGGCAGAGTTGTGCCGGGCGGTCTTGCAGGCGATTCGTCACCAAATCTTTTAATATCTTTATCAGGAGGCAAATGATAATGACTATCAAACCGTTGGCAGACAGAGTTGTAATCAAGATGACAGAAGCGGAAGAAACCACAAAGAGCGGTATCGTTCTTGCCGGTTCCGCCAAAGAGAAGCCCCAGATCGCAGAAGTTATTGCAGTGGGTCCCGGCGGCAATGTGGATGGCAAAGAAATTGCCATGTACCTCAAGGTTGGCGATAAAGTGGTTGCCAGCAAATATTCCGGCACCGAGGTTAAGGTTGACGGTCAGGAATATACGATTCTCCGCCAGAGCGACGTTCTCGCCATTGTAGAATAATTTTGCATACGAAAAAATAATGTAGGAGGCTGTTTATTATGGCAAAGAAGATTATTTACGGCGAAGAGGCTCGCAAAGCTCTCCAGTCCGGTATCGACCAGCTTGCGAATACGGTTAAAATCACCTTGGGCCCGAAGGGACGCAACGTGGTGCTGGATAAGAAGTTTGGCGCTCCGCTGATTACGAATGATGGTGTGACCATCGCAAAAGAAGTAGAGCTGGACGATCCATTTGAAAACATGGGTGCGCAGCTGGTTAAAGAAGTTGCAACCAAAACCAATGATGTTGCCGGCGACGGTACCACCACGGCTACACTGCTTGCACAGGCTCTCATCCGTGAAGGCATGAAGAATGTTACCGCCGGAGCAAACCCGATGATCGTCCGCAAGGGTATTTCCAAGGCCGTTGACGTGGCAGTGAACGCAGTTGTCAAGAACTCCAAAAAAGTGAATGGCTCTGATGATATCGCCCGTGTTGCAACGATCTCCGCTGCAGATCCGTTTATCGGCAAGCTGATTGCTGAGGCAATGGAAAAGGTTACCGCTGATGGCGTCATTACCGTTGAAGAGTCCAAGACGGCGGAGACCTATTCCGAAGTTGTGGAAGGTATGCAGTTTGACCGCGGATATATCACTCCGTATATGGTTACCGATACCGATAAGATGGAAGCTGTCATCGATGATGCCAACATCTTGATTACAGACAAGAAGATTTCCAACATTCAGGAAATTCTGCCGCTGCTCGAGCAGATTGTTCAGTCCGGCAAAAAGCTCGTGATTATTGCGGAAGATATTGAAGGCGAAGCACTTTCCACGTTGATTGTGAACCGTCTGCGTGGTACGTTTACCTGTGTTGCAGTCAAGGCTCCGGGCTTTGGCGATCGCCGCAAGGAGATGCTGCGCGATATCGCAATTCTCACCGGTGGTCAGGTAATCTCCGAAGAGCTTGGCCTTGAGCTGAAGGATGCCACCATGGCTCAGCTTGGTCATGCACGTCAGGTTAAGGTTGACAAAGAGAACACCATCATTGTTGGCGGTGCCGGCGATTCTGATGAGATTAAAGGACGCGTTTCTCAGATTCGTGCCCAGATTGAAACCACTACCTCCGATTTCGATCGCGAGAAGCTGCAGGAGCGTTTGGCAAAGCTTTCCGGCGGTGTTGCGGTTATCAAGGTTGGTGCTGCAACTGAAATCGAAATGAAGGAAAAGAAGCTGCGCATTGAAGATGCTCTTGCTGCCACCAAGGCTGCTGTTGAAGAGGGCATTGTTGCCGGCGGCGGTGTTGCATTGGTCAATGCCATTCCGGAAGTTGATGCACTGCTCAGCGAGACCGAAGGCGACGAGCGTACCGGCGTGAAGATTGTGAAGAAAGCGCTGGAAGAGCCGCTCCGTCAGATCGCTGCCAACGCAGGCGTAGAAGGTTCCGTTATTGTTGAGAATATCTGCAAGAGCGGCAAGGTTGGTTACGGCTATAATGCTTTGACTGACGAATATATGGACATGATCCCGGCAGGTATTGTTGATCCGACTAAGGTTACCCGTTCTGCACTGCAGAATGCTGCTTCTGTTGCTTCGATGGTGCTCACGACCGAATCCCTTGTAACCGACATCAAGGAGCCGGCTCCGGCAATGCCGGCAGCACCGGCAGGTCCGGAAGGAATGTATTAATCGATTCATTCCTTTGCAAAAATTCATCTAAATGATAAACCGGAGAAACGTGGGTGGACACGTTTCTCCGGTTTTTTATGGTGAAGAAGGAACATTTACAAATTAATTAAGAAATAATGTTTGAAATGATATTTTATTCTGTGACAGCTATGGTATAATATACCTTTAGTAGGGATTATTTTAACCCATTTTCCAGAAGATCTCATACCGTCCTCATGGAACCGCAGTACAAAAATGAAGTTAGAACCATGATTGATGGCTTCCGTATGCATATTTTGTCATCTGCGTATCTAAGGGATTCGTATTACATAGGGATATCGGATCAATTTAAATTGAGAGCCATCATAATAAAGGAGAAGAAGCATGGAGAAAAAAAGCGGAATCGCAGCAATTATTTTAAGTGGCGTAATAGCCTTTGGCATCGCTGGAGATATTCGTCCGTCAACAGCGGCATCGGTTTCAGTTTCGCAGCCGAGTGAGGATACGTCGTCACAAAACGCGTCTTCCGCCGATTCTTTAAATGAGCTGTGCGGAATGATTATGAATGCAGCGGCGCTTCCAATTGCAAATGTTTCAACTCCCGAAACCAGCAGCCAAGAGACGAGCAGCGTGGTCGTGAATAAGACCCCGGTTGTTTATACCAAGGAAGAAATTAAAGAGGCGGTGCATAAGAAGCCTACGCAGGAAGAACAGAAAAAGGCCGACGCGGAAGATTCACAGCGTGTGGAGCAGCCAGCCAAGGAAGAGGAGGAAGCTCCGATTGTAATTTTGCCAACACCACCCGCTTCGTCAGTACCGCCTGCTTCATCAACTGCCCCGGTGTCGCCATCATCAACAGGCAGTTCCGGTTCATCGGCAACATCATCAAAATTGCCAGTGTCCAGCAGCCCTGCGGTGGTTGCCAAACCAAAGGGCTGGAGCACGATTGGGGGAAAACAATATTACAGCAGTGACGGAATCAGTTATTTGACAGGTTGGCAGACAATTAATAATCGGAGATACTATTTTGCCAATAGCGGAGCAAAGACTTCCTTGACGGGGATTGATGTTTCCACCTGGCAAAATGGAACGATTGATTGGAAAAAGGTAAAAGCGGATGGAATCGACTATGTAATGATTCGAGTCGGTTTCCGGGGAAATTCAACGGGATCGCTGGTTCTGGATAATCGCTTTGAGGAACATTATGCCGGTGCAAAAGCGGCAGGGTTAAAGGTGGGCGTATATTTCTTTTCGCAATCCATCAACGTGCAGGAAGCAGTGGACGAAGCGCAGTTCACTCTGGAGGTATTGAAGACTCATCCGATCGATTATCCGGTGGCTTATGATATTGAGGACAATAGCCATCGTACAGCGGGACTTTCTAACCAGATGTATACGGATATGTGCAAGGCATTTTGCAGCACCATTCGTTCTGCAGGTTACACACCACAGCTTTACACTTATATTAATTATACAAAGAAATATTTGAACATGTCGGAGCTTACCTCTTATCAAATGTGGATTGCACATATGGGTGTGCCGGATAATGCAATCACAAGTTATAGTCATCCGTATGTTGCATGGCAATATAGTGCCACAGGAAAAGTTAACGGAATGTTGAGCAAGGACGGAACGGCAGCCAAGATCGATATGAACGTGATGGTGCTAGGGGGAATTGAACACACGCTTCAGCAGTCTTCTTCCTCTCAAAGCTCTTCTATTCCCTCGTCCACAGCCTCTTCCCATTCCGACAGTCAAACAACCTCTGAATCGGGAAGCAACAATCAAACATCGTTACCCTCTGAAGGAGTCAGTGCGCAAGGGCAAAGTGGCAATGGATCGAGTAATGCGGAGTCCATTCAAACGTCTGCATCGGTACAATCGGATGGAAGTGCGGTTCATAGCGAACCCTCTTCGGATTAAAAGCTGTAAAAAGCTCGTATTGCGTAATCAGCAATACGAGCTTTTGTAGATTTAGGTCTCGGAATTCAGGTATCTGTGATGAAATTCAGCAATTATGTGAGGATGGTCTGTAATTGTAGTAGAAATCGATATCTTAGTCCTCTTGCTTATCAAACTGAAGATTGTAATATTCGGCGTAAAGTCCGTTTTTGACAAGCAGCTCATCATGGGTGCCGCGTTCCTGAATCCCTTCGTCGTTGATAACAAGAATTTCGTCAGCATTGCGGATTGTGCTGAGCCGATGTGCAATCACCAGAGTGGTGCGGCCTATGGAAAGTTGCTCAAGAGCCTGCTGAATGTGGCGTTCGCTTTCATTATCCAATGCGGAGGTTGCTTCGTCCAGAATCAGAATCTTTGGATTTTTTAAAAAGACCCGCGCAATTGCGATTCGTTGTTTTTGTCCGCCGGAAAGACGAACGCCGCGCTCTCCTGCGCTTGTGTCGTAACCTTGTGGCAAAGAAAGAATAAAGTCATGAATATTGGCGCGTTTAGCCGCATCATACAGCTCGTCCTCCGTCGCATCCGGTTTGCCGTACAGAATATTTTCCCGAATGGTTCCACCGAACAGATAGACATCCTGCTGTACAATGCCGATGGCAGACCGCAAGGAATGAAGCGTCAGACCGCGAATATCCTGCTGATCGACCAGAATGCTGCCGTCCGTCACATCATAAAATCGTGGAATCAGGGAGCAGAGCGTGGTTTTTCCGCCGCCGGATGGACCAACCAATGCCACGGTCTTGCCACGAGAAATCGAAAAGTTGACGTGATGCAGTACACGTTCGCCGTCGTCATATCCGAAAGAGACGTCATGAAAATCGATGTCACCGTTCACATTGCAAAGCTGCTTGGCGTTCGGAGCGTCGATAATTTCCGGTTCGGTATCAATGACCTCCAGAAAACGGCGGAATCCGGCGTAGCCTTTTTGAAGCAGCTCCGTGAAATTGATCAGCGTTTCAATTGGTCCCATAAAGATGTTGATGTACAGAACATACAGCACCAGATCCGAAAGCGTTAGAGTGCCGTTTGCAATGGAGACACCGCCGACCACCAGCACAGCAGTGTAAAGAATGCCGAGAAAAAACGAATTTCCAGCGTGGAATTGCCCCATTACGCGATAGTTGCTGTTCTTAGACTCCAAAAACTGCTCATTCGTATCACGAAATTTCTCTTGTTCCAACGCTTCGTTGCCAAAGGATTTTACCACCCGGATGCCGGAGAGGCTGTCTTGTACGCGGGCATTGACCTTGGCGATCTTTTTGCGGTTATCCATAAAGGTCGTCTGCATTTTTTTATTCTGAAACCAGGAGAATATTACCATCACTGCCGTAACGGCAATCAAAATCAGCGTCATTTTCACATTGACCATCATCAACAGCACAAAGGAGCCGATGATTTTAATTGCGGAAATAAACACGTTTTCCGGACCGTGATGCGCAAGCTCTGAAATATCAAAAAGGTCAGAAAGCAGCTTGCTCATCATTTCGCCGGTATTATTTTTGTCATAATAGGAAAAGGAAAGCCGCTGCAAGTGATCAAATAAATCCTGCCGCATGTTGCTTTCCATCCGTGCACCCATAATATGACCCCAGGTGGTAATAAAATACTGGCAGCCAAACCGAATCAGATACAGCACCAGCATTCCACCGCCGACCAAAAATACCGAACGTAGAATTTCGTTCCCTGGTTTGGTAAAAAGACCTTTTGTCAGACCGTTCAAGATCTGAGGAAATGCCAGATCAATTGCTGAAAGGGCAAGTGCACAAGCCATATCAAACCAAAAAAGAGCCCGATATGGTTTGTAATAATTGATAAACCGCTTCAGAATCCGCATGGTAAAAGCCCTCCGTAAAATTCGTGAAATGTGGCGCGGATTTTGCTTGGTAAGAGAATCCGCGGGATACTTCATTTTCTTCCGATGCAAAGGGTTTTGCAGGAAGTTTCTTTATTATACCTGATTGGGAAATGTGTTGCAAGCCAAGACCGTTCGGATTGATTAGGCAGAAAGATGATTCCTGTCAAATGCCTTGAATTTTCAAAGGTAAACTGGTATCATAAATACAGTCGACAATCAGAACTGAAAAAATTTGGCGAAAAAATCTGCTCCGCGTCTATGGTGCAGCAGAACAGTCAAAGATTAATAGAAAGGACGTTGCCCCATGAATAATTCGCAGGAAAGAAAAGTTACGGATGTTTCCCGGGAAAAGGCCGGAGCGGACAACCTTCGTCTTTCTTATTTGCCGCAGGATGATATCCGGCGTTATCCATATCAATACCCCGGCAGAGGAATTGCCGTTTCCGGTTTTGTGTTTTCTTTGGCACATCTGTTTTGCTTTGGATTGGTTCCCCCGCTTGCGTGTCTCGGTGTTATCGGTTCTGTAATTGCCTATCTCAAAGGAAACCGCCAGAACATTACATATCTTGGATTTGCTTTTGGTGTGATCGGACTGATCATTTCCATTTGGGTCACCATAAAATTCGGCGGCTATGTTGCCAACCCGTCCGCTTTTTTGGAGATGTTTGCAGATGCCTCTTCCACAGCATCCGGTACGTCGTCAGCAGCGGTATCCTCGATCGCAGAAGCAATTTCTTCTGCAGCAGGGTAATGCAGGGTGCCGTTAAACCAACAACATTCTGTCTTTGAGGAAATATTGATGAAATTGATTCGAAAAAAAGAAGCGGAACAACCCAAAAAGCAGCCGGTAGAGCGATTTTCACCGGATCCGCAGCAAGGGCTTTCCCAAGACCAGGTAGCACTGCGAATTGGCCAGGGATGCAAAAATACACCGGTTGAGTCGCCATCACGCACCATTGGCCAAATTGTGACAGGAAATTTGTTTACCTACTTTAATCTGATTTTTTTTATCATAGCGCTGGCGCTGGCATTCGTTGGTGCATGGGTGCATATGACGTTTTTGGTTGTGATTATTGCAAACACTGCTATCGGTGTGATTCAGGAGATCCGCTCAAAACAGGTGCTCGACCAACTAAGTCTGCTCAATGCACCGCAGGCAATCGTTGTGCGTAATAGTCAACGTTCCTCACTTCCGACCGAGGAGCTGGTGCTGGATGATATCGTTCTTTTTTCATCCGGAAATCAGATTTGTGCGGACGGAATTGTGCGCAGCGGGGAGGTGCAGGTTAACGAGGCACTGATTACAGGTGAGTCGGTTGAGATTACAAAGCGTATCGGCGATGAGCTGCTTTCCGGAAGCTTTGTGGTTGCGGGAGAGTGTCTCGCGCAGCTGGAGCATGTTGGTGCCGATTCGTTCGTGTCGCGCCTGACATTGGAATCAAAAAAGACGCGTAAACGTGTGCAGGGTGCTATGATGAAGTCCCTGACCCGTCTGGTACAGATTATTGGCATTTTGATTTTGCCGATTGGCTTTTTCATGATTAACAATGAACACTATGTATTGCAGCATTCCTGGAAGGATGCCATCGTCAGTACATCGGCCGCGTTGATCGGTATGATTCCGGAAGGACTCTACCTGCTGACCAGTGTAGCATTGGCGGTCAGCGTGATGCGTTTGGCAAAAAAACGGACGTTGGTACACGAACTTAACTGCATTGAAACCCTGGCGCGTGTGGATGTGCTTTGTGTGGATAAAACCGGAACCATTACCGAGAACAAAATGGAGGTTACCGACGCAGTTGGCTTGCAGGAGGATTGGGATGAGCAGCGGCTTTCTGCAGTGCTTTCTGATTTTACGGCAGCAATGTCGGGCGATAACCATACGATGGAGGCGGTTCGCGCACGGTTTTCTACGGAGCAGGCACGAGCCGCAGAAAAAATATTGCCGTTTTCTTCTTCTATCAAATACAGTGCTGCGTCGTTTTCAGCGCAGGAATGTTACGTTTTGGGTGCGCCGGAGTTTATTTTGAAAGAACATTTTGCCGAGATTGAACCGCGGGTGCGCCAATTTTCAGAAAAAGGGTGTCGTGTGCTTCTCCTTGCACTTTGCGGGGATTTTGCCGAGAATGGTGCGCTTACCGGAGCCATTACGCCGGTTGGCTTAGTTGCGCTGTCGAACAAAGTGCGTCCACAGGCCAAAGAAACCTTTGCGTATTTTTCGGAGCAGAATGTGGCGATTAAGGTAATATCGGGAGACAATCCTCTCACCGCGGCGCAGGCAGCTCAGGAAGCGGGAATCCCGGGTGCACAGAATTATGTGGATGCATCCACATTGGATACACCCGAAAAGCTGAACGCAGGGGTGCAGAATTATACGGTTTTCGGTCGTGTAACACCCGACCAAAAGCGTAAGCTGGTTCATGCACTTAAGGCTGCGGGCAAGACGGTTGCCATGACAGGCGACGGTGTCAATGACGTACTTGCGCTGAAAGCGGCGGATTGTAGTGTTGCCATGGCATCTGGCAGCGAAGTGGCTTGTCAGGTTTCGCAGATTGTGCTGCTGGATTCCGATTTTTCCGCGATGCCATCCGTTGTGGCGGAGGGACGCAGGGTAATCAATAATATTGAACGCAGCGCATCGCTTTTTTTAGTCAAGAATATCTTCTCATTCATCCTCGCGCTTGTGTCCATCTTTGTTGCGTTCCGTTACCCGATTCAACCGGTGCAAATGTCACTCATCAGTGCGCTCACAATCGGAGTGCCATCGTTTTTCCTTGCCCTGGAACCAAACAAAAGTCTGGTGCGTGGCAAATTCCTTCGTAATGTGCTGTATCGTGCCGTTCCCGCAGGATTGACCAATGTGTTTTTGATGCTGGGGTTGGAGGCGTTCGCTTACGCATTTCAAATCCCGATGAATGAAATTTCCACGATTTCGATGTATTTGATGGCGATCGTCGGATTTTTAATGTTGTTCCGCGTTTCCCGTCCGTTTAATCTTTGGCGGGGGCTGCTGTATGGCGGACTGATTGGTGCGTTTGTGCTGTCTGTTGTGTTAATCGGAAATTTCCTTCAGCTGGCAAGGCTTTCCTTGGGCAGCTGGCTGATCTTCGGTGTTTTTGCGTTGCTTGCAATTCCGGTGATCGGATATTTCACAAAGGCACTGGATTGGCTTGCGTCGCAATATCGCCGAGGCAGAGGATGGGCGCAGAAAAAACTTCACGACCTTCTGCCCCAAAAGCAAACAAAAATATAGAGAAATCAAGAAAACGCCGAAAAATCGGGTTGCAACTTATGCTATAATATGTTAAAATAATCTGTAATTGATTTTCTGGAGCGGAAACAGACCTCCAGCCAAGACGAAAGGAATGGTCATCACCATGTCGGGACATTCGAAGTGGAACAATATTAAGAGAAAAAAGGAAAAAACCGACGCGCAAAGAGCTAAGATTTTTACCAAAATCGGCCGTGAACTCGCAGTTGCCGTCCGCGAAGGCGGCAGTGCAGATCCAAACGCAAACTCCAAGCTGAAGGATTGCATTGCGAAGGCAAAAGCGAACAATGTGCCCAACGATAATATTGAGCGCATTATCAAGCGCGCAGCAGGCGACGGAAATGCCGACCGCTACGAATCCATTACGTATGAAGGCTATGGACCCAACGGCATTGCGGTGATTGTGGAAACCCTGACCGATAACCGCAATCGTACTGCAGGAGATATTCGTCACTACTTTGATAAATACGGCGGGAATTTGGGCATGAACGGCTGCGTTTCGTTTATGTTTGAAAAGAAAGGCCTCATCGTTGTTGAAAAAGAGGGCGTTGATGAGGACAAGCTGATGGAAGCCGCGTTGGAGGCGGGAGCTTCTGATTTCAATGCGGATGAAGACGTGTTTGAAATCACTACGGAGCCGGACGATCTGGGGGCTGTCCGCGATGACTTGGCGGAAAAGGGCTACAGCTTTGTTTCTGCCGATGTTACAGAAGAACCGAGTACCTATGTTACGCTGACGGATGAGGAATCGATTGATAAGATGAACCGCCTGTTAGAGATGCTTGAAGATAACGATGATGTTCAGGAAGTCTTCCATAATTGGGATATGCCCGAGGAAGAGGACGAGGACTGATTGGTTTGTACTGCCCGATCTGCAGAATTTCTGCAGATCGGGCTGTTTGGCGTTTGAAATGATTCTTTTTCGTTCATACTTGATACGGATTATTCA
>CAKXIK010000030.1:0-15621 GCA_934875675.1 uncultured bacterium
ACATTGAAAAACCTCCAATCGTAGTTTCTATTCTACGACTGGAGGCTTTTTTATTCAATGTCCATTTCCTTTGGTGCTTTTTTCTTTGATCAGACAATTCATTACTTTTTCACAGTTTAACCATGTTGATTTCAAATCGAAATCGTACGATAACCTTATTAAATCACAAACTGATTATTGGTATTGGTTCAGATCCAATATAAGATAAGCCAAAACCGTATCCGCGTAATAAAGGAGTAATTTTTATGATGCAGCGTACCGTGATTTTTCGTGCACTTGGGACTGTGAATACTATTTTTTTGCCGCAGAAAGAACTCGGCGGAGTTGCTGACCAAGTAAAGTGGAGAATTCTCGAGCTTGACAGAAAACTTTCCATGTTCCTGCCGGAAAGTGAGATTTCAAGGCTGAATGCCAATGCAGGGAAATGTCCGGTAAAAGTTGATGCAGACACTTTTTTTCTGCTGGAGCAAGCCAAATATTGGTCAGAACAGAGCGATGGCGTGTTTGATGTGACGGCGGCACCGTTGAGTATACTTTGGCGTTCGGCAAAAAAAAACCGCACCATTCCAAAACAATCGGAACAGGAGTTGGCACGTAAACTGGTTTGTTTTAAGGATTTGCAGCTCACTCCATCAACCCATACGGCAATGCTCCGCTGCAGTGGGCAGGCAGTTGATCTGGGTGGAATTGCCAAAGGTTTTGCAGCAGATGAAGCTGCAAAGATTATGCGTGAAGCGGGAGTTGAGAATGCACTGCTGAATCTGGGAGGAAATCTGATTGCTCTGGGCAAACAGCCCAATGGAGAGCCTTGGAATCTTGGTGTGCAAAAACCATTTGCAAAAAATGGAGATTGTATTGCTTCATTACATCTGAGTGACAGGACAATGGTTACCTCCGGAATTTATGAAAACTGCTTTTATCACGAGGGTATCTGCTATCATCATTTAATTGATCCACGTACAGGGCGACCAGGTGAAAGTGAGTTGACTGCAGTGACTGTAGTGGCAGAAAAATCTGTTGATGCAGATGCACTTTCTACTGCTGCTTTTTTGCTTGGTGCAGAAAAGGGCGCTCAACTACTTCAAAAACATAATGCAGAAGGAATTTTTCTTTGCCGTGACCGCAAAATTTTTGCAACCCCCGGGCTTCGTTCCGCCGTTCGCCTCACTCCCGCAGTTGTCATGCCATCGCTTCCAGATGCGTTCCGGCTGAAACCACAAAAAACAAAAAAGGAATGGTCGTCAATATGAAAAGAAAATTATCAGCTTCTTTAATTGTTCGGAGGGTCATTCAAGTCGCGATGTTTTTGCTTTGGCCGGGATTGTTTCTGAGCATCTTTGCGGCGATTAAAGGGATTATTTCATCGCTGGCAGCCGGTACATTTTCTTTTCCTGTATATGCATCTCAGATTTTTCTTTTGCTGGCAGTTCTGCCTTTAACAGCACTGTTTGGACGCTTTTTCTGCGGTTTTCTTTGTTCGTTTGGATCTTTGGGTGATGCTGTTTGGTTTTTCTCGCGTAAAACGATAAAAAAACACATTGAGATTCCGGTCAGGACAGAAAAAGTGTTGAAGCGGTTGAAATATGGACTACTGATCTTTTTACTCGTGTTTGTTTGGATTTTGGCTTGGGTAGAAATTCCGTCTAATGTTGACCCTTGGAATATTTTTGGATTGTATGCCTCTTTTTTCAATTGGCCTGCGGCATCGGGACTTATTTCGGTAGGCGGTGCCTTGTTGTTGGTAATTTTGGTGGGTTCTTTTTTTGTTGAACGCTTTTTTTGCCGCTATCTTTGTCCGCTGGGAGCGGTGTTTGCACTGATTTCCCGTTTTCGTATTTTTCGTATCAAAAAACCGCGAGAAAGCTGCGGTACCTGCAAAGCCTGCTCTATGCACTGCCCGATGGGGCTGCCGCTGCGGCAAGAGGATACGGTGAAATCCGGCGAATGTATTGATTGCTTTGCTTGTGTCAACATTTGTCCGCGTAAAAATGTCAGTACAACAGTTGCCGGGCAGGAGACCTCGCCACTGGCTGCGGGTGCAGTTGCCGCTGCCGCTATTACCGGGCTATCATACCTCGGTACATGGGCAGGGGGACAGATTGCCGCTGCACAGGGCGTACAATCGGGAGAAAATCTGGTTCAGAGCAGTGCCGGACAATATGCGGACGGAACCTACACTGGAACCGGATCCGGATTCCGCGGGGAGATTGAGGTACAGGTAGTGGTGGAAAACGGATACATTACCACCATAGAGGTGATTTCCTATCGGGATGACAGTCAGTATTTCAATCTGGCAAAAAACAGTGTGATTGCACAGATTCTCGATCAGCAAACAACACAGGTCAGTGCGGTATCCGGTGCCACATTCAGTAGTAACGGAATCATGAAAGCAGTTTCCGATGCGTTGGCAAATCAGTCCATATCTTCTGTTGAAGGTTCAGGTTCGGGTTCTAAAGATTCCAGTTCACAACCGGAACAATCGCAGGCGAATGATTCTTCTCAACCGGAGAGTTCCTCTGATCCTCTGTCGGAAAGCTACCCGGACGGAACTTATACCGGAACCGGAACGGGCTTCCGCGGAAACACGCAGATTACCGTGACAGTGGAAAACGGTGAGATCACGACAATCACGGTGGACTCATATCAAGACGATGAGCGTTTTTTTTCGGCAGCACAAAATACAGTGATTGAAGAAATTATCAATCAACAGACGGTGAATGTGCAGACCGTATCCGGTGCCACATTCAGCAGTAACGGAATTATAGAAGCAGTGGCAGATGCACTGAATATTGAATTCTCGAATCCTAATGAAACCATGCAGCGCGGTCATGGACGCCATTGACTTTATTCTATTGAGAAATATCAGGCGGTGAGAAAAATAAAAAATCGGTACCGGACGGTGTTTCCACGCGTTGAGAGTGCACATCGAATGTGCGGTCAATGATGCCGGATTTCCAAAGCATTTCTGGCGTATCGAATCCGGCAAGGGTACCGCAGTCAAGGACCGCCAATTGATGGCAGAATTTCATTGCCATTGAAAGCTCGTGTAGGACGATTACGATTGTTTTACCCTGTGCGGCAAGCTGCTGCAAAAGCTTGAGCAATGCAAATTGCTGTGCAATATCCAAAAAAGCGGTTGGTTCATCAAGCAGCAGAACATCTGTGTTCTGTGCAAGCAGCATGGCAAGGTATGCGCGCTGTCGTTCCCCGCCGGAAAGCTCTGCAACACTGCGATGGCGCAGATCATACATTCCGCTCAAAACCAGCGCTTGTTCCACGGCAGTATGGTCGCAGGAAGTCAACGTGCGGGAAAAACCAAGATGAGGGAAACGTCCATGTTCGGCAAGCAGTTCGACGCTGATTTCCGGAACGGGACGATTTTGCGGCAGATAGGAAACCCGCTGTGCAAATTCTGTCCGGCTGAAGCTGGAAACCGGGCATTTTCCCAGCAAAATTGTGCCCCCGCAGGGAGAAAGCAGGCGCGCTGCTGTTTTTAGTAATGTAGTTTTGCCGCTGCCGTTTACACCAATCAGACCGGTTACGGTTCCCGGCTGAACGGAAAAATTAATATTGTGCAGAATAATCGAATGATTATATCCGCAGCACAAATCTGAAAAAGTAAGCATCGCTGTCACTCCTTTTTGCCGATTCAGGATTCGTGAGACTTCTTTTTGTGGAGCAGCAGAAACAGAAAAAACGGCCCGCCCAGAAGAGATAGCAGAATCCCAACCGGAAGTTCATAAGGAGCAAACAGAAGTCGGCTCAAGGTATCGCAGACCAAAACCAAGGAGGCACCCAGCAGCGCAGAAGCGGGAATCAGCCGACGATGGCAGCTTCCAGTAAATCTGCGTGCAATATGGGGCACAAGGAGACCAACAAAGCCGAGCAACCCGGAGAAGCTGACAGCAGCTCCTGCCAGACAGCTTGATGCCGTTAGCAGCAAGAAACGCGTCGCCAAAACATTCAGTCCCAATCCGGATGCAGTTTCATCGCCCAGAGTCAATACGTCGATTTCCCGTGCCAGCAGCCACGCGCCAATCAAACCAACAGCAATTAAGATCCAGGCGGGGTTCAGATTTTGCAGTGTTACCCCGGAAAATCCGCCAATTAAAAAAGTGTTTGCATTGGAAAGGCTATCAGGAAAAAGTGTTTTTAATGCATTGATGCCAGCGGTTAAAATGCTGCTTACCGCAACTCCCGCCAGTAAAATCGTGCTGCGCCGTGCACCGGTTTTGGAGGCAAGTGCAAATACCAACAAACTGGTACACAGTGCTCCGCCAAAGGCAGCACCGGGAACGGCACCGCTCAAGCCCGGAAATGCCGTGAGCAAAAATACGGCGGCAAAACCGGCACCAGCGTTGACACCGATGATGTTTGGTGCAGCGAGTGGGTTGCCAAGCACGGCCTGCAGCAAAACGCCCGCTACTGCCAAAGCACTGCCCGAAAGCAAACTGGCAAGCGTTCTGGGCAGCCGTACATGCAGCAGAATACGGTAAGCGGCATCATCCGTGCTGCCCTGCAGTGCCGCCCGAATGGCAGCAAAAAGATTCAGGCGCGTGGAGCCCGCCAAAAGGCTGAGCAGGCACGCGCCCAGAAAGATGAAGAACAGCACCGGAAAAAACCAGTGCTGCTTTTTATTTGTTGCCGAAAATTTCTGGCCAAAGTATTTTTGCAAGATATTCATAGCTCTCATCCCATCGGTTGTTGGGTTTGTTGTGAAATAAATCTTTTGGCAGAACATAATAATGTTCATTTTTCATGGCAGTCAGTCCGTTCCATGCAGGGGAGGAAAGAATGTGTGACTGCAAGTAAGCCAACGCATCTTCTTCATCACCCATTGTCAACACAAAAATATCGTCCGGATTGTCCGCAATTACCTGCTCAATGCTAAAATCCTCCAATAAGGATGGATGTTCCTCTGCAATATTGCGGCAACCAAATTCCTTAAGAATCGCGCCGGCAAGATTATCGTCCTTTTTGGCTTTTACTCCACTCGAAAATGCCCGCATTAAAAGTACAGATGGGGCCGGAGCGGCGTCCTTTGGAATTTTTGTAAGAATGGCAGTAATCCGTTGTTCAACGTCTGTTACATTTATTTCAAACAGGTCGTTGCGGCCGGTTACAGAGCAAAACTGCCGCATCATGTTTTTGTATTCCTCAAACGTATCGGTTCGAAAGGCGGCCCAGGAGATTCCGGCACTGGTTAAGCTTTCGGTCAGTGCAGTCTGCGCTGCAACATCGGCAGAAAGAATCACTAAGTCTGGGGAAAGCGCTAGAATTTTTTCCAGATTAGGACTCTTAACCGTGCCGACAACGGTCACGTCGTTACCAAGCTGTAGTTTTCGCTCATCCAAAGCATCCTGGGTGGCGCCAATCAATGTGCCGCCTGCCAGCATCCAGGCTTCTGCAAAAGAACCATAGAGGGAAACAACTTTTGCATCCGACACAACTGACACCTCTCTACCTTCGGAATCTGTGATCAAAATCGTCTGCTGCGAAGAAGACGGTGGCGAAGAACCGATTGCACTGCTTGTCACGGAAGAGCTTTCAGCGCCGCCGCAGCCCGAAAGAGAACATAGCATCATGCCGATCATCAACAGAGAGAAAATGCGCTTTTTCAATCAAGACATCCTTTCCGGTTCATTTGACGGTCATGCCGCCAAATGAATATGGCGGCAGCAGAGCAAAAATCAGCTTTCCCTGGTTTTGACCGGTGCAGCTAAAATTGCCTCTTTGCGTTGCAAAAGGTCATCCGAAAAAAGGGCAGCCTCCAGCTTGTCGGCACCAACGCGGTCAATCGCCATGCCGAGGCGCTCCTTCTGATATGCGTTTTCTTTGAACCAAAGCATAGTTTTCTCCAGAATGGGGAAGATTTCGTCCTCGGTAACAAGGCGGGAAAGCGGGGTTCCCATACGCGTCTTTTTGCCCCAGGTTCCGCCTACAAAAATCTGGTATTTCACATCATTATGATGGCGGACTGCCTTAAACGGGCACTTGCCGGTGCAGACACCGCAGCTGGTGCAGATTTCACGGTTGATAAAGAGTTTTCCCTTCAGGGTGGCGGCCTTAGTTGGGCAGGCTTTTTCCACGGCACATACTTTGCAGCTGCGGCAGTCTGCTTCCTCAAAATCAGGAACACGGTGCCCCTCAATACCAAAATCATTCAGGCTTGGCTTCATGCAGCTGTTCGGGCATCCACCCACTGCAATTTTGAATTTGTGCGGCAGTTTGACATCTGTCCAGCCGAGATAATATTTCTCGTGAATTTTTCTTGCCAGCTCTTGTGTGTCAAAATTTCCATAAATGCAAGTGGTGCCTTTACAAGCGGTAACCGGGCGGATTTTTGCTCCCGTTCCGCCAAAATAAAGATTGTGCTGTCCGGCATAATCGATAGCATTATTAATTTGGTCAAACGGAATGCCGACAATTTCTGCAGCAAGGCGTGTGGTGAAAGCAACCTTTCCACTGCCAAATTTCTCTGCGATTTCTGATATAACGCGCAGATCCTCAGCTGAAAAAACGCTTCCTGCTGGAACAATTCGGCCGGAAAAGCAGTCTGTTCCACGGTTAATTAAAAAACCTTTTGCCTTTACTTCTGTGATTTGGGCAGGTGTTGGCTTTGCCATATAATCAAACATCCTTTCATTTATAAGACATCTGTGGTTAAGTAGAATAAACCCAGTATATTTTTATTATTGTACCTGAAATGAATCAAAAAATCAAATTTGCAGATGATCGTTTTGCGATTATTCAATGCAAAAAACAAAAAATGCGAAATCAAAGTTTATTTTGTTCATAAATTTTGATTTTTTTACGTAAAACATTAACTTTTTTAAGAAAAATCAATTTATTTTGCAAGTAGACGAATTTTGGCTTGCAAAATGTGTGTGAATATATTAGAATAGGAAAAATCGAAATGATATTTCCCAGGAGGTTGTGTCAAATGGAAAACTATATGTCTTTAAGTTCCGATCAGCTTCGAGTGGTTTACGATAGCCTGAAAGAAGAATATGAAGCATTTCAGGCGCGAAACCTGAAGCTCGACATGTCCCGCGGCAAACCGGGTGCCGATCAGCTGGATCTTTCGGACGGCGTGATTGCAAGCACAGCAACACACACACCCAGTGGATTGGATTGCCGCAATTACGGCGGAACCGATGGTTTCCCGGAGATTCGTCAGCTGTTTGCAGAGATGATGGAAGTTCCGGTGGAAAATGTTGTGGTGGGCAATAATTCCAGCCTGACTATGATGTTCGACAAAATTTCTTCCGCTATGACGCACGGCGTTTGCGGCGGGAAACCCTGGATGCTGCAGGGCGGTGTCAAATTTCTTTGCCCCGCGCCCGGCTATGACCGCCATTTCACCATTTGTGAATATTTTGGTATTGATATGATTACCGTGCCGATGACGCAGGACGGCCCGAATATGACCATGGTGGAAGAACTGGTTTCTTCCGATGAGAAAATCAAGGGTATGTGGTGTGTTCCGAAGTATTCAAATCCGCAGGGGATTACTTACTCTGACGAAACGGTTCGCCGTATTGCAAACCTGAAGCCGGCTGCAAAGGACTTCCGTGTTTTCTGGGATAATGCATACTGTGTACATGACCTCACAGAAACACCGGATCATTTGCTGCCGTTTTACGAGGAATGTGTGAAGGCAGGCAATGAAGATATGCCGGTTATGTTTGCTTCCACCTCTAAAATCAGTCTGCCGGGTTCCGGCGTGGCTGCAATGGCTACTTCCCAGAACAACCTGAAGCAGGATAAAAAACGCATCTTTACACAAACCGTGGGTCCCGACAAAATGAATATGATCCGTCATCTTGATTATTTCAAAGATATGAATGGAATCCGTGCGCAGATGAAGCGTCATGCAGAAAAGCTGGCACCCAAATTCGATATTGTCTGCAATAAATTGGAAGAACAATTCAGTGAAAACAAAATCCTGTTCTGGAGCAAACCAAACGGGGGATATTTTGTTGGTGTGGATACGTTGGAAGGCTGCGCAAAACGTGTTGTTGAACTTTGTGCACAGGCAGGCGTCAAACTGACATCCGCGGGTGCAACATACCCCTACGGGAAAGATCCGCATGACACAAACATCCGCCTTGCGCCAACTTTCCCAACCGCTGCGGAACTTTCGCTTGCAATGGATTTGTTCTGTCTTTGTGTGAAAATTGCCTCGATTGAAAAGATGTTGGCAGAATAATTTTGGGAAGAGTTTTCTTCCGGCATGAAAATTGATTGACTTTTCTTCCATAAAACAATATAATTAACCTGTTACGTTTGCATTGCGGTGTGGCGTGCAGGTTTTTTTGTTAGCCGGACAAGTATCCTGCATTCACTGGCAAACTGCAGACATTATATTTTAGGGGGACTTGCGCATGAAGCGAACTGGCAAGCCGGTGTTCTTTATCGTTGCGCTGCTGATACTCTTTGTGAGCTATGCTGCGTTTTTCGGTATTTATACCGAAAGAGGCGATCTTAGCATACCGGTAATCAAAGGTGCGAGCGACATTCGCTGGGGTATTGATATCCGCGGCGGTGTGGAGGCAACCTTTTACGCAGTCGATGACGACGACAACGCGTTGCAGGCAGATTCCGAAAAACTGGATGCTGCAAAGGAAATTATCAGCGTGCGTCTTGTTGACAATCACATCACAGACTATGAACTCTATGTCGATTACGAAAACTCCCGAATTATTCTTCGATTCCCATGGCGCGAGGATGAAACCGACTTCGATCCGGAGAAGGCAATTCAGGAAATTTCCATGACTGCCCTGCTAACGTTCCGCGAAGGCAATGAAACGGAAAATGTTACGGATGAAAACGGCAACGTTACCGGCATCAAGCCGACCGGCATCACGGAAACGAATATCATACTTACCGGTGACGATGTTGATACGGCAACACCGTATTATGATAGCACGCAGGTTGGCTCCAGTGGTGCTTACGGTGTGCAGTTAAAGCTGAAGGAAAGCGGCAAGACCAAGTTTGCCGAAGCTACCAAAAAGCTTTACAGTGCAACGGAAAGCGAACGCGGATACATCTCCATCTGGCTCGATGATGACGAGATTTCGTATCCTCGTGTTGATGCAGAAATTACCGATGGCGTAGCGACCATTTCCGGTAACTTTACGGCAGAAACAGCGCAGGATCTTGCAAACAAGATCAATGGCGGTGCGCTGCCGTTCAAGCTTGCAACCTCAAACTTTGGTTCGATTAACCCGCAGATGGGCACCATGGCTTTGGATGCGATGCTGCTTGCCGGTATCATTGCTCTGGTTTTGGTCTGCATTTTCATGATCCTTGTTTATCGTCTGCCCGGCGCGGTTGCTTCCATTGCGCTGCTCGGTCAGGTTGCGGGCATGATTGCTGCAGTCTCTGGCTTCCTGCCTTCCATTAACAGCTTTACACTCACCTTGCCTGGTATTGCAGGTATGATTCTGTCAATCGGTATGGGTGTTGATGCAAACGTCATTACCAACGAGCGTATCAAAGAAGAAATTCGCAAAGGACGTTCGCTGGATGCTGCAATTGATAACGGATCTTCGGATAGCTTCTCTGCAATCTTTGACGGTAATGTTACCGTGATTATTGTTGCCGTTATTCTGATGGGCGTTTTTGGCCCGCCAGATGGATTCTGGTCCAAGCTGTTGACTCCGTTCCTGTTTATGTTCGGAACGTCTACCACCGGATCGGTCTATTCCTTTGGTTACACCCTGTTGATCGGTGTTATCTTCAACTTTATCATGGGCGTTACAGCTTCCCGTCTGATGGTCAAATCCCTGTCGCGGTTTAAGATTTTCCGCAACAAATGGCTTTATGGAGGTGACCGCTGATGAGAAAGGATATGAATTTTGATTTCGTCGGCAAAAAGAAGAAGTTTGCGCTTGTTTCGCTCTGTATTTTAATTGCGGGTATTCTTTGCAACATCTTTTTGGGTGCCAAAATGGACATCCAGTTTACCGGCGGTTCCATTATCAAGTATTCCTATACCGGTGATGTTTCAGAGCAGGATGTTAAAGATGCTTTGAAGCCGGTAACGGGTGGAAACGAGTCGCTGCAGTTCAACTATAATGTGTATGCAGCAAATTCTACCGAGCCGTATAATATGCTGTCAGTTTCTCTTACGGAGAATAATCAGCTTTCTTCGGAGGATCAACAGACTCTTCTGAATGCGCTGAAAGAAAAGTTCCCGGATAGTGGCATGACACAGGTTGAATCTAACTCGGTGCAAGCAACGATGGGACGTGAGTTTTTCTGGAAATGTATGGTCGCGGTTGCGCTGGCATCCATTTTGATGCTCGTTTATGTTGCATTCCGTTTCCGTAAAATCGGCGGATGGTCTGCCGGTTTGATGGCGCTGATTGCGCTGGTCAATGACTGCCTTGTTTCTTACTTTGTGTTTATCGTTTTCCGCATTCCGTTGGATGATAACTTTGTGGCAGTAATTCTGACCATCCTTGGTTATTCACTCAATGATACGATTGTTATTTATGACCGAATTCGTGAGAATCGCCGTTTGCTCGGTCCGAAATCGGATTTGGGCACGGTTGTAAATCTGAGCTTGAATCAGTCTTTTGGCCGTACGCTGAATACTTCGCTGGCTACCTTTATGGCAGTTAGCTGTGTGACGGTTGTTGCTTTGATTTATAATCTGGATTCGATTCTGAGCTTCTCGGTTCCAATGATGTTTGGTGTGCTTTCCGGTTTTTACACCTCTGTTTTCCTTGCTTCTCCGTTGTGGGTAGGTTTGCGTTCTGCTATGGCAAAGCGCAAGGCTGCCAATGCGGAGAAAAATGCCGGCAAAAAGAAAGCTTCAGCCAAATAATTTTTGGCCTAATAAAAAAGATCTTCCTCGTTTGGAAGATCTTTTTTTTATAAAAGAAAAGATGGGCATAGCAAAATATTTAATTTTATAGTATAATAAAAACCAATCGATCATTTAGCTTTTCAAATATAAATTGGATAAAAGAAACGGAATACTGTTTTTAATAAAGCGGTAGATCAATATTTATGATAAAATTGTATAGATTAAGGCTTTTTCTTTATTTTCTTTTGCTTTAAGAGATTCGTATTAGTTTGACCCGGTAAATCAAATGTTGTCACCAGATGTAAAAAAGGTTATTCAAATTATTGTCGAAAGGGATGATCGTTGAATGGAAAACTACGAACATGCAACCGCGGAAACAGAAAGATTGTTTAGCGAAATAAGCAGGCCGGTCATTGTCTTTCACAATTGCGGAGAGTTTCCCTATATTCCGGTGCCACATTTGCACTCGCAATATGAGATTTATTATAATATTCAGGGAGGACGCAGTTTTTTCGTTAACAAGCTGTTTTATCACTGTGAACCGCATTCTCTGTTTGTCATTCCAAGCACTCAGATTCATAAGGTTTCCACGGAGCCGGACGTAATCTATGACCGGTGTATTATCAATATTGATGATACGATTATCAGCACGTTAAACAGTCTTTCCAATATGCAAAGTCATCCGCTTGCTTGGATGAATCAAATAGGAGTTAGTCAACCACATAAGGTAATTTTAACACAGGAAGAGCACGAACGGTTTGTGAAGATGATCGATGAGTATCATGCGCCCAAAATAGCGGGAGATGAATTGATGCTGTTGGTTCGCCTGTTGGACATCATCTCCTTTGTGCGTAATCGCTTTCGTCGCCATTCTAACGAGAACATGGCGGTTGTTGCACCGGAAACATGGTCGGATAAAGCAATTCAATATATTGAATCAGAGTTTAATAACGATCTTTCGATTCGTGAAATAGCTAACAAGCTGTTCATTAATGAAAATCATCTTTGCACTATTTTTAAAGCAGAAACCGGATTGACTATTAATAAATATATTATTCTGCGAAAAGTGGCAGAAGCTAAGCGCCTGTTGTATTATGGATATAGTGTCAAAGAGGCGTGTGCACGTTCTGGATTTAATGATTATTCCAATTTCATACGTACTTTCAAAAAGATTGAGGGAACATCTCCTTCAAAATTGCACAAACTAACGGATCCGCTCTAATAAAGAAGCATTGTCACACCCAAGGTATGCGTCTTTTCTTGTGAGAGGAATAATTTGTTTTTTCGTATCATAAATTTTGAAAAAGGCTTTCGTTTGTTCTGCATGATTATTAAATCACCAAGAATATTACATTAAGAGAATACAAAAATTACTTCACAGAGCGTGAAGCTATTAAGCTTTCTCAGGAAGAGTATCAAAAAACGTGATGTAAAAATTGCGGTAAAGATTTTTGGTATTTGAGCTGATTAGAAAGCGGGTAGATTTTATGAATTTGTTTTTCCTTTTTCTGGTGTTGGCGGTCATTACAGAGGGATTAGTGGAATATGCAAAAACATTAATTGCGATGTCCAATCGAAAAACAATGATCATTCAGCTTTCCGCGCTTGCAGTATCAATTGTGCTTTGTGTGCTGAGCCGGGCAGATATTCTCGCACAGTTGGGCGTTACATTTACAGTGCCCTATGTTGGCTGCATCCTCACAGGCGTGTTTGCAAGTCGCGGTGCAAACTATGCGAGTGATTTTATGGGAAAGCTGACAAAGACCAAGGGCGTGGAATAATCCGACCTAAAACAGAACGAAAATTTAGACTGCATGCAAAAACGGAGGTATTCCGCGAGGGGAATACCTCCGAACTGCTGTTTGGGCAACAGTTGGCAGAGTTGATTAACAGCAGGTAATGCAAGTGGCGGAAATTTGCGGTGGAATGCTCATTGTCATTATTCCGGAATATTCAATGCGTATTTTGTCATCCACACAAAAACAGCATGCCTTTGCACAATGCACCAGAACCTCACAATCATTAGAAAGGTCACATACGAGCAGGTCGCATTTTTGGACTTTGAGTACCGTTGCAATCATAACAGCCATGGAAGCACCTCCGTATAGGCTGCAGGTCCTTCGGCTGCAGCCATTCGTTTTGAATTGAATGTTAAGCATAACGAGAAATATTTATTTCTCATTGTATTTATATGCTTTATATTTCCAATCTGTTAAGTGCCTTACTCCACAACCAAAGGATCAAAAAGAACATAAAACTTTTTTTGTAGAAGTTTCAGAGTCACATTGCTGCTTTGCATAATAATATAGAGCAGGAAGAAATTTTTGCAAAAGGAGTGCAGAATCTGAATGAGAACTAATGGAGTAAAGTCGTGGGATATGGGGCCGGCACCATTTGTGGTTAATATTGATCGGTATACCATGCAAAATCCTTATTATCGCCAGGCGCTTTGGACAGGAAAGCATATGCAGCTGACCCTGATGAGTATTAAGCCGGGCGGGGATATCGGACAGGAAATGCATCCGAATCTTGATCAGTTTATTCGAATTGAATCCGGACAGGGTTTGGTGAAAATGGGGAGTCAAAAAGATGAAATAGACGTGATCAGACCGATCGATAGACATTATGCGGTAATCGTTCCAGCGGGCACATGGCATAATATTATCAACACCGGAAAAACGCCGCTTAAACTGTATTCGCTTTATGCACCGCCGCAACATCCTTTTGGAACCATACATGAAACAAAAGAGATTGCACAGGCGGCAGAGAAAGAATAAAACCAACCGGATATTAAAAAAGTTAGTCTCATCGTTATTCATGTACAACGGTAAGTGCAATGATAAAAAAAGACTGCCGTAAACCAGATGCCGTGAGCATCAAATGGGTATTCACCAGTACCCATAGTTTGCAGCAGTCTTTTTTAAGGGAGAAAATGAAGACAAGAGCATTCCGCTAAATGCCCAATTCACAAATATCTGTGAATTGTCTCGTATTAATAATAACAAAACGGACAAATAAATTCAATGCATATTCTCTGCAGAATATTGCATAATTTACTTTTTCCCCGTTTTAAAAATAGTAAGTTTTTGTTTTTATTAAACGATTTTGTCTTTCGGTATAAAGGGGGCTTTTCATATGCGAAAAAGCGTGATATAGTCAACCGGAGCTTAAAAAGATAATAGCAACGCGAAAGGAAGATGTCTCCGTGAGAGCAATTTTGCAAAGTGAACCATGCCATAATTTTTCTGTTATGAATACCATCTATATTGAAAAGGATCCGCGGGATTTACAAGAAAAAATTGTATTCAGTAATTATGCCGCAGAGGGAGCAGGCTCAATTTTAATCCTCAATCCCAAAACAGGCGTATGTGAACAATATCAGTTTCCGGACGATGCCGGTGCATGGGCATTGTTTTGGATGCCTGATCGTGGAGAATTGTTGGTGGGAACCTGTGACCACTTTGGAAGCCTGCACTGCTTTGATATGAAGGAGCGCCGTTTTGTACATTCCTGCCGTCTGGAACAGGAGATGTATCTGTGGAATTTTGCTCTGGGAGGTGATGGCTGTATTTATGCAGGAACATTTCCGGGGTGTGTTCTTGTGCGCTTTAATCCGGTTACACGGGAGCTGACCAATTTAGGCAGGGTAGGGGATTGTGAGGAAAATCAGTATTCCCGCTTTGTTTTTACGACCTCTACCGGAGACATTGCTGTTAGTATTGGCTTTAATAAAAAACAGTCCTGGTTATATCGTGTTCAAACATCAGAATGGGTACGGTTGGGAACAGACGGTGATAGTGTCAAGACAGCACAAGGTGATTTTATCTGTCTGGAAAATGCAGAAGGGCTTCGTTTTGTGAATGCAGTAACCCTGGAAACGCTGTGCGGTCCGTTTGATGCCGGTTTGTCAGCGGAGAATCTGCCGAAGTGTCCAGATTCCGTGCGTGACTATTACAAAGAAATACTCCATCCCAAAATGCCGGATGGTTTTCCGAAAAACTTTCGGGGGATTAGTCTGAAAGATGGACGGATTGTCGGAATTAAAGGTCAGGAGTATTACATTTGGGATTGCGGGACAATGACTTATCATAATATTCCGGCAGAGGCGCCGGCTACGGCGATTATGACAGTTACGGCGGTTGGAAATAAAATATGGGGTTCTGCCGAAAATGGTCAAACTCTGTTTTGCTTTGATCCATCCTCCAATCAAAGCAAAAATACGAATGCGGTGACAAATGCCGGAGGAGAAGTGTACGGAATTGCACCGTTGGATGGAAAGTTGTATCTCACCGCATATTGCGGAGGAGATCATGTGGTTTATGATCCGTCACAGCCATGGAATCAGCGCGAAAACCAGAATCCAAAGACACTGCGTTCAGTGGCACCGGAAATGATTCGTCCAAATGGAAAAAGTGTAGTTGGTCCGGATGGGGCGATCTGGACGGGATGGTACGCCAATTATGGTTCATTTGGCGGCGGAATCAGTCGGATTGATCCTCAGACACAGGAAGTGCAATCCTGGTTTAATTTAATTGAGGGTCAGGCGATTGAACATATTGCATCAGGGGCGAATCATTTGTTTGCTGTCACGAGTGGTTCTGCAAGCGGCATGGCGGACAGAGAGGATCAATTCTATCTGCTGCAGCTTTCCTGCGACGGAGAGATCTTAAAGAAACATCAATTCGAAGATGGAAAACTTCCTCGCAAATTGGCAGTAACCGAAAATCGAATTTATGTGATTTTATGGGATCGCAAAAACAGGGAAGGCAAAGTAGAATGGTTTGATGAGGATACGTTAGAAT
>CAKXIK010000030.1:15631-32726 GCA_934875675.1 uncultured bacterium
TTTGGTACAATCAGTGAAGAAAAAACCGACAATGCCCCGACAGAACTGCTGCCGTTAAGTGAACGATTAATGCTGGTCTTTACCTATGGAAAAATTTTGATTCTTGCGGTTCCGGATGGAAAGATTCTTTGCAGCTGCCCAACGCCTGACTTTGTTCAGACTTGCACGAGAACCGCAGATGGAACGGTTTGGTTTGCAAGCAAAAAAAGACTTTATCGCATTGAAATCGAGGATTAAGCAGCAAGATTGTTTTGGTGTACATGTGTAAAATATTCTTTCTCACACTTCCATTCGCCGCTGTACCGTGTTGCGATTCAGTGCAAAACCGTATTGCCGAAGCTCCGCCGGAATGCGCTGGTGGCTGTCATCCCTTGTTTTCGTGAATACTTGAAACGCGATATGGTAAAGGAAAAAAGTAAACGCCTATCTGAATGCCGGTACTGCCGAAATCAATCAGATGATTTGCGAGGTTCCCCACGAATTCAAAAAAAGTTGGCAGGAGTTCGATCCATTTTTTTCTCTTGACTCGCGTAGAAATTACAAAAATATAGCATACACGTCAAAGAGCTGTGCAGTCCAAACGGATTGTGCAGCTCTTGTTGCTTTTGCAGTTGCAGTATGTATTTAGAGAGAAAAAATTCATAAAGGGGGTTCCATTTTAGCACTTTCATAGGGTATACTTAAGTTTACAAAAGTAAATTGGCAACAGATAAGCTATCAGGGTTCCTGTAACATGAAAGTTGACGGCATATGCATCCACCGTTTTCCAGCCGTTTATGTAAGATCATATCGCTTATCCTTTCTTGGCAAAGTAAGAATGAGCGGTGAAAATTGTTGTTTTTAAAGCACACCGGTGGTATAACAGATGAGATTGTCGGATATGTTCTGTCGTAATGAAATAGGAGGAGTTTCCATGAAAAAACAAGAAATGGGTCAATTTGTACGACTATCAGGAAGCATCACGCACGGAGCTATAAGAAAGGCGCTGGGACTCGTTTTGTGCCTGTGCACGCTTCTCAACCTGTTGCCCACAGTGGCGATGGCAGCAAATACTACAGGTGCTGAAACATTAGCGCAGGAACTGAACACGATTGTGGATAACTCCTGCTCGGTGGACATTTCCACCAAAACTGTGATGCTGACAAAGGACATTACTCTTACTGGTACCATCAGCATTACAAGTGGAACCATGAGTCTTGATCTGGCGGGACATACCATTACCGGAAAGGCGGGAGATGACGGCGAGGCGGGATATACTGCGCTTTCTGTCAGCGGTGCGGCAATTTTGACTATTATGGATAGCAGTACAGGTGGAGCAATTGTCGGCGGAGAGGGAGCTTCCGCTCCAAACATGGACGATAACGCAGAACCAGGTGGCAACGGTATTGAAATTTCCTCTGCTACGGTTACCATCACCGGCGGCACCTTTACCGGCGGTGATGGAGGTATGAGCGGTGACGGCACCAGCGGTGACGGAGGCAACGGTATTACGGTATCTGACAGTACCGTTACCATAACAGGAGGTACCTTAAATGGCGGCTGCTGCGGTCGGGGAGGTAGCTGCGGTGATGGCGGAAAAGGTCTCAAGGTCTCATCCGGTAATGTTACCATTGAAGGTGGAACCTTTACCGGAGCCACTGACGGCAATCCGGGAAGGGCAATCAGTGCTGTCAGTATTTCTGCACTGATTGCAGATGGCTATGCAGCATATAACAACGCCGCAAAACCTGCCATGATTACAGGCGATGCTAATCTTGCGAGGACGACATACATTCAAATCAAGCCCATATCCAACGCCGTAACCCCTGTTATCACCGCACAGCCCGGCAGCCACACCTACAAACCCGGTGACGCGGTAATACCGCTAACTGTGGTCGCAAGTGTAACTGACGGCGGAACACTTACTTATCAATGGTACAGCAATTCAACAAACAGCACAGCAGGTGGTACAGCCATCAGCGGCGCGAAAAATGCTTCCTATATTCCTTCTGTTACCGCCGTAGGAACAACCTACTACTACTGCATTGTTACAAATACAAACAACCGCTTCAGCGGCACAAAAGTTGCAGCTGCAGTGACAGATATTGTTTATTATAACGTAACTATGACAATAGCGGATGAAATCGCACGAATATTAACTGCAGTAAACCGCTATGATTTGTCGACGGTTAAATCAAGTGATAAAGAAAACATCAATAAACTGATCACCGATATTGATGCTCTTGTTGACACCGGAAATCTGACCGAGGCGGAGAAAACAGCCCTTGACTCAATTAATGCCAAGGCGGAAGCACTGATCCGAAAAATTGACGATGCTGCGGCAGTTACAAATCTTCTTTTGACAGACTTACCAACTGGAACAGTGGTTCAGGCATTAGAAGAAACAACCTTTGACGCAAACTTACGGCTTGTTGTAACACGGGTAAATCCAACGGAGAAACAGACTTCCGGTATAAAGCTTGTGGCAAGCGACAAGGATGTTGTTTCGATGGTTGACATCTTTTTGATGCGGGGTGAAAAAACGGTTCAGCCCAATGGAATGGTTAAAATAACCCTTACCTTGACAGAAGAGCAACTTGCAAACTACAAGGACTTCCAAATTGTTAATGTTGACGATAACGGAAATGCAAAAATATTTGAAAGCAAGTTGAACGGTAACCGGATAAGCTTTTTCACCGACCGCTTGTGCGGCTGCGGCGTAATTGCAACAAGAAAAATCGCTCAGAGTTCTACGCCGCCAACCGGAGGAAACAATAATACACCTCTTTGGATTGTGCTGCTATTCATTACCGCTGGAGTTCTGACAACAATGGCAATTACAAAAGACTATGAAGGGCAAGCGGCAAATAAGCACAGATAACAAACCTATCTTCAAAAAGATGGAAAATTGTGCTTATGCCAGTCCCTCGTTTTGCACGGGATTGTCCATAGGCTATTATCCGCCCAATTTTATGGCCGTTATTCGCGTTGACACAGTTTGGTATTCAGTCTGGTTGCTATTCACTAAAACTACCTGAATGAAAAAGATGCTGTCTGATGGTGGTGTCTTTTTTTGTTACTTTTAACGATCATATGTTATAGATGTAAAATCTGCTCTGTCGTGCGAAACCCTCCAATGCGACTACGCTTCACCGAGTCAGGGCGCTTGACACCTCCGATTGACAAACGTACATAAATTTTATAATATTATATATATGAATTCGACATTTTTTGCACTGATAAGTATTTTGTTTGATGGGGAGAAGAAAGGGAGATGACATGTCATTTTTTGACGCTCTGATTGTTGGCGCGGGTTTCGCCGGTGCAGTGACCGCTCGCCGATTGGCAGACGCGGGAAAACGCGTCCTTGTGCTGGAAAAACGCGATCATATCGGAGGAAGTGCTTATGACCGGCGGGATGAGGCCGGTGTTCTTATCCACCAATATGGTCCCCACATTTTTCATACCAATGACCGAGACGTTTTTGAGTTTCTTTCGGGCTTTACTTCGTGGCGGGATTATTCTCACAAGGTGGTCGCCAGTATTCCCGGTGAGCAAGGTTACAGACTGGAGTTCCCTGTTCCCTTTAATATCTGTTCTCTGGAAATCGCATTCGGTGCGCAGTCCGGACAGCGTCTGGCGCACGTGTTGCAGGAGATATATGGCCCAAATGGTCGTATCTCCGTGATGCAGCTTCGGGAAAGTAACAAACCGGAACTAGTGCAGCTTGCAAACTATATATATGAGAAGGTATTTCTTGGCTACACATTGAAGCAGTGGGGCGGTACACCGGAGCAGATCAATCCGGACACCCTCGCCCGTGTTCCGGTCGTTCTCAGCCGGGATTGCCGCTATTTTCAAGATATCTATCAGGGCATTCCTGCCGGAGGTTACACTCGACTTTTTGAAGCGCTCTTGGATCACCCGGGCATTCGACTGCAGTTGAATGCCGACGCTTTGACGCTCTTGAAATTATCGTCAAAAGGTATCTTATTGGAAGATCGGAATTTTGACGGCCCGGTTATCTATTCCGGCGCGGCGGACGAACTGTTCGGCTGTGTTTACGGCAGGCTTCCTTACCGAACACTGGATTTTCAGTTTGAGACCTATGCACAAGATTTTTTTCAGTCTTGTGGGACGATAAACTATACGGTCGACAAGGAATATACCCGCATTACGGAGTTTAAGTATTTAACCGGTCAGAGCCTTTCAGGGCAAACCACTATTGTACGGGAGTATCCTCGGGCCTATTGCGGTGAAGCAGGAGACACCCCCTATTACCCGGTTATCTGTGAGAAAAGTAAGAGTTTATACCGGCAATATGCTGACTTGGCGTCTCACTTTTCAAATCTGTTTCTGCTGGGGCGGCTGGCAGAGTATCGATACTATAACATGGATGCCGTGGTAGCCGGGGCACTGTCTTTGGCACGACGGCTCCTCACAACATAAGCCAATATGCGGAGGCAGACGAACGATATGGAAATACAAGCCCAAAAAAAAGCGCAGGTTTTTATCGTGGGATCCAAAGGAATTCCCGCCCGTTACGGCGGGTTTGAAACCTTTGTGGATAAGTTGACGGAATACAGCGGTGAAGCAGTCGATTATCATGTTGCCTGCCAATCCAAAAAGCAATGCGAGTTCTTTTATCATCATTCCCGATGTGTGTCTGTTCCCACGCCCTCCATTGGCCCTGCCAAGGCGATCTGGTATGACTGCGCTGCGCTGGAAAATTTCATTGCATATTGCCGTATGCATCCGGAGATCGAGCACCCGATCTTCTATGTTCTTGCCTGTCGGATTGGCTTTGTCATTCGTCGGTACAGCCGTCAGATTCACCGGCTGGGAGGTGTGCTGTATGTAAACCCGGATGGGCAGGAGTGGAAGCGAAAAAAATGGAGCTGGCCGGTGCGACTTTATTGGAAATATTCGGAGCGCAGAATGATCCGATCTGCGGATCAAATTATTTGCGACAGCAGGGCGATTGAGGCAGACATTCTTCAGCGATACGCCCAATACCACCCCCAGACCCGGTATATTTCCTACGGCGCGGAAAAAGCGGCAGCAGATGCTGAAAAACTGGATGAATGGCTAAGTTGTCACAGACTGTGCCGAGGCGGCTACTATATTCTGGTAGGTCGCTTCGTGCCTGAAAACAATTTTGAGCAGATTATTCGGGAGTTTATGTCAAGCCACACAGCCAGAAAGCTTGCCATTATCACGGGGAAAAATCATCGGCTGCAGGCACACATTAAAAAAGTCACGGGCTGCGGCGCGGATTCACGCATCCGTTTTGTTGGCACGGTATACGATCCGGAGCTGTTGTGTGCCATCCGAGAGAGTGCGTTTGCCTCCTTCCATGGTCACGAGGTTGGAGGCACCAACCCAAGCTTATTGGAAGGATTGTGCTGTACCAAGGTCAATCTTGTGTTGGATGTAGTGTTCAACCGTGAGGTGTGCGGAGATGACGGCGCTTTATATTGGACAAAGCAGCCGGATAGCCTGCGCGGACTGATCGATCATGCTGAGCAGATGGACGAGACAACCCGGTTCCGTTTGGGTGAAAACGCTGTCTCCCGCATACGGGAGAGGTTCAGCTGGGAAGACATTGCCGCGGCATATCGGGCACTCTTCGAAAGGGATTATATCTGATATGGAAAAGCTACATATGGCATTTGTTGATTTATGTAATTTTTACGATTGGCCCATGGGCGGTATGTTGCAATACGAGCGACTGATTCTTGAGACGCTGACAAAGCGTTTTTCTGTCGATTTGTGGGGCGTTTCGGTTGATGGCATTGCTCCTGAGCCGTTGATGATTCGAGGGGAATCTTTCCCTATACACACTTTTGCAAATGCCAAACGCGGCGGTCGCCTAATCCCTAATTTTTGGAGAGGGATGTCTTTAGAGCGATATAAGAAAGAGCTGTCGCATTATGATCTTATCTACCTGCATACAGGCAGCTGCGCAGTGGTGGCGGCGCTTTTCATGAAAACGAAAACAAACTTACTGGTGTATCATCAGCATGGATTGCAATATCTTTCCGATACCTCGCTTAAAACCCTCCTGCAACGTCCCTTTATGTTGCTGGCGCAAAAAATGACTGATTTTTCCTTTGTGGTTACGGGTCGGGAAGAGTTGGAGGACTATCTGTCATCCGGACACGAGGCGCTGCGGAGCAAGCTGGTCGCCATCGGAAGCCCGACAGAATACAGCCCCCCGGTTTCTCATCCGTTGGATAAAACCGAAACAGACTGCGTATTCCTGTATGTGGGTCGGCTGGCTCCTATTAAAAGAGTTCCGCTTCTTGTAGAGCTGTTTGAGCAGTTTTGCCGACAGAGGGGGACTTCCTGCCGATTGGATATAGTGGGCGATGGAGAAGATCGGAAGGCTGTAGAGCGTGCAATTATCAAAAACGGTGTGGAGAAGCAGGTGCGCCTAATCGGTTCTGTACCGGCCACGAAAGTATCGCAGTATTTGCTTGGGGCAGATGTATTTGTCACTGCTTCGGCTGGTGAGGGGGCGTCTCTGGCGGTGTTGGAGGCCTTTATCGCCGGCCTGCCGGTGGTCTGTTTCCCGGTTCGGGGACTGCGGGAGCAGGTGCGGGATGGAGAAACGGGAGCGGTGGCAGGCACTGAGGAAGCACCAAGCTTTGTCAGTGCTATGGAGCGTGCGTTTGACCGGCGGCAGGAAATGGCTGACCGCTGCCGAGATGAGGGAAGAAAGCACAGCAAAGAGGCCATCGGGGCGCAGATCGTAGAGGAGATTGAACAAAGATATGGAAAAGATCACCGTTGTCATTCCGGTCTATAATGTTGCGGAATTTTTGAGTCGATGTATGGACTCTATTGTTCATCAGACCTATGCAAATCTGGAAATTCTTTTGATTAATGATGGATCGACGGATAACTCCGGTGAACTTTGTGACCGATATGCAGCACAGGATCAGCGAGTACAGGTCATTCATCAGTCAAATCAGGGGCTTGGATTTGCCCGTAACACAGGACTTCGATACGCTACCGGGGATTATGTATCCTTTGTGGATTCCGACGACTATCTGGACACAACGGCTTACGAGCAGCTTCTCTGTTATCTGCAGGATAATCCATGCGATATCTGTTATTTCGGGCATTTTCGGGTACAGGGCGGACAGGCGGATCCTTATGATGTTCCGCCTGTCAAAATGCTCTACACCGGAAGAAAAGAATCGCTGGGTCAACTCTTTGCAAGCGCGCTGTTGGGAAAACCACAGCACGGAGCGGGCTTTACCGGACTGTCTGTCTGGGCGGCGCTCTATAAAAGAGAAGTGATTGCCGCAAATCATCTGCGCTTTCTCTCCGAACGTGAGATCCTATCAGAGGATGTATTTTTTAATTTGGGTGCCTGTGCGGCTGCGCAGAACGTCCGTGTTTATCCCAAGCACCTTTATTATTATGTTATCCGTACAAGCTCCCTTACCACCCGCTATCAAGCGGATCGCTTCCGTGCAGCACTGCGTATGGATGGGGCACTGACCACGGCCGCGGGTGCGTATGGTGTGGAGACGCTTCTTCGGCGAGGCATAGAGAACTGTATCTGCATGAATTTGATCGTTTGTATCAAGCAGGAGCTTCTGTTTGAATCGGAGATCGGACGCAAAGACGTCATAGCGCATCTTCGGGAAATGGGTTCGTGTGACAGGGTGCGCCAATGCCTGTCCGCCAATGCCTTTCAAACCGGTTTGGGGAGAAAGCTGATAGCACAAAGTCTTAAATGGAGAAGATGGAAATGGATATATTGGATCACGAAAACAGGACTTCTGGCAGAACGCGTCCGCGTTTATTTCCGCGGTCGGAGCGGCACGTCCAAATAGGACTGAGGTTTCTTATTTGCTATCTGTTGGCCGCCCCTTTCCTGATATCGGTGGTTGGGTTGCCGCGGGGTATTTTGTACCTGGCGGATATTTTGAATGTGGTGCTGTTTGTGTGCTCTGTCAAACGGTTGATTTCGCGCAGAGAATACGCCGTTCGCGTTGTGATGGGTTTTCTCGCGGTTTTTCTGTTGTACACGCTGGTGGGGTTCCTTGTAAATCGCGGCCCGATTCTGTATTATCTATGGGGATTGCGCAATACATTTCGATTTTTTCTGTTTTTCCTTTCCTGTCTCTGTTGGATTCGTTTAGAGCAGATTCCGTCAATGCTGCAGGTGCTGGAATGGTTTCTCTTTTTAAATGTCCCGGTTTGCTGCTGGCAGTTCTGGGTGCAGCGGCTTCCGTTTGATAACATTGCAGGACTTTTTGGCACCGCGAACAACGGCAGCAGCTATATGAATATTTTGCTGATTATCGTAACGTCATGGTCACTTCTCCGTTATCTGCACAAGCGAATCCCCTTGTGGCGGTTTGTTCTGGTAGTTGCCGCCGGTGTGACCATCTCAATTCTTTCAGAATTAAAGGCGTACTATTTTGAACTGTTCATCATCGTGATAGTGGCGCTGGTGATCCAAATGCGCAAGAAAGAGTGGAATCCCCGTTTTTTAAAAACCGCGGGAATTTGTGCGGCGGGTATGCTGATGATGGCAGTATTTACCGTGGTTTTGCAGCCGGAATACTGGTCCGGATTTTTTTTGCCTGGCGGTGTGTGGGAGGAGATCACCCGTTTATCCGGTTACTCCGCCAGCGGCGATCTGAACAGACTGACCGCCGTTCCTTATTTATTTAAAAACTTTTTTGACAGCGGACCTTCCTCACTGCTGGGCTTTGGTTTGGGAAACTGTGACTATTCCGGTTTCGCCTTTTTGACCACCCCGTTTTATGAGGCGTATCAAAGCCTGCATTATGTTTGGATTCATATTGCCTTTCTGTTTTTGGAAATTGGCTTTCTCGGAACGGCGTTGTACATAGGGTTCTTTGTCGTCGTTGGCATGACAGCATGGAAAAACCAAATGCGATATCGACAGAACTCAGATCGGGCACTGCTTAACCATCTGACCGTCGTGTTGAGCGTGAGTTGCCTCTTTCTCTTGTTTTATGATGTCAGCCTGCGGATGGAAAGTGCCTATACGGTCTTTTTTTTGCTGGCTATACCCTATATGAAACCAGAGGAAACGAAGGAGGTGGAGGCGTGATCCCGAAAAAAATTCATTACTGTTGGTTTTCCGGGCGACCGGTTCCCACAGAATTTCAGCGGTATATCGAGTCCTGGAAAAGGTGCTGCCCCGACTATGAAATTATCCGATGGGATGAAAGCAACTATGACATCGGAAAAAACGCATATATGGAAAGTGCCTATCGGGAGGCGCGCTGGGGCTTTGTCCCCGACTATGCTCGCTTTGACATTATTTATCGCGAAGGCGGCATTTATCTGGACACCGATGTGGAGTTGATTAAACCATTGGACAAGCTGTTAAACAACCGGTGTTACCTGGGCTTTGAGGCTCAGGACAAGGTCAACGCAGGTCTGGGATTCGGCGCGGAGAAAGGCGATCCTGTTATCCGCGCACTGCGGGATATGTATGAGAATATTTCCTTTTATCAGGAGGATGGCACCCTAAATCTTACCCCCAGCCCGGAATATGTTTCCGCAAGGCTGAGAAAGCTGGGTATCCGAATGGACGGTCGGCTTCAGCGGCTGGAGCAGCTTACGGTCTACTCGGTGGATTACTTTGCGGCCAAGGATTATTGTACCGGGCAGCTGCATCTGAGCGATAACACCTATTCCATCCACCACTTCAGCTGTACATGGATGACGCGGGAGGAGAAGCTGGCTGAGGAGCGCAGACTTTCCTTTTGCAATCGATTTGGCAACCGGATTGGCAACCGGGTGGACGGCGCATATCGGCGCATTCAGCGGGTGCGGGAGACGGCTAAGTGTCACAATCCATATGAGATTAGCCTGCCCGAGCGAGTGCAGGAACATGTTTTTTACTCCGACGCGAAAAACGAAGACCGTCTGCGCGCTCTGGAAAATTTCCCTGCCCCGCCCCAAAAGGACTCTCACCGGGTTGTACTCCTGACGCCGGCTCTCAGGACAGGAAATCTGGGAGATTCGTGGATCGAGCAATCCTGCCTGGCACATTTTCCGCCGGGAGAGACTTTCGTTTCAGGCAAAATTTCAACCCACATTCATCCGTCCCACGCGGAGCAGGAGCAAATGCGTGAGGCAGGACTGCTGCTGGTGACCGGCTCCAACCTTCTTTCCGGCAATGTGCGACACAGCCAGTGGAAGCTTCCCACTGATTTTACAACGCTGTCCGAAATCTGTCTTATGGGCTGCGGCTGGTCAGACTATGGAGAGGCAGATGCTTTCAGCACGCGCTTTTACCGACGATTGCTCCATAACGACAGGCTTCACTCTGTCCGGGATCGCCACACGGAGAGTCAACTGCAGGCAGTCGGTGTGCAAAATGTCCTGTATACGGGCTGCCCCACAATGTGGGATCTGACCGAGTCTCACTGCCGCGATATCCCAACCCGTAAAAGTGACTGCGTAGTTACGGCGCTCACCTGCTATCAGGCGGATCGTCTGCGGGACGGTCAGCAGCTGCAATTGCTGTTTTCTCTGTACAAAGAGGTCTTTTTCTGGCCGCAAAGCGCGGAAGACACCCGTTACCTGATGACGCTCCTAACCCGCGATGAAAAGGAGGCGATCTCAATCCTTCCGCGAGACTGGGAGGCATTCGAAATCCTGCTTTGCACCAAGCGACCGGATTATGTGGGAAATCGCCTTCACGCAGGCATCTTTGCACTCCGCAACGGCTGCCGAAGCCGCATTATAGCCATTGATAACCGCGCTGCAGAGATAGGCAAAGATACCAACCTACCCATCATTTCTCGAAATGACATTGCTGAATCCTTGGAAAAGAGCATTTTTGACGAATCACCTCTCTTCCTGCAAATGCCCTGGGAGAACATCCGTCTGTGGATGCAGCAGTTTAAGAAAGGAATATCATGACATATCCGAAGATCGCTATCATCATGCTGACCTATAACGCGCCTGCTTATGTAAAGTTGGCGGTCGAATCACTGGCAGCGCACACACAGGGTGTGGACTATGAGCTGATCGTGGTGGACAACCACTCCTGCCTGCCCACACGCCTGCTTTTGCGCAGGCTGAAGCGGCAGGGCAAGATTCATACCCTTTTGCTAAACCGTAAAAATCTTCTGTTTGCCAGGGGCAACAATGCAGGCAGCCGTTTGGCCTCCGATGATGTGACCCATTTTCTGCTCATTAACAGCGATGTGGAAATTCGCGACGATCGATGGCTAACTTCACTGCTGGCGCGCTGTCCAGAAGGAGGAATTTGTGCCTACGGTTTAGTGCGGGACAAGCCGATTCGGGCAGACGGATACTGCATTTTGTTTGACCGTGGGCTCTACGAAAAATACCGGTTGGACGAGCGTTATGAATGGTTTTGGAGTATTACCAAAATTCAGGCGCAGGCGTTGAAGGATGGCAGACAAGTCGTGGTAGTGGAAGAGCACGAGAATATACTTCACCATTTTGGCGGAAAATCAGGCAACGCTTTCAGAGGTGCGGCCGGAATGGATGAGGCTCGTCAAACCATTTGCGAATGGTTTGGCGACCATAACATTACCATACTGGATCGTGTGGGGGGAGACCAAAGTTGAGAACGCATTCCGGAAAATACAATTTGATGATGGTCTATGTGCTTCAGGCATCCGGATTCCTGTTTCCGCTCATCACCTACCCATACATCACGCGGACACTGGGTTCTGCCAATTTGGGAACCATCGGATTCGCTTCCTCCGTAAGCAGCTATTTTGCGGCCGTTGCCACGTTTGGAATGTTTTCCTATGCCGTGCGCACCTGCTCCCGTTTGCGGGGAGATCGTGCCGCGCTTCAACGTACAGCGATGGAACTGCTGACAGCCAATAGCGTTACAACACTACTGGCTGTTATTCTGTTCGCAGGTGCTGTTATGGCAGTCCCCGGATTCCGTGCCATATGGCCGTATCTGCTGTTGTCCGGTGTTATTTTTGCCACCGATTTCTTGGGTGTAAGCTGGTTTTACACGGCCATGGAGCAGTTTGATTATATCACCCTCCGCACGATCTCCTTCAAGTGCCTGTCGCTGCTTCTCATCTTTATCCTGATCCGCAACGCTTCGGACAGTCTGCTGTACGCGGGCATTTTAGCCTTCTCTGCCGTGGGTACCAATCTTCTGAATTTCCTGTACGCCCGAGAACTGTTGGGCGCGCCTATTCGCCTGACCCGAGGCTTTTCCTGCCACTATGCCGCCACCGGATGGTTTTTTATCCAGTCTGTCTCCCTCACCATCTTCTCCAACATGGATGTGACCATGATGGGTTTTGTGAGTACGGCAGAGCAGATCGGAAATTATGAGGCGGCTCTGAAGCTGAAGCTCCTGTTGACTGCGTTGGTCTCCTCTCTGGGGAATGTCTTTTTACCCCGCCTTTCGCGGCAATACAAGGAACAGAATATGCACGACTACTGGAACACGGCGCACAAATCTCTGCGGTATGCCTGCTTTGTGTCTCTGCCCATTATTGCTCTGCTGTGGATCTGCGGAGATGAAATGATTCTGCTGTTTTGCGGTGCGGAGTATGTCTACGCTGGAACGATTCTGAAGCTTCTGGGCGCAGCTATCTTTTTCATTGGGGTGTCCACCGTGTCCGGCACGCAGCTTCTGCTGTCCATGGGAAAGCAAAAACAGATGCTTCTTTCACTTGCAGTAGGCTGTTTGCTGAATTTTGTGATGAATCTGTGGCTGATTCCTCTCTATCAGGGCGCGGGAGCCGCCTTTTCGACCGTCTGTGCGGAGCTTTTTGTGGTGCTGGTTCAGCTTCTCTGCCTGTGGCGGATGCAGGTTCGTTTGCCATTGCTTGATGCAGTGAAAAAGCCACTTTGCGGTGTGGGTTTGTCTACGGCGTGTGTACTTCTGCTGCAGCGCTTCACATCGCTTTCACTGTTTTGGAGTCTGGCGGTAACAGGCCTTGTTTTCGCTGCAGTGTACATCGGGGTATTATGGGTCATCAGAGAGCCAATCTTGTGTGAGATGATGGAGTTTATACTCCGGAAAGGGAATCATGAAAGAAAATAATCGCGTAGTTGTTATTGTAGTTACCTACAACCGGAAGCGACTGTTGGAGCGCTGTCTCAACGCACTGTATGCTCAGACGGTTTCTCCCTTTCTGATATGCGTGGTGGATAACGCCTCCACGGACGGGACCGACCGCTGGATGGCGTCCTATCAAAAGGAACACCCTAAGACGCTTTCTTTTCTGCCCCTGCCGAACAACATCGGTGGAGCAGGCGGATTTTGCCGGGGCTTTCAATGGGCTTTGGAGAAGCCGGACTGGGATTGGCTGATGGTTATGGATGATGATGCCGCGCCCGCGCCGGACTACACGGAAAAACTGTTGGCGCAATCCCAGTGTCATCCGGAGGTGAAATGTTTCACCGGAACGGAGTATGTGGGAGACACCGACAGGATATCCTACGGTAGCAGGCGAATCATAGAAAAGGAGCGTACGGTGCGTACGGTGCTTGTGCCGCCCGAATGGTATAACAGGTCGCTTTTTTATGTAGATACTGCCACTTTTGTGGGACTTATGATGCACCGCGGCGTGGTCGAGAAAGCGGGCTGTCCCGACGAGAGCCTTTTTATTTACTACGATGATACCGATTATTGCCTCCGACTAAGACCATATACCGGAATTCTCCATGTAACGGATGCCTGTATGGTGCATCGGGAAGCCGATGAAGCGGATAAGCGGGTCAGCCACACACCTGCATGGCGTCGGTATTACCTGTTTCGAAACGAGTATGTCATTAAAAAACGCTACATTCGCAATTGGTTCATACGCTATGGCTGGATTGGAAAGACTTATCTTCGCTCTGTGCTGCAGATTCAGAAATCGGAAGAAGATAAGAAAGAAAATCTGGCACTTGTCACGCGAGCTACTATGGACGCTCTCCTGAATCGATTGGGAAAATCGGAGTACTTTTCATGAAAAACAAATCAAAAATTCTCATCTCTATTCTGGGTTTTTCGGCTGGAGGAGCGGAGATTCTTCCGATCCGACTGGCTAATTCTCTGCATGATCGGGGCTATACGGTTGGTGTACACTGCACGAAGCCCTCTGCAGACAAATCGGTACGCAGCCGTCTGCATCCGGGGATCCCGGTCTATACCACCGATCGATTCTGGCGCATGGCGTTGGTGCTGCTGCACGGATATCGGGTGGTGAACTCCCACTGTACAGCGTCCCAGCAACTGTTGGTCAGGGTAAAGCGACTGGTTCCATTTCTCCGCTTCCGTCACATTGCCACTTCTCATGGGGGATATGAAGGAATGCCGGAGGCAGAGGCTTTGGCTCTGCTGAGAAATGTGGACGGAGGCGTGGACGCATGGACCTATGTGGCGGATAATAACCTGCCTCTGTTTCGCCTGGCAGGCGTCGCGGAGGACAAGCTTCATAAGATCGGCAACGCTATGGAGCCGCCGGAAGACATTCAGCCCAGTTCAATGACTGCCTACGGAATTCCGCAGGATGCGTTTGTCTTTTCTGTTATTACACGAGCCGTCGCAAAGAAAGGCTGGCCTGCGTGCATTGCAGCGGTACGGGAAGCGCGGCGGATTTCAGGAAAAGACATTCATCTGCTGTTGGGTGGCAGGGGAGAGATTTATGATCGGCTCCTGCAGGAATCAACCGAGGATTTTGTCCATCTGGTGGGGGAGATCGAGCGGCCCTGTGATGTTTACGCAGCTTCTCACTGTGGTTTGTTGCTATCGGTGCTGGAGTGCGCGCCGCTGGGCATTATCGAAATGTATTTTGCCGACATTCCTGTTGTGGCTACGGATACCGGGGATGTGGCGGAGATGCTGCAGTTCGGCGATGAGCAGACAGGTATTCTGGTTTCTCTGACGGCAGATGGGCAAGTTCCCATTCCTGAAGCCGGGCGGGCTATTGCCGAAATGACACAAAACTACACGCTCTATGCGCGCTGCAAAGCGGCGGCATCCCGAAAAGCATCAACATACCGGATGGATGCCGTGACAGACAAGTATCTTTCTGTGTATGATGAGCCTGTAGTGGAGAGAAACGCGAACAAGGAATACAAGAGATGAATGAAAATATAGAAAAGTGGTAAAAAAGTACAGCACGCAAAGTGCGATGAGACAGTTTTCGTAGGAGGATCATTGGGATGGACGTCTCCGTCGGGATATGGCAGACGATCCACGGGGGATAACAATGAAACGATGCTAAAATCACGAGATCGCGGTGAAGAATTATCAAAAGCGCTCCCTAACGCAAATGACACTCCAGGCTGAAGGAGCCTACGGAGATAGGACAGGCATACATGGTCACCGTTTATATGCCTGTAGATTTTCAGCAAAAATCAAAAATAACCAGAGTTTATAAACGAATAAGATAGGAAGAACAGTACTCTCATGAACACTCAATATCATACAGAAAAATGTGCACCGAATCCCGTCTGCGCAGAGCCGAGCAATGTCGTTTCCAGACGATATCTGGCGGCAAAACGGAGCGTTGACTTTGTTTGCAGCCTGTTTGGATCGATTATTCTCCTGCCACTCTTTCTGATACTGGCGGTTCTTATCTGGTTGGACGATCCGGGCACGAGTCCCATCTTCGTACAGACCCGTGTCGGCCAAGGCGGTAAACGCTTCAAGATGTACAAGTTTCGCAGCATGGTAGCCCACGCGGAAACGATGCTGAATCAGCTTGCAGACAAAAACGAGATGGATGGACCGGCATTCAAAATCAAAAAGGATCCCAGAACCACCCGATTTGGTCGTTTTCTTCGCGCCACCAATCTGGATGAACTGCCTCAGATATGGAATGTGTTGAAAGGTGATATGAGCTTTGTGGGGCCTCGGCCACCCCTTCCGCAGGAGGTTGCACAGTATACCCCACAGCAAATGAAGCGCCTCTCGATTACGCCCGGAATCACCTGCTATTGGCAAACAAAAAGTAACCGGAACGGCTTGAGCTTTGACCAATGGATGGCACTTGATATGAAGTATATACGGGAAAGAAATGTCTTCGTGGATTTAAAAATTCTTCTGCAGACCGGCGCTATGGCTTTCCGCAGAAACATGGGGGAAGGAAAAGCGTCTGATGGTACAACGGACTAAATTTCCTCGTTCGCATATCTGCATTCATTTTCCCTTTGATAATCCCGCTGAGAATTGCCGCAACCAGAGGAAGTTATTTCCTTTCCGGTCTATCTTTTTTGTATGCCTTCGGCAAATCATGTCTCCCGCAGCTATCTCAACTCGTCATGGATCTTCAAAAAATCTCGCGCAGATGATCATCTGGGTATCAGTTTTTCAGGAAAGTGGTAGGGACCATAGCTGTTAAAATACCGGCAAGTGGAGGTCCGCAGATCGTCATACACCTCATTCGTGGAGACCGGATGGAAACGTTTTACGCCGTTTTGCAGCAAGCTTCCAACAGAACCTGAGTGTACAGAATGCTGGTGCGGAAAAAATCTGCGCGGCTTCAATTGAACGATCCACATGGCTTTTCACGGCAAAATTTATCACCATGTCTGGGGGATCTTGCTCAAAGATTTGATAAATCGCGGCGTTGTCGCAAATGCTAATCTGATAAAATCCGCACCACCCGTGATCGGTCGGCATCCTATAAAACGATTCTTGACTCCATGAGAGTCAATTTTTTTATCCTTTTCACTGAGCAAAGTTCCGAAATATGGAAATTTTTTGGGCCGTTGCTATCCTCATGGTGATAGAAATTGTTGCATTTATAGGCGAACTCCGAAGCGTCGCTCATGACTAAAAGCTGTGGGCCAAGCCTTTGAGTATCAAGAGCAGTCTCGTGTGTTCTGCCGAGAACAATATGTCGACCTATCCCTCGGATGGCCTCGCCATTGTCGCGCAAGTCAACAGCAATTGCCCTGCAGCACTCTGGCAAGCAATAAAATGAAGGCCTCGCAGAAGACCCTGTTGGGTGCGCGACTGGTTGTCCTGAACAAGTTCATTTACAGACAGTGCGCTTTAACTCGGCTTGATTGTAGCTTTCAAAGAAATAACCATGCGCATCCCCGTATCTAGGGAACCTCTGAATAAACAGCGATTGTTGAGGTGAATTGTATAAAATCATGTCTT